>NZ_JBIAPT010000020.1:25715-62272 GCF_042888425.1 Streptomyces sp. NPDC002889
TCCCTGGGGCTTGGCCAGTCTCGGACCGGCCCCACACCGCACCCACCAACCCGGCCACCGCCGAGGCGGTGGCGTTCCCGGGCCGGGGCTCAGATCCCGGTGCTCGTGCGACGCAGGACGCGAAGCGACTCCGTCGCCGAGACCTCGGTGAACGCGCCCGACTCCAGTGCCCGCAGGTAGATGCGGTACGGGGCCTGCCCGGTCCACTCGTCGACCGGGTCGGGGAACACGTCGTGGATGACCAGCAGGCCGCCCTCGGCGACGTGCGGGGCCCAGCCCTCGTAGTCGTTCGTGGCGTGCTCGTCGGTGTGCCCGCCGTCGATGAAGACCAGTCCGAACTTGCCGCCCCACGCCTTCGCGACCTGTGGGGAACGCCCCACGATCGCGATCACGTGGTCCTCCAGGCCGGCCTTGTGCAGCGTGCGGCGGAACGTGGGCAGCGTGTCCATGAGGCCTACCTCCGGGTCCACGACCGTCGGGTCGTGGTACTCCCACCCCGGCTGCTGCTCCTCGCTGCCCCGGTGGTGGTCGACCGTGATCGCCGTGGTCCCGGCCTCGCGGGCCGCGTCGGCGAGCAGGATCGTGGAGCGTCCGCAGTACGTCCCGACCTCAAGCAGCGGCAGCCCCAGCGCGCCCGCCTCGACGGCGGCCGTGTACAAGGCCAGGCCCTCGCCCACGGGCATGAACCCCTTGGCGGCCTCGAAGGCGGCGAGGGTCTCCGGCTTGGGGGTGGCGGCGGCCATGGGCGGGTCCTCCTGGACACGTATGTGCGGGTGGGCGCCCATCGTGCCCTACGGGTGGGTAGCTTCCGGGACCGAGGTCGGTTGCGTGATGCACATCACCAGCGTGCAGCGATCCGATCACGCTCGGCTGCGAGACGGGAGCGGAGCGCGCGGACGCGGCGCTGGGGCGGACGGGCTGCTCTCGCGACTGGTAGGGCGGGTGCTGCGGAGCCGGTTGCCGAACTGGTTCCAGCCCTATGCGGAGATGGAGGCGAAGACCGCGTGCATCTCCACGTACCAGGCACAGTTGGTCTATGAACCAGATCCTGTTTGCCGGGGCCATCGGCTTGTTCCTGACCCTCATCGGCACACCGCTGCTGATCAAGCTGCTGGCCCGCAAGGGATACGGGCAGTTCATCCGTGACGATGGCCCGCGCGGCCACCACGGCAAGCGCGGCACACCCACCATGGGCGGCATCGCTTTCATCCTGGCCACCCTCATCGCGTACGCCCTGACCAAGGTCATCACCGGTGAGGGCCCGACGTACCCCGGTGTCCTGGTGCTGTTCTTGATGGTGGGCATGGGGGTCGTCGGGTTCGTCGACGACTACATCAAGATCGTCAAGCGGCGTTCGCTGGGGCTGCGGGCCGGGGCGAAGATGTCCGGCCAGCTGATCGTCGGCATCATGTTCGCCGTTCTGGCCATCCGGTTCGCGGACGACCGCGGCCAGACGCCGGCTTCTCTGAGGCTGTCGTTCGTCACCGACTTCGGCTGGACCATCGGGCCGGTCCTGTTCGTCGTGTGGGCGCTGTTCATGATCCTGGCCATGTCGAACGGCGTGAATCTGACGGACGGTCTGGATGGGCTGGCGACCGGTGCGTCGGTCATGGTCTTCGGCGGCTACACCTTCATAGGTCTGTGGCAGTTCCAGAAATCGTGCGCCAACGCGATGACGATGACCGACCCCGCTTCCTGCATGGAGGTACGTGATCCGCTCGACCTCGCCGTCGTCGCCTCCGCGCTGATGGGTGCCTGCTTCGGGTTCCTGTGGTGGAACACCTCACCCGCCAAGATCTTCATGGGCGACACCGGTTCGCTCGCTCTCGGCGGCGCCCTGGCGGGCCTGGCCATCTGCTCTCGCACTCAACTGCTGCTCGCCCTGCTGGGCGGGCTCTTCGTCCTGATCACCCTGTCCGTGGTCATCCAGGTCGGCTCGTTCAAGATGACCGGCAGGCGGGTCTTCAAGATGGCCCCGCTGCAGCACCATTTCGAACTCAAGGGCTGGTCCGAAGTCCTCGTCGTGGTCCGTTTCTGGACGATCCAGGGCATGTGCGTCATCGTCGGTCTCGGCCTGTTCTATGCAGGTTGGGCCGCCGGCTGAGGCCATGGGCCCCCAGTGGCAGAAGCGCTCCTCGCAGTCCCACCGCAAGGCCGACTGCTGCGGACCAACCCTGCCCGGTATCCGGGACGGCATCTGACCTTCCGTCAGATTGGAACGTGTTCTACTCTGGCCCGCGTCCCCTACCCGCGGCGACCGGTGAGGATGCGCATGGGTATCGGAATCACTCAGGATCAACGGGAGTTGGCCCGGTCCGTACGCGGTTGGCTGGCGCGTGCCGTACCGCCGGAGGAAGTGCGCAAGTGCCTCGACGTGCCCGCCTGCGCGACCGGGCGGCCCGCGTACTGGGACGGCGCCGCTGCGCAGGGGCTGCTCGGGGTGCATCTGCCAGGGGAGTACGGCGGGGACAGCGGCACCCTTCTCGACCTGGCCGTGGTGCTCGAGGAGACCGGGCGGGGCCTGTTGCCCGGGCCGTATCTCCCGAGCGTCCTCGCCGCCGAGGTACTGCGGCGCGCCGGGCGCGGCGAGCTGGTGGCCGCGCTCGCGGACGGGACGCGGATCGGGGCCGTAGCGCTCGGTACCGGCAGTCTCACCGCCGTACCCGACCAGGGAGGGTGGCGGCTGGACGGGACCGCCCCGCCCGTCCTGGCCGGGGCGCAGGCCGATGTGCTCCTGCTCGAGGCGGCAACGGCCGACGGCACGGTGTGGGCCGCCGTGGATGCGCAGTCGCTGACCGTGCGCGCACATGACAGCGCCGACCCGGTCCGACCGACCGCCGAGGTGAGTGCATCCGGGGTCATTGCCCCCGGGGTGCTGGACATCGATTCCGGGCTCGTACGCGACCTGGCGGCGGTGTTCCTCGCGGCGGAGGCATGCGGAGTGGCGGCGTGTTCACTGGACACGGCCGTCGAGCACGCGAAGGTGCGCGAGCAGTTCGGGCGGCCGATCGGGCGGTTCCAGGCGATCAAGCACCTGTGCGCGGACATGCTGGTGCGCCTCGAGCAGGCCCGCGCGCTGACCTGGGACGCGGCGCGGGCCGCGGATGCCGGGCCGCGGGTCCGTTCGCTCACTGCCGCCCTCGCCGCGTCCGCCGCGCTCGATGCCGCGTACGGCTGCGCCAAGGACTGCATCCAGGTGCTCGGCGGGATGGGGTTCACCTGGGAGCACGACGCCCATCTGTATCTGCGCCGGGCGCTGGTGGCCCGGCAGCTGCTGGGCACAGGTGACGCCCACCGGCTGCGGGCCGTCGCCCTCGCGGCCGCCGGAGCACGCCGCGAGCTGACCCTGGAGCTGCCCGACGAGGCGGAGGCGCACCGGAGCGCCGCACGCGAGATCATCGGGGCCGTACGGGGCCTCGACCCGCCCGCCGCGCGCCGTGCCCTCGCACCCACCGGCTACGCGGCCCCTCATCTGCCCGAGCCCTACGGTCTGGGCGCAGACCCTGCCCACCAGATCGTGGTGCAACAGGAGTTGGCGGCGGCCGGGGTCACGGTGAGCGACCTGGGTATCGCGGCCTGGGTGGTGCCCTCACTCCTCGCCCATGGAACAGAGGAGCAGCAGGAGCGCTATCTGCTGCCCACGCTCCTCGGGGACCTGCGCTGGTGCCAGCTGTTCTCCGAGCCGGGTGCCGGTTCGGACCTGGCGAGCCTGCGCACCCGGGCCGAACGCACCCCGGACGGCTGGCGGATCAACGGGCAGAAGATATGGACGAGTTCGGCCCGCACGGCCGACCACGGCATCCTGCTGGCCCGTACCGACCCCGACGCCCCCCAGCACCGGGGGATCAGCTACTTCCTCGTCGACATGAAGCGCACCCGGGGGATCGACATCAGACCGCTGAAGGAGATCACCGGCGAGTCGCTCTTCAACGAGGTCTTCTTCGACGACGCGCCGCTGCCGCCGGACGCACTGGTCGGGCGGCTCCACGACGGCTGGCGCGTCGCCCGTAACACGCTCGGCAACGAACGCGTGCACATGGCCGATCAGATGTCCTTCGGGACCGGCATCGAGGCCCTGCTCGCCCGGGCGAGCGGTCCGGACGACGCTCAACGGGCCCGTATCGGCACCCTCACCGCCGCGTCCCACGCCCTCGCCTGCATCGGCCTGCGCACCACGCTGCGGCAGGTGTCCGGGCTCGACCCGGGCGCCGGAGCATCCGTACGCAAGCTGATCCGGACCCGGAACCAGCAGAGGACCGCCGAGCTCGCCCTCGAACTGCTCGGCCCGGCCGGCGCGGTGCGCGAGGGCGTCGGCGAACGGGCCGTGCACGACATGCTGATGTCGCGCTGCCTGACCATCGCCGGCGGCACCACCCAGGTCCAGCTCAATGTCGTCGCCGAGCGCATCCTCGGCCTGCCACGAGACTGAGGAGGTACGCAGTGAAGAGCTACATCGTCGGTGTCGGCATGACGAAGTTCGAGAAGCCGGAGACGAGGGACTGGCAGTACTGGGACATGGCGAAGGAGGCGGGCACCAAGGCGCTCGCCGATGCCGGGGTCGCCTACGAGCAGGTGCAGCAGGTCCCGGTCGGCTACTGCTTCCAGGTCTCGACCGCCGGCCAGCGCGCCGCGTACGAACTGGGCCTGACCGGCGTCCCCGTGTACAACGTCAACAACAACTGCGCCACCGGGGCGACGGCGCTGATGCTGGCGCGGCAGTTCGTCGAGGGCGGCGGCAGCGACTGCGTACTGGCGCTGGGCTTCGAGAAGATGACCCGCGGCGCGCTCGGCGCCGGCTCCGACGGCGGGAGCTTCGCGACCTCGCCGGTCGCCCGGCACTACGGGATCATGGCCGCGGCCCACGGGTTCGAGGCGTCTCCGCCCACCGCCCAGATCTTCGGCAACGCGGCCCGCGAGCACATGGAGCGCTACGGCACGACCGAGGCGCAGCTCGCCGCCGTCGGCGCCAAGAACCACCGGCATTCGGCGAACAACCCCGACGCCCAGTTCCAGGACGTCTACGAGGTCGACGAGGTCCTCGCCGCCAAGGCCGTCCACCGGCCGCTGACCAGGCTCCAGTGCTCGCCGACCTCCGACGGGGCGGCCGCGGCCGTCGTCGTCTCCGAACGGTTCGTCGTCCAGCACGGCCTGCACGACAAGGCGGTCCGCATCGCCGCCCAGGCGATGACCACCGACACCGGGGAGTCCTTCGCCTCGGGCTCCTGCATCGACGTCGTCGGCAAGCCGATGTCCCGCGCCGCGGCGCGCGCCGTGTACGAGAGCTCAGGGCTCGGTATCGAGGACGTCGACGTCATCGAGTTGCACGACTGCTTCTCCGTGAACGAGCTCCTCACCTACGAGGCTCTGGGCATGTGCCCGGACGGCGAGTCCGGCAAGCTCGTGGAAAGCGGGGCGACGACGTACGGCGGGAGGTGGGTGGTCAACCCGTCGGGCGGCCTGATCTCCAAAGGTCACCCGCTCGGCGCGACCGGACTCGCCCAGGCGACCGAGCTGGTGCGGCAGCTGCGGGGCGAAGCGGGGGCGCGGCAGGTGGCGGGCGCGCGAGTGGGGCTTGCGCACAACATCGGCCTGGGCGGGGCGGCCGTGGTGACCTTGCTGCGGAGGTCCTAGCCTCGGTCCTCCACCAGCCGGGTCGGTCGCGGAATTGGTGCGGGGCGCGCCGCTGATGACGTGCCGGCCGAGGATCAGCCGGTGCTGTGCCGGAAACCTCCGCCGGGTCGGCGGCACGTCCGGCTGACACGCTCCCGCACGACATCTCAACTCCCCGTGATCCACACCACAGTTGACGTCAGGACCGGATGGTTGCAGGCAGGATGACCACGAGCAGCCGAGCCCAGCCGAAAGGGCCGTCGTGATCCTCCTCATACCGGTGGTATTCGTCGCTGCCATCACGATGGTCATGTTCTTCCTGCTCCGGTGCCTCGGAGTTGCCTTGCCGGGGAACAGGCACTGGTCTGGATGGCGCCGTGTGGTCGTCGCTGCCGCCTTTGCCTGCGCAGCCGCGGCTGCGGCCTCCTACTCGTGGGGGGCCGTCCAGTTGATGTCGACCGTGGCCGTGGCGCAGGACGGAGGGGCGCACTCGACTCCGTTCCCCTACAACCACCCGTGCAGGGCCCAGTTGAAGGGTTCGGTGGACTATGACGTCCAATTCCTCACCCTGCGCACCGTGTGCGTCATGGAAGGCGGAGAGCGTAGAGCAGTGGACGACGTACCGCAGGGGGTAAGGGTGACGGCAGCGGCATCGGCGGCCTGCGCCGCCGTGTTGGCGGGGATCGTGTTGGCCGCCGGCGCCCCTCATGTGCGTCCGGCGCAGCTAGTGCCGTGACCGGAACAATCATGGGGTGGGCGGTCAGGCCGCGGTGGTGAGTGGTCGGCCTCCCCATCGGATGCCATTCTCGCTGCGGACGCGGGCTCGTTCGCGGCGCTGGGCGGCCAGGGCGCCGGAGTGTCGGGCGTTCTGGCCGCCCGGCCGTCCCGGCCGTCGGGACGGCCGGGTGCCGCACGTCATCGTGGAGCGGGGACGCGGGGGTTCGCGCCCAGGTCACTGTGCTCCACGACCTCCGGCGCCCGTCGTCCCTTTCCTGCCAAGCTGCCCAGCCAGCCGAGCAAGAAGGCGACGGGCATCGACACGAGGACGACTGTCTGGAGCGGGAACCAGTCCAGGTGCCAGTCGGGGAAGAGCGCCGCGGGGTTGCCGGAGAAGACGGGGTTGGAAATCTGCAGTCCGATGGCGGAGATCAGGCCTCCGTACAGCGTCCAGAGCAGCCCGGCTCGGGTGTAGCCGCGCCAGAAGAGGGAGTACACCAGTGCCGGAAGCAGGCAGGAGGCCGCCACCGCCAGGGAGAGAGCCGACAGGAACAGGACGTTCCATCCCTGGACCCAGACCGCCAGTCCGATGCTCAGGGCACCGACCGCGGCGGACGCCAGGCGTGCGGCGGCCACCTCCCGGCCCTCGGTCGTGCGCCCATGGCGCAGCACCTTCGTGTACAGGTCGTGGGCGATCGCCCCGGCAGCCGCCAGGGTGATGCTTGCCACGACGGCCAGCGTGGTGAGGAACACCGCGGAGGAAACCAGGACGACGAGAAGTGCCCCGCTCGTGCCGGTGGACGTGCCACCCGCCAGTTCCCCGGTGAGCAGCAGCAGGGCGCTGTTGCCTCCAGGGTCCGCGGCCATGATCGTGGGTGCGCCGATGACCGCGGCAGCGGCGAAGCCCATCAGAGCTGTGATGAGGCAGAAAGCGGCGACAATGCCGATCGTATGGCGCACCGTACGGCGCGCGGCGGCCGCGTCGGGTGCTGTGCTCAGTTGCATGGCAACGTGTGGCAGGCACGCCACTCCCAGCACGATGGTGATCATCAGGCCGATGAAGTCGAGCGTGGCTTCGGGGTCGGTGCTGCCGGCAAAACGGAGGCCGTGACGCATATAGCCGGCGGGTCGGCCACTGCCGTGTCCGGCGGCGTCGATCAGGGCATCGGCGCTCCAGTCAAAACGATGGAGCAGCACAGCTGCCACCGCCAGGGCCGCGCCGAGCAGCACCACCGTTTTGATCACCTGAATGACGACCGTGCCCCGCATGCCGCCGAACACCGTGGCGGTGACGACCAGTGCGCCGATCATGACGATGGCTGTTTTTTCGGCGCCCGCACCGGACATTCCCAGCAGCGCCGTGGTGGTCACTCCCGCGCCGGAGAGCTGCACGACCAGATAGGGGACGCACACGCTCAAGGTCACGACGGCGGTCGCGATTCTTGCACCCGGCCCTGGAGCCCGCAGGGCGAACGTGTCGCCGAGGGTGTAACCGGCGTGCTCGCGCAGGGGGCGTGCCAGCAGGAGGAGCACGCCGAGCGACAGCATGGTGCACAGGGCGATGAGCAGACCGTCGTAGCCGAAGACCGCGACACTTCCCGTGGTGCCGAGCACCGTGGCCGCGGACAGGTAGACGCCGGACAGTACGAGGGCCCCGCGCAGGGGCGGCAGCCTGCGACCCGCTGTGTAGAACTCGCCGACCTGGTCCCTCTCGGGTCCGCTGAGGACACAGATGAACAAGATGGGGACGATGAACGTCAGAAAGCCCACGAGAACCAGGGCGCGCGTGCCGCTGTCCAGGGCGCCGGGCAGGGCGAGCAGGATCTCCCCGTTCATCTGTACTCCCCCTCTTCCTGCGGAGCGTGGCCTTCGTCCGCACGGCGGTCGTAGCGCACCGCAGTCCACACCAGCAGGGAGCCCTGGAAAAGGAGTGCCAGCACGCCGATGTTGGTCTCTCCCCAGACACGGGTAGCCATGAAGTCGGTGGCGGAGCAGGTGAGCAGCAGGTGTACGGCGAAGGTCGATCCGTTGACCACGGCGAAGGACATGCCTGGGCGATGAGGCCGTGGGCGATGATGAAGCCGAGGGGCGTGCGGGTGGGCCATGACGGGGTCTCCTGGCGGGCGGGGATGCGGGCGGATCGCCTGTGACGCGAGGCCCACCACAACACCTGCGCCCCGGCCCGTCCATGCGCTGAGCACGCGCCGTTGGCCGGTCCCAATGCCCGGCACCAGTGACTGTGCTGTTGCCCAATCAACCATGCCGTGCCCGGGCAACGGCCTCAGCCGAGTCATGCGTTGTCAGGCAGCCGTCATGCGAGCGACCCACCTGTCAACAACGTCCGTCGGTTCTGGACCTGGGCCGGTTCCGCAGTATCGGTCGGCCGGTAGCAGGAGCGCAGCTCCCGGTCGACGGAGGTGGTCCGCGACCTTGACGGCCTGCGGGCACATGCCCGACCGGATGGCCGAGGCAGGCAAGATCTTGTGTGAGCGCCTGTGCGGAAGCGCTGCGCGCGGGCCGCGCGGCGAGCGCGGCGTCGATCGTGGGGTGGGTGATCAGGAGGGTGTCGAGTCCGGTCGTGGCCAGGAGACGGTCGAGGTGGTCGGGGACGGCGACCATGACGAGGGAGCCGTCGCCCTCCTGCGCGCAGCGCTCCGACGAGCAGCCGATGGCCTCCTTGAGCTTGCCCTTTCCCTGTTCGGCCCGGGCCTTCGTCTTCTCACCGGTGGGAAGGGGCAAACTGGCGCGCGATGGGCATCCGCGATTTCCCCGGATCACGCATAAGAAACCCGTAAAATTCGCACGTGTGGCCGTGTCGGCGTGGGGCAGACGGCGTGGCGGAGGTTGATAACTATGGTTCCCCTGCTTCTCGTTCTTCTGCTCGCCCTGATCCTCTTCGGTGCGGGCTTCGCGCTCAAGGCCCTGTGGTGGATCGCCGTCATCGTGCTGGTGGTGTGGCTGCTCGGCTTCGTCATGCGCTCCACCGGAGCCGGCGGCCGACGAGGTCGCTGGTACCGCTGGTAGAGGGCGGCTCGACCGGCTCATGGAAGCGGGGCCGCACCCGGCTCGGGTGCGGCCCCGCTTTGTTGCCGGTATCCGGCCGTCATCGTTCGCGATCGTCCGATATGGGTACGCGACGGGGCAAGGCCCGGGGCGATGCCCGTGCCGCGCAGGGAACCCGGCACCTCCAGCGGGCATCGCCCCGGGCCCCCGGCCGCGCCAAACGGCCCCACGTACGGGACCGTCGGGTATGCCGGCCGTACACCCATACCCGGATGTACGGTCCGCTGGACGGCTGAGACCATGACGCCCATGGCCCAAGCCCGCTCAGACGACGCCCGCTCAAACGCCCCCTCGGGCTCGCCCTCGGACGCCCGCCGTTCCCGCACACCGGCACCCACCGCCCGGTCGCTGCGCACCTGGGCGGTGATCCTTGCCGCGTGCGCCGGCCAGTTCCTCGTCGTGCTCGATGTGTCCGTCGTCAACGTCGCGCTGCCGTCCATGCGCACGGATCTCGGGCTGTCGGCCACCGGTCTGCAGTGGGTGCTCAACGCCTACTCGATCGCCTTCGCCGGCTTCATGCTGCTCGGCGGGCGGGCAGGCGACATCTTCGGGCGCAAGCGGATGTTCCTCGTCGGGCTCGGCCTGTTCACCGCCGCGTCCGTCGCCGGCGGCCTCGCGGTGGACGGCTGGCAGCTGCTCGCCGCCCGCGCCGTACAGGGTCTCGGCGCGGCCGTGCTCGCCCCGGCGACGCTCACCATCATCACGGCCGCGGTGCCGCCGGGGCCCGCGCGAACGCGGGCGATCGGCACATGGTCGGCGGTGGGCGCGGCGGGCGGCGCCGCCGGCGGACTCGTCGGCGGCGTACTCACCGATCTGCTGTCCTGGCGCTGGGTGCTGCTGATCAATGTGCCTGTCGGTGTGCTCGTGCTGGTGGCCGCGGCCGCCTGGCTGACCGAGAGCAAGCAGGGCTCGGGCAGTCGGCTCGACCTGCCGGGCGCGGTCCTGGTCACCGCCGGACTCGCCGCTGTCGCCTACGGCATCGTGCAGACCGAGGAGTCCGGATGGACCGCGGGTGCGACGGTGCTTCCACTGCTCGGCGGACTGGTGCTGCTGGGGCTGTTCGTCGCCGTGGAGGCGAGGGCCAAGGCGCCGCTGATGCCCCTGAAACTGTTCCGCTCCCGGGCGGTCTCGGCCGCCAACGTGACCATGATGGTGTGTGGTTCGGCGTCCTTCGCCATGTGGTTCTTCATGACGGTCTACGCCCAGAACGTGCTGGGTTACTCGCCGCTGGAGGCCGGACTCGCACTGATCCCCAGCTCGCTCAGCGTCGTGCTCGGGGCGAAGCTCGCGCCCCGGCTCATGACCATGGCGGGTGCGCGCAACATCGCGGTCCTCGGTGCGCTGATCGCGGCGGTGGGATTCGGCTGGCAGTCCACGATGACCGCCGACGGCACTTACCTCACAGCGATCGCCGGACCCGGCATCCTGATGATGGCCGGCATCGGCCTGGCCGCGACCCCGCTCGCCTCCCTGGCCACCTCGAGTGCGGCCCCCGGCGACGCGGGCCTGGTGTCGGGCATGATCAACACCTCCCGCACGATGGGCGGCGCGCTCGGTCTCGCGGTCCTCACCACCGTCGCCGCGGCGCGCACGGCGGGCGGTACCACCCCCGAAGCAATGGCGGAGGGCTACGCGCTGGCGTTCCGTACGGGCACGGGGGTGCTGCTCGTCGGTGCGGTGCTGATGCTCCTGTGGCTGCCGCGCCCGAACCCGGAACGCGTGCCGTAACGCTTCTCCGCTTGTCAGCGGGCGTCGATAGCCTGTTCGGGACCTGAGCCGCATCGAGGGCCGGTGCTGTGCACGGCTGTGGGGGGACGCCATGAAACTGTCGGAGCTGAGACCGGGCGGGCTGTACATCAAGCGGGTGCGGGACAACCGCGACCGGGAGCCGCACGTGACGATCGTGCGGATCGCCGAGTCCAAGCGCCTGTATCGCTGGGACGGTGACCGGGCGTATGTGCCTGCCAAGGACGCCCGGCGCCCTGCCCTCACGAAGGACATCGGCTATCTGTGTGTACGGCCGCCGATGGCCTGGCCCGAGTCGGCGGGGAGGGGCGCCATGTTGCGGCGCAGCGTGCAGCGGTGGGCCAGGCCGCTCGCCTCGATGCGGAGCCCGCTGCCCGACCCGGCGAAGGAACGCGTCGTCTGGCACGACGTGCCCTCCCTCGAGGACGAGCTCATGTGGTGCCTGTACGACCCGAAGGACATCGTCCGGGCGCACATATGGCCGCACGAGTTCCAGGAACGCATTCTCGAGAGGCTGGCAGCACTCGGTGCGGACCAGCACGGGGCGGAGTTCCCGCCGCTGCCGCAGGACCGTCTCACGCACACCGACCTCCACCGTGCCTCGCTGCCGCTGGACGTCCTCGCCGAACTCCTCGACCGCATACCTGAGGAGCCCCGGGAACCGGCTTCCTAGCTCAGGTCAGAGCCAGCCCTGCCGACGGGCCGCACGCACCGCCTCCATGCGGTTGCGGGTGCCTGTCTTGCCGATCGCGGACGAGAGGTAGTTCCTTACGGTCGAGTCCGACAGATGCAGCGCCGCAGCGATGTCGGCGATCGTCGCCCCGTCCACCGACGCGTTGAGCGCATCGCGCTCCCGCGCGGTCAGCGGACTCGGCCCCGCGCTCAGTGCGGCGGCGGCCAGCGCCGGATCAACGACCGTCTCGCCCACCAGCACCTTCCGGATCGAGGCGGCCAATTCCTCCACGGGCCCGTCCTTGACGAGGAACCCGGCGGCCCCTGCCTCCATCGCGCGTCGCAGATATCCGGGCCGCCCGAAGGTGGTGAGGATCAACACCCGGCAGTCGGGCGCCTCGTCGCGCAGATCCGCGGCGGCGTCGAGCCCGCTGCGCCCGGGCAGTTCGATGTCGAGCAGCGCCACATCGGGCCGCGACACCAGCGCGGCCTCCACGATCTCGTCACCGCGCCCCACCTGCGCAACCACCTCGATGTCTGCCTCCAGCCCGAGCAGCACCGCGAGTGCGCCGCGCATCATGCCCTGGTCCTCGGCGAGGAGCAGGCGGATCGACTTGGTGGGGCGCTGATCCCGCGGCATCTCTTCCACGCGTCAAGGCTACGGCCAACGCCCAGGTCAGGCAGCGTGGAAGAGAGGCCGACCGCGCCCTACTCCTTGTCCCGGTTGCGGGCGTACCAGACGAGTCCGGCGATGAGCACGGCGAGGAAGACGAGGGGGACGAGGGCGCCCAGGGCGCGGCCGGCGGACATCAGCTCTGCTCGCGCAGGTGGTGCGAGGAGCCGTCGGGCTCGATGCTGCGCAGGCCAGGGGTTTGGGCGTGCATGGTTCAGGTCCTTGCTGGGGGTGATGGGGGCGGGGGACGCCGCGACGTAGGGGGTGCTTCGGTCACTTCGAGGGGTGCCACCGGCTGATGCCGTCCTTCGCTGTCCCGAAGAACCCCGGCCATCGGGGAATCGACATGCATATGCCCCGATATCCGCTGTGAAGCCTGGATGGTTGCGCTCTTCCTCCGCTATCACCCGACCGGGTGACGTGCGGAGCCGGCCCCGTCAGCCCGCTGCCCCCGGATCCGGCTGCGGTGTTGTCACGGGCAGCCGTGCCGTCACCCGGAATCCTCTCTCGGGGCCCGATCCGGTATCCAGGATGCCGCCCACTGCGAAGAGGCGTTCGGTCAGGCCTCGCAGGCCGCTGCCCGGGGGCGTGGATCCCGGGCCGCGGCCGTCGTCCGTGATCTCGAGGTGGACGCGGTCCGAGGTTGCGGTCGTCTCGATGTCGCAGTGCGATGCCCCGGAGTGCCGTACGACATTGGTGACGGATTCGCGGATCACCCAGCTCAGCAGCGCCTCCGTCTGCGGCTCCAGAAGGGGGCCCGCGAGACGGATCGAGGACGTGATGCCCGCCGTGGTCAAGATGTCGCGGGCGCGCTCCAGTTCGGCGGTCAGGCTGCCCTCGCGGTAGCCGGTGACCGCCTCGCGTATCTCTGTCAGCGCCTGCCGGCCGACCGACTCGATGTCGGAGATCTGGGCCTGCGCCGCGTCGATGTCGTGCGCTGCCAGACGGCGGGCGGCCTCCGATTTGACCACGATCACCGAGAGCGTGTGGCCCAGAAGATCGTGCAGATCCCGGGAGAAGCGCAGCCGCTCACTGTCGACAGCGGCGCGCGCCAGCTCCTGTCGGGTGGCGTGCAGTTCTTGCACGGTCTCGGACAGTGCGAGGAGCGCCGCGGTCACCATCGAGGAGACGAAAGTGCCGTACGCGACATCGACCGCGCCCCAGCCGTCCCGCACGCCCGCGACCGTGCCTACCGCCACACAGAGCGGGAGAGTCAGCTGGGCGAGTCGGCGGCCGCGCAGCACGGATCCGACGGCCAGGCCGAGCAGGGGGAAGAAGAGGAGCCACGTGCCGCCGTAGCCGATGGCGAGGGCGAAGGTGATGGAGGCGAGCGCGGTCAGCAGCCACCAGGTGGCGGGCGCTTCGCGCCGCCGTTTGTCGAAGGCCCGGAAGACGATCGCGATGTAGAGGGTGTTGAAGGCCAGCAGTCCCAGGCCGCCGATCCAGGGGTTGGGGGTCTCGCCCCGGAGGAGGTTGGAGACCGCACCCATGCCCATCAGCAGCCACGGCAGCAACGCGAAGCCGTTGGGCGGGCCGGGCCGACCCGTCTCCTCCCGGCACCTGTGCCGCTTCGGCTTCCCGCTCATCGCCGTCCCCCTCGTGCCGTCCGCGCGGAACGACGGTAGGAGACCACCGCGCGGCCGACCGCCGGCGTTCCTGTCTTCGTCATGGTGATGACGCTACGGAGCAGGGTCACGGTCCCGGCAGATCCACTTGTACGGACCTGGCGGTGACAAATGTCCTGGGTGTCGGGCGACGCACCCATCTGACGTAGTGTCAGCCCGACTTCTTCACAAGTCAGGGGGGCTGCGTTATACATAGGGGCCATCGGCCTAGAACGCGTTCTAGAACGGGCTCGCCGGCCCGTCCCGTACGACCTCGGTGCGGCCGACGGTGCGGACGGCCGCGCCGAGGTCTTCCACCCATCGAGGAGCAGCAGCCCCATGCCCATTGACGCCGCAAGGGCCGTCGCCGCCGAACCCCGCAGCAGCGAGATCGCCTGGGACCACAAGGACATTCAGCTCTACCACCTCGGCCTCGGCGCCGGTACGCCCGCCACCGACCTCGACGAGCTGCGCTACACCCTCGAGTCCAGGCTCCATGTGCTGCCGAGCTTCGCCACCGTCGCCGGGGCGGGCATGGCTTTCGCGGGCGGGCTCGCCGCGCCCGGGCTCGACATCAACCTGGCCTCCGTCCTGCACGGCGGCCAGCGCATCGAGCTGCACCGCCCGATCCCCGTGAAGGGCACCGCCGTCTCCACCTCCCGGGTCGCCGCGGTGTACGACAAGGGCAAGGCCGCGGTCATCGTCGTGCGCACCGCGGCCGCCGACGAGGACGGCCCGCTCTGGACGAGCGACGCGGAGATCTTCGCCCGCGGCGAAGGCGGCTTCGGCGGCGAACGCGGGCCCTCCGTACGGGCCGAGCTGCCGGACCGCGCACCCGACAGGACCGTCGAGCGGGCCGTACGCGAGGACCAGGCGCTGCTCTACCGCCTCTCCGGCGACTGGAACCCGCTGCACGCCGACCCCGAGTTCGCCAAGCTCGCGGGCTTCGACAGGCCCATCCTGCACGGCCTGTGCACCTACGGAATGACGCTCAAGACAGTCGTCGACACGCTGCTCGGCGGGGACGTCGCCCGCGTACGCGCCTACAGCACGCGCTTCGCCGGGGTGGTCTTCCCCGGGGAGACCCTGCGCATCCGCACGTGGGCCGGGAAAGGCCGCATCCAGGCGTCGGTCACCGCCGCCGAGCGGGACGACGCGCCGGTACTCGCCGACACCGTCGTCGAACACATGTGACCCGTCTCTTCGTGACCACCCGTTCGGGACCAGCTGAGGGAGCCGCACCATGCGCGCAGCCGTAGTGCACGAGATCGGCCAGGACAAACTCGAAGTCCTCGACGACGTCGAGGCGGTGGGTTTTGGGCCCGGCAAGGTGAGGATCCGGGTGCGCGCGACCGGCCTGTGCCACTCGGACGTGTCCGCGATGAACGGCGTACTGCCGCAGCCCGCGCCGTTCATCCCCGGTCACGAGGGCGCCGGCGAGATCCTCGACGTCGGTGACGGGGTCACGAGCGTCAAGCAGGGTGACCGGGTGCTGCTGTGCTGGCTGCCCGCGTGCGGTGTCTGTCCGTCCTGCAGGCGCGGCCAGACCCAACTGTGCCTGGCCGGGTTCATGAACGCGGGCACGCCCAACTTCAAGCGTCCCGGTGGCGATGTGTTCGGCTTCGCCGGGACCGGCACCTTCACCGAGGAGGTCGTGGTCGACGCCGGCTGTGCCGTACCCATCCCACAGGACGTGCCCTTCGACATCGCCGCACTGATCGGCTGCGGCGTCACGACCGGCCTCGGTGCGGCCATCAACACCGCGAAGGTGACGGCCGGTTCGTCGGTCGCCGTCATCGGCTGCGGCGGCGTGGGCATCTCCGCCATCCAGGGCGCGAAACTCCAGGGAGCGGCGCAGATCGTGGCCGTGGACCCGGTGGCCTCGCGGCGCGAGGCGGCGCTGCGGTTCGGCGCCACCGAGGCGGTCGCCCCGGACGAACTCGCCGACGCCAAGCAGCGGATCACCGCGGGCGAGGGCTTCGACTACGTCTTCGAGGTCGTCGGCAAGTCGGCGACCGCCAGGACCGCGTACGAGACGACCCGCCGCGGCGGCACCCTGTGCATCGTCGGTGCCGGTGCGATGGACGACTTCCTCCAGCTCAACATGTTCGAGCTGTTCTTCGACGAGAAGCGGATCCTGCCGTCGATGTACGGCGGCGGGGACGTGCTGCGCTCCTACGAACGGGCCATCGCGCTGTGGCGGGCAGGCCGGATCGACCTGGAGAGCCTGATCACACACCGGGTACCGCTCGCCGGGATCAATGACGCTCTCGCCCAGATGCGCACCGGTGAGGCCCTGCGCACCTGCATCGAGATCTGAGCCGGGAGGACTCGTATGCCACTCCCACTCGAGGGCCTGTCGGCAATCGTCACGGGCGCGGGCCGCGGCCTCGGCCGGGCCGAGGCCCTGGAACTCGCCCGGCTGGGCGCGGCGGTCGTCGTCAACGACTACGGCCAGCCAGGCCGCGACGGCTCCGGCGAGGCCTCCGCCGCCCCGGCCGACGAGGTCGCCGCGGAGATCCGCGCGGCGGGCGGCCAGGCCGAGGCCCACCTGGGCGATGTCGCCGACTTCGACACCGCCCGCGGCCTGGTGGAGCTGACGGTCGGCACGTACGGAAAGCTGGACATCCTCGTCAACAACGCGGGCATCCTGCGCGACCGGATGGTCTTCTCGATGACCGAGGCCGACTGGGACTCGGTGGTGCGGGTCCACCTCAAGGGCCACTTCAACACGACGCACTTCGCGGCGGTGCACTGGCGCGAGCGCTCCAAGGCGGCGGGCGGACCCGTGTACGGGCGGATCGTCAACACGTCGTCGGAGGCGTTCCTCGCGGGCTCGGCCGGCCAGCCCAACTACGCGGCGGCCAAGGGCGGCATCGTCGGACTGACCACGTCCACGGCGTCGGCGCTGGCGAAGTACGGGGTCACGGCCAATGTGATCTGTCCGCGGGCCAGAACCCGGATGACGGCGGACGTGTTCGCGGGCATTCCGTCGGTCGAGAGGGGTGCCGAGTCGGGCGACGACCGGCTCGACCCGCTCGCACCGGAGCATGTCTCCCCGCTCGTCGGGTACCTCGCGTCCCCGGCCGCGGCCCATGTCAACGGCCAGCTGTTCGTGGTCCACGGCGGCATGGTCGCGGTCGTCGAACGCCCCAAGGTGGTGGCGAAGTTCGACTCGGCGAAGGAGACGTTCTCCTACGAGGAACTCGACGGCCTGCTCTCCCCTTACTACGAGCAGCGCCCTGCGAACGAAACCTTCGCGGCGGCGGAAGTCCTGGCGCTGAAACGCGACGCGTAGGCACGGCTGCCGACTGGCCGCCCCCGACAGCGTCCAGCCACGGAAGGGGCGGGGAGTCCCGGTCCGGCGCCGGCAACGGCGAAGGGGCCGTACCCGGATTCGGTCCGGGTACGGCCCCTTCGCTCACCTCTGCGTGCCGACGCCTCAGGCGGCGTCGCCCGCGTGAACCGGGCGGCGGTGGCGGCCGTGTGCCGGAGTCGTCGAGTCCTCCGCCGCGGCCGCACCTCCCCGGTGCTTTCCTGCGCCGCCGGCGTCGGCCCCGGAAGCGCCCGCGGCAGCAGCCAGCGGACGCATCCGGGTCGGGTCGGTTCGGGCTTCAGACATGTGGGAAGTCACCCCGTCGTGATCGCTGCTGACATGTCACAGGGCCCCGGCACACCGGCGAACCCCGTCACTGTCGGCGTACGCCGGGTGCGGTTGCGTAGCCCCCGCCGGAGAGTCTAACCACGGACCGTACGGCCGGTGAGGGGAGCCTGCTGCAACGGAACCGGCTTGCACACAACAGGACCGCTGTGGCCGTAACATGGTTCCCCACCTGCGTGTTCCGCTTGTGCCGGTTCTGTGGCCGGTTCTGTGGCCGGGTCAGGGTGAAGCACGTCGGCCCCCTCGATCCGGGCCACCCCGCACGGCACCGCCCGGGTGGCGTACGGCAGTTGCAGCACCCCGTCCCGGCTCCACATTCCGGACCCTGTCAACCAGCCGTCCGGCGCCGCCAGTTGGCTCAGCTTCCGACCCGAGGGCCGCCACACCCCGAGCCAGCTGCCCTGGGCCCCGTCGATCCGCAGCGCCACCGCACAGCTTTCCGGAGTCAGCACCTGCCCCGGCTGTACGGCGAACGGGGTCAGCACCGCGTCGGGCAACCGCAGGCACTGCGGGAAGCGCACCGGCAGCAGACTCCCGAGCACCCCCCAGCCCAGCCTGTCCTGGCCGGGGCCCGGGGCATTGGAGCGGATCAGCAGCAGCCCGCTGTCCGGGTCGGCGAGCAGCAGCCGGTCGTCGCTGTCTTCGGTGATCTGCAACAACGGTGTCACCTCCCCGCCCCGCTCCAGGTCGACGGCGACCGCCTTCACCGGGCCGCCGGGCGGCCTGCTGTCCAGGGCGAGCATCCGTCCCGTACGGTCCAGCCAGACGCCGCCCGAGCAGTGGCCCGGGGCGTCTGCGACATGCTCGGGGCCGAACGCCCCGCCCGCCACCCGCCAGATCCCGGTGGACGTCTCACCCGGCGTCAGGGCGTAGGCGCACACCCCGTCGGGGGCCGGGGGCAGCAGCATCAGCCGCGCCGCCTCGATGCCGCCGAGGGGCAGTTCGCCCGTACCGGGGCCGGTCGGGGACAGCAGGGAGAAGGTGTGGCGCCCTGCCACCTGCCGACGGATCAGCACCCGCCCGTCGGCCATCGGCAGCACATCCGTCCCGGGCTCCTCGGGCTGGCCCAGCGGCAGCGGCACCGCGTACGGCTCCGGCCCGTCGAGCGTCCAGCGCTCCGGGAACAGTGCCTCACCGGTACCGGTGAGCCGGGCCGCGTAGGTCCCGTCCGCGGTGATCGTGATCTCCGCCGTGCTTTGCGTACTCGCTGTTCCCGTACTCGTCGCCATCGCTCGGTCCTTCGCGGTGGCCTCGATGGCACAGACTGTCATCGGAACGTCACCTCCAGCTACCGAAGCTAGGTATCACACTT
The DNA here is from genome assembly GCF_042888425.1 of Streptomyces sp. NPDC002889. Taxonomy (NCBI): domain Bacteria; kingdom Bacillati; phylum Actinomycetota; class Actinomycetes; order Kitasatosporales; family Streptomycetaceae; genus Streptomyces; species Streptomyces sp. NPDC002889. The sequence continues at coordinate 44,774 of NZ_JBIAPT010000020.1, forward strand.
CACGCCGAACAATGCGAGACCCGCGTGTTCACACATAAGGGTGGCCAAGCCGAGGTTCGCCTGAGGGCAAGGCGGCGGGTGTGCTCGCCGAGGCGTCTTCGGGCCGCCGCAGCTTCGCCGCCGCCGGTGGCGCTCACCCGCGCATCCGTGCGGCGCCGGCGGCAACGGGGCGGCGCGGGAACGGCTCCTCCGGCAATCCGAGGCAGGCCGCGGGGCCGTGACCGAGGTGACCGGTGGCCCTTGACGCAGGCCGCGGGGCCCTGGCCGGGATGGCCGGTGGCCCCGGATACGGCGGTGCCACCGGCCCTCCCCGCGGGAGGACCGCACTCGGCAGACCCGCCCAGACCAAGCGGGCACGGAGGAACGGTAGCCTTTCCTCCGTGCCCCGCCTGTCTGAAGTCATCGCCGCACTCGACGCCCTCTGGCCGCCCGAGCGGGCCGAACAGTGGGACGCCGTCGGCACCGTCTGCGGTGACCCCGACGCCGATGTCTCCCGCGTGCTGTTCGCCGTCGACCCCGTGCAGGACATCGCCGACGAGGCCGTGCGGCTCGGCGCGGACCTGATCATCACGCACCACCCGCTCTATCTGCGCGGTACGACCACGGTCGCCGCCGGTCACTTCAAGGGCCGCGTCGTGCACACCCTGATCAAGAACGACATCGCCCTGCACGTCGCGCACACCAACGCCGACACTGCCGATCCCGGAGTCTCCGACGCCCTCGCGGGCGCGCTCGACCTGCGGATCGTAGGGCCATTGGTGCCCGACCCGACGGATCCGAGCGGCCGCCGCGGCCTCGGCCGGATCTGCGAGCTCGACCACCCCCAGACGCTGAACGAGTTCGCCGCGCGCGCCTCCGAGCGGCTGCCCGCCACCGTCCAGGGCGTCCGCGTCGCGGGCGACCTCGGCAGTCTCGTTCGCACCGTCGCCGTCAGCGGCGGTTCCGGCGACAGCCTCTTCGACCAGGTGCGGGCCGCCGGAGTGGACGCGTTCCTCACCGCGGACCTGCGCCACCACCCGGCCTCCGAGGCCACCCAGCACGCCCCTGTCGGACTGGTCGACGCCGCCCACTGGGCCACCGAATGGCCCTGGTGCGAGCAGGCCGCGGCCCAGCTCGACGAGATTTCCGACCGGCACGGCTGGGGCCTTCGGGTCCACGTCTCGCGCACGGTCACCGACCCCTGGTCCTCCCACCACGATTCCTCTGGAGCCCCCAACTGAACGCCGCGCCCGCCGACCAGATTCGACTCCTCGACGTCCAGGCCCTCGACGTACGACTGTCGCAGCTCGCCCACAAGCGCAAGTCGCTGCCCGAGCACGCCGAGATCGAGTCGCTGAACAAGGACCTCATCCAGCTGCGCGACCTGCTCGTCGCCGCGCAGACGGAGGAGAGCGACTGCGCCCGCGAGCAGACCAAGGCCGAGCAGGACGTCGAGCAGGTGCGCCAGCGCGCCACCCGCAACCAGCAGCGTCTCGACTCGGGCACCATCAACTCGCCCAAGGACCTGGAGAACCTGCAGCACGAGATCGTCTCGCTCTCCAAGCGCCAGGGCGACCTGGAGGACGTCGTCCTCGAGGTCATGGAGCGCCGCGAGTCCGCGCAGGAGCGCGTGGCCGAGCTGACCGAGCGGGTCGAGTCCGTCCAGGGCAAGGTCGACGCCGCCACCAGCCGCCGGGACGCGACGCAGCAGGAGATCGACGGCGAGGCCGCCACCGTCGCCAAGGAGCGCGAGGTCGTCGCCGGGTCGGTTCCCGCGGACCTGCTCAAGCTGTACAACAAACTGCGCGAGCAGCAGGGCGGAGTGGGTGCGGCCCGGCTGTTCCAGCGCCGCTGCGAGGGCTGCCACATCGAGCTCAACATCACCGAGGTGAACGAGGTCCGCGCCGCCGCACCCGATACGGTGCTGCGCTGCGAGAACTGCCGCCGCATCCTGGTCCGTACCTCCGAGTCGGGGCTGTAATGGGGGAGTTCGTCGTCGAGGCCGACGGCGGCTCCCGGGGGAATCCGGGCCCCGCCGGCTACGGCGCGGTGGTCCTCGACCCCGCGACCGGCGAGACGCTCGCCGAGGCCGCCGAGTACATCGGTGTGGCGACGAACAACGTCGCCGAGTACAAGGGCCTGATCGCCGGGCTGAAGGCGGCCCGCGCCCTGGACCCGGACGCGACCGTGCGGGTCCGGATGGACTCCAAGCTGGTCGTGGAGCAGATGTCGGGCCGCTGGAAGATCAAGCACCCCGACATGAAGCCCCTGGCCGCGGAGGCGGCGCGCGTCCTTCCGCCGTCGCAGGTGACGTACGAGTGGATCCCGCGCGAGCGGAACAAGCACGCGGACCGGCTCGCCAACGAGGCGATGGACGCGGGCAAGAAGGGCAAGCAGTGGGAGCCGTCGCGTTCGACGGCGTCGCTGGACGCGCGGGACGCGGAGGCGGCACGGGTGGTGGGCAACGCGACGGCGGGCGCGGCGAAGGCACGCGAGGCGCTGACGAGGGCCGCGGGTCCGGGCGTAACAGCTTCTGCCCGCGTCGCGGACGCCGCGGACCTGCCACCTCTGGACGAGGAGTCCCGCACCCCGTCCCTCGGCTGGGGGGGAGGGTCCGCCGACATGGGTCCGCCCGCCACCTTCGTACTGCTGCGGCACGGTGAGACCCCCCTTACCCCGGAGAAGCGTTTCTCGGGCAGTGGCGGGAGCGACCCCGCGCTGACCGCGGTGGGCCGGCGCCAGGCAGAGGCGGCCGCGACGACGCTCGCCGCGCGGGGCACGATCCAGGACATCGTCAGCTCGCCGCTGCGCCGGTGCCGTGAGACGGCGGAGACCGTCGCGGCGCGTCTCGGCCTGGACGTACGGATCGACGAGGGTCTGCGCGAGACGGACTTCGGCGCATGGGAGGGCCTGACGTTCGCCGAGGTGCAGGAACGGTACCCCGACGATCTCAAGGCGTGGCTCACGTCGGCGAAGGTGGCCCCGACGGGCGGCGGCGAGAGCTTCGCGGCGGTCGGCCGCCGCGTCGCGGCGACCCGCGACAGGCTGGCGGCCCGCCACCAGGGCCGCACGGTCCTGCTGGTCACGCATGTCACCCCGATCAAGACCCTGGTCCGCCTGGCCCTCGGTGCCCCGCCGGAATCCCTGTTCCGCATGGAACTGTCGACGGCGTCGATCTCGGCGGTGGCGTACTACGCGGACGGCAACGCATCGCTGCGCCTCCTGAACGACACCTCCCACCTGCGCTGACCGAACCGGTCGCGGGTTTGCGGCTGCGTCGACTCCGCCTGTGCCCGGCGGCGCGGGCCGAAGCCACCGGTGTGTGGGCTCCCCGTGCCCCACGGGGGATGGGCGGGGACGCACGGTGGTGCGGCGGAAGCTGCCACTCGGTCGGTGCGGTGGCGTCAACGCCCGCAGATCGCGGGGGTCCGGGGCGCAGCCCCGTGATGGGGAAGCGGGGGTCCCAGCACGTCGCCGGGCGTAGGGGGCGGGGTGGGGGAAACTCCGCCCGCTTCAGCTGAGCAGCGCCGCCGCCTCTCGTGCAAGGGACTCGACCCGATTCCAGTCCTTGGCCGCGACAGCGTCCGCGGGCAGCATCCAGGTGCCACCCACGCACCCCACGTTCGGCAGCGCCAGATACGCAGGGGCCGAGGCGAGCGAGATCCCGCCGGTCGGGCAGAACCGGGCCTGGGGCAGCGGCCCGGCAAGGGATTCGAGGTAGGCCGTCCCGCCCGCCGCCTCGGCCGGGAAGAACTTCATCTCCGGCACGCCGCGCTCCAGCAGCGCCACGACCTCCGAGGTCGTCGACACCCCGGGCAGATACGGGACCCCGGACGCCCGCATGGCCGCGAGCAGCGCATCGGTCCAGCCGGGGCTGACCAGGAACCGTGCCCCGGCGCCCACGGCCGAGTCCACTCCGTGCGCCGAGATCACCGTGCCCGCTCCGACGACGGCGTCCGGCACCTCGGCGGCGATCGCCCGGATCGCGTCCGGCGCGGCCGGTGTCCGCAGCGTGACCTCGATCGCGGGCAGGCCGCCCGCAACCAGGGCACGCGCGAGCGGTACGGCATCGGCGGCGTCGTCGATCACGACGACGGGGACGACGCGGGCGAGGTCGAGCACGGAGACCATGGCGGCCATCCTGCCGAACCGCCATGCGCGCTGCAATGAGTGTTGCAGTATGTGCAACAGCTCAGTGGATCTCCGTCACCACCACATCCAGCGCCCACGCCTTCCCGGCCCGCGCCGGAGCCTCGGCCTCCACCACGTACCCGAGGCCCCGCAGCGCCTCCACCAGCTCACCCGGCGACTTCGGCGCGCCGCCCGTCTCCAGCAGGCTCCGTACGATCCGCCCCTTGGTCGCCTTGTTGAAGTGGCTCACCACCGACCGCTTCTCGACCCCGTCGACCATCTGTGCGTGCAGCACCCGCACCGACGCCGTACGCCGCGCGACCTCGCCCTTCGGCTTCCACGCCGCCGCGTACGCCGACGACCGCAGGTCCAGTACGAGCCCGTCGCCGGCCTCCTCCGGCAGGACCGCGTCCATCGACCGCCGCCAGTGCGCCCCGAGCGCGCCGAGTCCCGGCAGCTTCACCCCCATCGAGCAGCGGTACGACGGAATGCGGTCACCCACCCCCACCGCGCCCCACAGCCCGGAGAAGACCAGCAACGACTGCCGGGCCCGCCGGCGTGCGGCCGGGTCCAGGGTCGCCAGCCCCAGGGCGTCGTACAGCACCCCCGTATAGATCTCCCCGGCCGGCCGGGTCCCCGCCGTCCGCAGTTCCACGTTCTTCGCGATCTCGCCGCGCAGGCCGTCGCTGAGCCCGAGCACCTCCTGCGCCTTCGCCTCGTCCGCGGCGCACAGCTCCACCAACTCGTCCAGCACCGCGGCACGCGCCTCGGCCAGACCCGGCAGCGACAGCGACTCCGGCTTGAGCGGAGCACCACGCCCGGAGGCGGCCTTACCCTCCGACGGCGGCAACAGCACGAGCACGGCAAGTCTCCTTCGTACGTACGGGGGCGGGGGTGCGGCCCCCGGCGCCAGCCTACAAAGTGCCGCCACCCTCCCCGCGCCATACGCTCGGTCCATGCCCCGCCGCCATCTGCACATGACCATGCGCAGGCCGGGCGCGGCCGACGCTCGGCTGCACGCGGCCCTGCGTGAGCTGCGTGCGTCGCTCGACGTGCCCGTCGACTTCCCGGCCGACGTGCTCGCGGAGGCGGAGTCGGCCGCCCGGTCCCCGCGGCTGCCGGACCACGACGCCACCGACATCCCCTTCTTCACCATCGACCCGCCCACCTCCGTCGACCTCGACCAGGCTATGCATCTCGCCCGCCGCGAGGGAGGCGGATTGCGGGTCCACTACGCCATCGCCGACGTGGCCGCCTTCGTCACGTCCGGCGGCGCGCTCGACGCCGAGGCCCACCGCCGGGTGCAGACGCTCTACTTCCCGGACGAGAAGGTCCCCCTGCATCCGCCGCAGCTGTCCGAGGGCGCGGCCAGCCTGCTGCCCGACCAGACCGCGCCCGCGCTGCTGTGGCGGATCGACCTCGACGCCGAGGGACGGGTCACCTCGACCGACGTGCGGCGCGCACTGGTGCGCAGCCGGGCCAAACTCGACTACGCAGGCGCGCAGCGGCAGATCGACGAAGGCACCGCCGAGGAGCCTCTCGCGCTCCTGAAGGACATCGGACAGCTGCGGGAGGCGCTGGAGGTCGAACGCGGCGGCATCTCCCTGAACGTCCCCGAGCAGGAGATCGTCGAGCAGGGGTCCGCCAGCGCGGGGGGCAAAGGCAGCCCGTACGCCCTCGCCTACCGCGTCCCGCTTCCCGTCGAAGCCTGGAACGCCCAGATCTCCCTGCTCTCGGGCATGGCCGCGGCCGACCTGATGATCGAGGCGGGCACCGGCATCCTGCGCACGCTGCCCACTGCCCCCGACGGCGCGGTGGCCCGACTGCACCGTTCGGCCAAGGCGCTGCACATCGACTGGCCGCACCATGTGTCGTACGCGCAGCTGGTGCGTTCCCTCGACCCGCACAACGCCCGCCACGCCGCCTTCCTGCAGGAGTGCACGACACTGCTGCGCGGCGCCGGGTACACCGCCTTCAGGGGCGGGCAGCTTCCGACGCCCGCGGTCCATGCGGCCGTGGCGGACGAGTACACCCACTGCACCGCGCCGCTGCGCCGGCTCGTGGACCGCTACGCGGGCGAGCTGTGCGTGGCGGCGGTGGCCGGGCAGCAGCCGCCCGAGTGGGTGAGCGCGGCGCTGGACGCGCTGCCGAAGGAGATGGCGGAGGGCTCGCGGCGCGCGAACACGGTGGAACGGGAGTGCGTCGACATCGTCGAGGCGGCGCTGCTGCGCGAGCGGGTCGGCGAGGTCTTCGACGCGGTCGTGGTGGATGTGAAGGAGCAGGAACCGACGGTCGGCACCGTCCACCTGGAGGACCCGGCGGTGGTCGCCAGGATCGAGAGTGCCGACGGCGCGCTTCCGCTGGGGGAGCGGCTGCGGGTCCGGCTCACGCAGGCCGACCCGGGCCGGGCGAAGGTGGTGTTCGCTCCCGCGTAGACGGTCGGGTCAGGCCGGCTCCCGGGCGGGGTTCTCCGGGGCGGACGTGAGCCCGGTCGGGGTGCCAGCTGTCGTTGTGCCCGCGGCTGTCGGGCCCGCCGCCGATCCGCTCGCGCCTGGGGCCCGCCTGCCCACCGCCGACATGAGCGCAGCCACCACCGCCTTCGGGTCGTCCGCGTGGAATCTGACCGTGTGCGCCGTGCCGCGACGGCCCAGCGGCCGTACGAAGGCGAGCGGCCCGGTCAGATCGACGGCCACCGTCGTCTGACCCGCGACGATCACCTCCAGGACCCCGTCCTCGCGCAGCGTCACCAACCGCCCGTCGGGATACCGCCGTTCCACCCGCGCCCGCACGATCTCGTCCGCCGCTATCCGCAGGTCGAACAGGGCCCCGTACCGGATCCGCAGTGACCCGTCCGCGCCCACGACATGGGGCCGGGTGACACAGGCCGCCTGCATGGCGACGAGCAGCAGCACCCCGTACACATCGATCACCAGCGTGATGGCGTGCACCAGCGGCCAGGGGATCAGGAACGCCAGCGCGACCGTCTCGATGACCGATACGAAGATCATTCCGTACATCAGCGCGGTCTGCGGTCCGGTGTACGCCGCCGGGTGCGCGCCGGGCGGTACGCCGTTCCGCCGTCGTGCCAGCCAGAGCCCCAGGCTGTGCATCGCGCGCAGCTCGTGCACGACGAGCCTGGCGAGCACGGTCGGCACCAGGTCGCGTACGGCCCCGAGCAGGGCATCGCGCGGTACTGCGCCGGCGCGGCGGGCGGCCGCGTACAGCCGAAGCAGTACGGACAGCTCGAGCACCAGCACGGCCAGGATGAGCGCCTCGGCGACGGCGACGGCGACGGGCGGTACAGGAATCCCCGCCACCAGCAGGAACGCCGGCACGAGCTCGGCGGGCAGCAGCCCCCACAGGGCCAGCCGGGCGGCCCTCACCGCCGCCCCCGGGCGCGAGCCGAGAGCGCCGTCAGCATCTGCCGCACCACGGCGGCCTGGGCGGGTGCGAAGTCGGCGAGGAAGGCCTCACCGAACGGGCTGTCCGTCTCGTGCAGCCCCTCACCCATCAGCGCGATCATCGCCTCCGGCATGCTCGCGGCGAGATCGCCCGCGAGCGGTCCGATGCGCGGATCGTCGACCTGGGCATCGGTCAGATCGTCCAGTCGCTCGTACAACTCCTGTACGTGCCCGGCAAAGCCGGGGTCCTCTGCGAACGGCCGCAGCGCCGCGTACAGCTCCTCGCGCTGCTCCGGCTCCACCAGCGAGTCGAGGAGCGCCAGATGCTCGCGGTCCTTGGCCGCCATGGGGGAGTCACTGGGGGCGAACGCACCGAACAGCCCGGTCAGCTCCGGCGACACGGGCCCTTCGGACGGCAGCCGCCCCTCGCGTGCCTGCTTCCTCAGCACCGCGAGCCGGGCCCGCCGGTCGGCGATGGCCGCCTCCTGCCGCGCAAGATCGACGTCCAGTTCCTCCAGCACCTCGGACAGCTCCCGCCCCGCGTCGTCGGCGAGGACGTCGCGCACCTCACCCAGCCCGAGCCCGAGCTCGGTGAGCCGGCGGATCCGGGCGAGGGTGACAGCGTGCCGGAGCCCGTAGTCGCGGTAGCCGTTGGGCAGCCGCTCGGGCTCGGGCAGCAGGCCGAGATGGTGGTAGTGGCGCACGGTACGTGGGGTGACCCCGACCAGCGCGGCGATCTCTCCGATCTTCATGGCCCTCAGTAGAAACCCTGACGCTGCGGCAAGGTCAAGGGAGGGGTCATGGAAGCGACCTCCACCCCGGCGAACATCGACCGTGAAACCAGGCGTCGCTGCCATGCGCGCGGCGGCGTCCCTCTTCACCTGCTCGTCGACCGCGATGCGTCCTCCCTCACGCTCTTCAGCGAGCCCGAGGGCGGTGACCACCGGCAGCTGTGCACCTTCCCTTTCGGGAAGACCGTGTCTCTCCCCGAGCCGTTCGCCTTCGACCTGGAGACCGACGCCTTCGTCTGAGCCGCCCCATCGGGGCAGGTAGCATGGTCATCACGGCAGACGAGCCGGGCGGACGGCCGCGTGAAGATCCACTGGATCTTCCCGAGGAACGTCCGGGCTCCACACGGCAAGGTGGTGGGTAACGCCCACCCGGGGTGACCCGCGGGACAGTGCCACAGAAAACAGACCGCCGAGGACCTCGGTCCTCGGTAAGGGTGAAACGGTGGTGTAAGAGACCACCAGCGCCTGAGGTGACTCAGGCGGCTAGGTAAACCCCACCTGGAGCAAGGTCAAGAGGGGTCGCCGCAAGGCGGCCCTGCGCGGACGATCGAGGGCTGCCCGCCCGAGTCCGCGGGTAGACCGCACGAGGCCGGCGGCAACGCCGGCCCTAGATGGATGGCCGTCTCCCCAGGAGCCGCGAGGCTCTCGGGTGACAGAACCCGGCGTACAGCCCGACTCGTCTGCCGCCTCACATGCCCGCAGGTCAGCGCACCTGCGGTGAGCGCACTGCCTGGGCGCGGTCGAGGGTTGGCGGATCGTACGTGCTGCGGCGGAACGGGTTCGCGCCGAGGTGCCGGACCCTGCCCCACCGTGGCCCGGCATCGGGAAGAATCGGCCCTGTGACGACCGAGACGCGGCCATGCGACGTGCAACCTCAGCCGGAAGTACGGGTGTTCATCTCCTATGCGCATGAGGACGACGGTGGCGTCCATTCGGAGCAGGTCCGCACCCTGTGGTTGCTGCTGCGAGAAAACGGCATTGATGCGCGGCTGGACCGGCCGGCCGCAGAGCGGCCGCAGGACTGGGCCCTGTGGATGCAGCGCGAATACGAGGCGGCGGACTTCGTCCTGGTGGTCGCTTCCCCCGCTTACAAGCGCCGGGCCGAGGGCAATGAGGTTCCCGGCGTCGGGGAGGGGGTGGCTTGGGAGGCCCGTCTGCTCAGGGACGAGGTCTACCGCGCCCCCGACGGTTGGTACCGGCGCATCCTGCGTGCGAACCTTCCGGGCGGCAGCCGTGAGGACCTGCCCTCATTCCTCGGAGGCCACACCGTTACCCACTACGCCGTCGACCCGCTGACGGCGGCCGGTGCCGAGGAGCTCCTGCGGTACCTCACCGGCCAGCCGTACGAGATCGAGCCTCCGCTCGGCCCCCGCCCTCGGCTTCAGCCCCGGGGAGGCACTGTGGAGCCGGCCGGTTCCGGGCCGGACCGAGCGTCGAGGTGAGGGGGCGGTACGGAACCGTCACCGGTCCCGCAGCAGTCCGGATCGGCGACGGGAACCAGCGGACCGAGAAGTTCGGCAGCCGGTCATGACTCATGGAACCGCCGCGCCTCCCGGTGCGGGCCTCGCGACTGGAGCAACGCCTGTGGTGACCGCTGAATCCGCCGTTCTCCGCGGCGCAGTTGCCTCGTTCCGCGCCGGAGATCACCTCCTCGGGCGGCCCTTGCGGCGCGTCTTGGAGCTCAGCAGCCGCTGTGCTTCGAACGCTCTGCCCATGGCCATGAGTGTCTGCGCAAGGGTCTGAGTGATACGCGTGGTGAGCAGGTGGTCATCGCCCAGTGCGCGGTTGCTCCGGACGCGGCTGTCCTCGAGCAGCTGTGCCGCCGCAGCGTACTCACGCAGGGTGCGCAGGATCATTGCGAGGCCGTGGGCGGCGCGGAGGGTGTCCGGGTGGTCGTCGCCGAGCACGCGGCGGTAGCGGGCGAGGGTGTCCTCCTGCAGCGTGCGGGCGTCCGCGAGGGCGCCACTGCGGGCGGAATCCGGGGTTGTGCGGTCTTCTTCCGGCAGGTCGTGGGAGACATGGAGCGGATCCTCCTGGAGCCTGCGTGCTTCGAGGTACTGGCCGAAAACGCTGAGCGCGGCGGCGAGGGTCCGGGTGGGTTCGGATGCGTGCGAGTCCGTGGTGACCTCGATGGTCAGCAGGGTCACCGCGAGGTCGTGGGCGGCGCGGAGGGTGTCCGGGTGGTCGTCGCCGAGCACGCGGCGGTAGCGGGCGAGGGTGTCCTCGTAGATCCTGCGTGCATCGTTGTAGTCGCCGAGGGCGTAGCGGACGCCGGCCAATCCGACAGTGGCGCGGAGGGTGTCCGGGTGGTCGTCGCCGAGCACGCGGCGGTAGCGGGCGAGGGTGTCCTCGTGAATTCTGCGTGCATCGTTGTAGTCGCCGAGGGCGTTGCAGACGTTGGCGAGGTCGTGGGCGGCGCGGAGGGTGTCCGGGTGGTCGTCGCCGAGCACGCGGCGGTAGCGGGCGAGGGTGTCCTCGTGGATCCTGCGTGCTTCGGCCCATGCGCCGAGGCTGTTCAGGGTGGCGCCGAGGCGGCCGGCCGAATGGAGGGTGTCGGGGTGGTCCTCGCCCAGCACCCGCTGACGACGTGCCAGGGTGTCCTCGACGATGCCCCGGGCGTGCGCGTAGTCGCCGAGATCGGCCAGGGCGTCTCCGTGGAGCTGCGCACAACTGAGGGCGGCTGGATGGTCCGCCCCGAGTGCCTCGGCCCAGACCTCGCGCCGGCGAGAGGCGAGATCGGCCGCCGCGGCCGGTTGACCGCTCTTCAGCAAATACCGCGTGGCCTGCAACAGCATCTGCCGTTCCCCGGGTCGGTCGACAGCCGTCCGGCTGGACGCGATCAGGTGGGGTGTGAAGGCTGCCCAATCGGGCCAGTAGGCCGGGAGGTCAGGGTCACCGGGACAGACAGCGTCCAGAAGGGAGTTCACGTCCTCGCGAATCGCCGCTGCCTCGTCCTCGGTCGTACGGTCGCGGAGGATGGCTTGGGTGAGGCGGTGGATCTGAAAGGACCCGCGGTCGACGCGTGCGAGGCCGGAGCGGGCCAGTGACGAGAGGCCGGAGTGCGGCCACACCAGGTTGTCGGAACCACTCGGGATCGTGGCGAGCCGCGGGCGGGCGGTTTCGAACCAGGCTGCGGGGACGGGCTCGGGGCCGAGGAACGCGGAGAGGCGGAGCAGAGCCACCGCCTCAGGGTGAGTCGTGGCCAGGCGGGTGACGGCGAGGTTGACCGTGGCAGCAAGGGAGTGGGGGTAGGCGGCGGGACTGCCTTCCTGCAGGATGCGGCTGGTCTCGGTGGTGAGGAGTCTGAGGTAGCGGTCGGGCGTCATGCCACTGGACAGGACACCGGCGGCCTGTGCGAGGGCGAGGGGCAGGTCGCCGAGGGCGGTGGCGAGGGCGTCGCCCTGCTCGGGGGCGAGATCGGGCAGCCGGGCGGTGAGGTACGCCAGGGAGTCGGCGCGGGTGAAGACATCGATGCGGGTGGCGGGGGCGACGTCCTGCCAATCAGGGGCCCGGGAAGTGATGAGAACATGCCCGGGACCGGAGGGCAGCCACGGTTCGACGGCGCGGGGCTGGTCGGCATTGTCGAGGATGATCAGCCATCGGTCACGGGTGCGGAGTTCTTCCAGAGCGATGCGTGCGTTGTGTTCGGCGCTTGCGCCGACCCTGGCGACGCCCAGCCGTTCGGCCAGTTCGGCGTAGCAGACGGGTAGCACATCGGCCTGCTCGGCATCGATCCACCACACGGTGTCGTACTGGCCGGCGAAGCGGTGAGCGTATTCCAGCACGATCTGAGTCTTGCCCAGGCCCCCCATGCCCTGCAGGGCCTGAACGCACGATCGACCGTCGCTCAGCAGGGTCTCACGGATCTTGACGAGCACGTCCGCGCGGCCGGTGAAGTCCGGATTGCGGCGTCGGACGTTCCACACGGTGGGTAGTCCGGCGGTGTCCGGACGCCGGGGCTCGCTCGCAGGGGAACCCGGGAAGGCGGGGGCGGAGGTCGGCGGCGAAACGCCCTCGACGGCCTCGATCAGCGAGGCGCGGGCGGTGGCCTCGTCCAGCCCGTGGAGGTCCTTCCTGAGGAGAGCGTGAAGCACGGGAGGAATGTCGGCGGCGGCCAGGGGTTCGACGGCGAACGGAATGAAGCGGCGCTTGCGGGCAAGGACATGGATCAACTCGCCCGAGGCCCCATCCACCCACTGGAAGTAGGAGTGGGAGAAGAGAGCCACCACGGCCGTGGCGTTCTCCAGCGCCTGGTTCATGCGCAGTACTAAGTCGTCGCCCACGCGCCGGTCCCATACGTCCAGCATCACCTGGTGACCGGCTTCCGCCAGGTGCCAGGCGACCCATTCGGCCCAGGCGCGGTCCGTCCCGGCATAGCTGATGAAGATTCCTTCCCGCTGCCGAGGATCAATGCCTGTCCCGGCAGCCGCGCGGTGACCCAGCCCCTCCACGGCAGCCGGGGACGGCCTGGCGAACGCTTTCCCCGCCGCTCGGACGGTCGCCTCCGGCCGCGGTACGCCGGTGAGGACCGCCGTGAACGTGCGCGGCCTTCCGTAGCGTGTCTCCAGGCGCGCGGACACATGGTCACGGACGAGCGCCTGAACCGTGCGGACCTCGCTGTCGCGCTGGGCGTACCGGAGCGCGTTCCCTATCTCCGCCGGAAATTCGAAGCGGAGGAGTCCGGAGGCATCGGAGGCGGCCGTCTCGGTCGGTACGTCGGACCGGCGGACGAGCCCGCCCAGGAGGACCTCGGCCAGATCGCCACGGGACGATCCGGGCAGCATGGCCCGTTGTACGAGGCGGGCCACCGGAAGAGTCACGGTCGACAGTGCGGAGAGGTAACCGGCGAGGCGCCAGGACTGAGGGGAGGAGGAGACTCGGAAGCGGTGGATCGCCTCCTCGGCAGTGACGGATTCTCGCGCGTCGGCGGTGCGAGGCCGGGCAGAGGCTGTGGTGTTCGGGCCTCTGCGCGCCGGGCGTTGTGCGAGACAGAGCGCCGCCGTGGCGGTCCATCGGCCGCTTCCGGCAGTCATCTCGGCCCAGGCCCGCAGGGGTTGGGGTTCCAGTTCGAGTACGGGAATCGGGATGTGCGATCCCGGCCCCGGGCCGTGGTTTCGCGGAAGGACGAATCTCCACTGGCTGTTCGGCATCCCCGGCTCCGGAATGTGCAGGGAGGCCGGTTGCGGCACGACGCCGCTCCGCCGCCAGAAGGAAGCGGGAAGGAGGTGGGTCACGGCCACCTGGGAGTGCCGTGCCCAGTCCAGCAGGAGCCGGCCGGCGGCACCGGTGCGCCAGACGGCCCCGACCATGTCGCTGAGAACGATGACGAGTTGACGTCCCCCCGGGACGGTGACTTCCCGGGGGTGCCGTGGAGCTCGTACCACGGAAGGGGAGGTGTGCAGCTCGATGGCGGACCCGCCGTCACGTGGCGACAGATGCCAGCGGCGGATGTCGCGGAACGCTCCGAGTCGGGTGAGGCTTTCGTGGACTTCGTGGACCTCGTCCTGCCACAGGGCCATCGAAGGGCTGGTGTCGACGACCAGCGCCAGGCTCAGCCAGCGGGTCGGCTCCGGGCGCAGGACCGGTACCAGGATGCCCTCGTCGGCCAGCCGGGTGACCGTGGCCTCTTCGTCGAGTTCGAAGTCCGTGTCGGACGGGACCTTGCGGGAGAGGGCCCTGAGCGATTGCGTCAGGGCCAGGGTGTGCGGCAGAGCGGTCTCGGCGGGTACGAGGACGGGCGCGCCGGAGCCGGGGCCGTCAAAGGGCGGGGTGTGGCCGCCGCCGGGGTGGATCGACGGACCGGCTCCCTGGTGGGACGGTGTGGTCCCGGTGGCCGAAGCGGTCGGCGGCACGGCGGTCTCGGCGGGGGCGTCCTGTCCGTTCTCGGCGGAGGTCGCGGTGTCGAGCGGGGGTCCGTAGTCCTCTGTGGCGGGGCCTGGCGGCAGGATCTCCTGGGCGAGCCACAGGATGTCCGCCAGTTCTTCGGGTCCCGGGTCGCCGACTCCGCCTTCCTGGAGCAGATTGACGAGGTGGGAGATCATGTCGCGTCGGGTCCGCTCAGAACGTGCATGGTCGCGTCCGTGAGACGGCCGAGGTCTTCGGGGGCGGTCCAGGCTCCTGCAAGGCGGAGCTGGATCGCGTTGAGCAGTTGGTCCGTCGCCAGTGCCCCTGTCGCGCGACGTTTGAGGAAGGCGGAGATGATGCCGTTCTCGCCGTCGGCGGCGGCAGCCGCTTCACGGCCGATGCGCTGTTCGATGATGTAGAGCAGTTTTTCCCTGCTCGGGCTGGTGATGGTGAGCCTGATGCAACGGCGCAGAAAGGCGGGCGGGAACTCTCTCTCGCCGTTGCTGGTCAGCACGACGATGGGGAAGGCACGGCAGGACACGCGGCCTGCGGTGATCCGCGCCTTGCCTCCCCGGTCGTCCGTTCCGACGGCCACGGTCGGCGTGTGCTCGGCGAGGCGGGCGAGCTCGGGGATGTCGAACCGGCCTTCGTCCAGGACGGTGAGAAGGTCGCCGGGCAGGTCGAGGTCGCCCTTGTCGATTTCGTCGATGAGCAGGACACGCGGTCGCTCGGTGGGAATGAACGCCGAGCCGAGCGGCCCCAGTTGCAGGTACTTTCCGATGGCTTCGCCGGGCGATGCGGTGACGGCGGGAACGGCGGTGGCGGCCGGGTCCTCCAGTCGCTTGAGATTGGCGTCCTCGAGCCGCCGGATGGCGTCGTAGCGGTACAGACCGTCGCGCAATGTCGTCCTGCTGGTGATGGGCCAACGCAGGACCGGGCCCAGGCCGAGATCCTGCGCGATGCTGTAGGCCAGCGTCGACTTCCCGACGCCGGGGACTCCGGTGACCAGAAGCGGACGGCGCAGATAGAGGGCGGAGTTGACCAGTTCGGCCTCCCTCTCGTCGACGATGTACCCGGCTCCGCGTTCGCGATCGGACCGGTACCGGTCGTCGTCCAGCGAGGGCACCTGGTAGCGCTCGTCGATGTCACCGTCGAAGGACCGCCATGGCGGCCGGTGCGCCCCAAGCCGTCCGAGCCGGTCAGTGGATCGGTCACCCTTGTAGATCCACCAGTCCTTCATCAAAGCCTCCGCTCTGCTCCGCCCGTCGGCAGAGCAGATCATCGTCAAGCGGTCAGGTGCGCGTCGGTCAGTGTCTGGCTGTCGAGAGCGTGGTCGGGGTCGTCCCAGAGCAGAACCACGCTGGCGGCAACGGCGGGGTCCCCCTTCATCCGCAGCTTCTTGACCATGCGGGGAAGCAGCGTGACGTCGTTGACCGGCAGCACATCCCTCAGTTGCACCGGCGGGGAGCTTGCGGCAGGCCCGTCGCGCTGCCACAGGATGACCGGCACTCCGGCTTCCAGTGCCGCGCGCCATCCCTGCCCGGCCGGTGTGGCGGACACGGCCACGCATACGGGGTACTGCGCCTCGCACCACTCGTACATGAGGTCCTCCGCTCTCGCGAGGTCCTCGCTGTCCAGCCACACCGTGGCGCGGTGATGGGCACCTCCTTGCCGGGTCAGCCAGGTCCAGCGGCTCGACCACTGGTATGCGGCGTCGCCGTGACTGCGGGCGTCCGGGCAGCGGAGCACCACCTCGTAACGCTTGCCCAGGCACTGGACATGAGGGCCGGGCTTCAGCCGCCACTGGTCGAAGCCGACCTCGAGCAGCGTGTCCGGGACGGCGAACTCGATACGGCGCAGCCGAGGGGGCCTCCGGCCCGTGCCGGACACCCCCGGCGCCGAGAGTTCCCGCAGGCATTCCTCCAGCAGCTCCCTGGCCTCGTCCAGGGTCACGCGGCGGGGGCCGGAGGCGTCGTCCTTCGGCTCGAGGCGCCTCCAGCCCCGGGCGCGAATCCAGACCTGCGCGTAGAAGTGGTCGATGTCCTGCGGATCCTGGTCGAGCCGCATCGTGATGACGGTGTGCGCAGGCGCCAACTCCGGCGGCGCGGGCAGCTCGGGAAGACGATGGCGCAGCGCGACCTGGCGTACCCAGGAGATGAGTTCCCTGCCGATTTTGCGATCCCCGGGGTCTTCGCCCGCGGCGAAGCCCGCGGCCAGCGCATGGGCGAAGGCCACGACCTTGGGGATCGAACCCGGACGGTGATGGAAGTCTGCGAGAGCACGCGCCCAGGCGTACAGGTCGAGGTCGTCCTCGGGGAACGGGGCCGCGGCGGCCTCAGCGCTGCCCGGCGGGCCGAAGGACCAGCGAAAGGCCTGGTCGGACCACTCCCACCGGGACGTGGGCAGGTCACACAGGATCGGCGCGAGTTCCTGCCACGCCTGCCGGTCCAGGCCGCCGGAAGGCTCGTCCGCACACCCGCGTGGCGGCAGCGCGGGCTTGCTGCCGACGGTCGGTGCAAGCTCCCACGGGGCCTTGTGCAGGTAGCGCAGAAGCTCTTCGCAGCCGGAGACCGTGAGTGTGTCGACGGCGTACCTCGTCACCGTTTTGCCGCCCAGGAAGTCCGGGAAGTCTTCCACGCTGCCCTCGGCCAGGACCACGCGAAGGATGCGCTCGTACCACGTGCGGTTCTCGTCGACTTCCCGCTGCAGATGTGTTGCCTCGATCGGAACGCCCATGCCCGCACGGGCAACCTGCCTGTCCTCGACGTAGCGTCTGTAGGCGGGAGAGGCGATCACCACGACGAAGTCCGCTGCCTCGCACTCCTGTTGCCGCCAGCGCGCCCAGTCCTGCGGGGTTTCCGCCGCAGGGCCGTCCCATCGGGCTTCGATCCCCGCATCCCGGAGTACGCGGCACAACTCCCGGACCTGGTCCGTGTGACGCTGCCCGTCGTCCTCTTCGCAGGCGTAGGAGACAAACACCCTCGGGCGCCCGGCCTGACGTTCCGGCTCCGCCTCGTCCCCCAGCAGTCGCAACCCCGCACCGTCCTTTCTGGCGCCAAGGGTAGTGACACAGCAGGCATCACGTCCTGTCTTGCGGCGACAGCGTGGCGACAGCGGCGTTCTGCGGCCGATGACAGCCGTCGGCTCGCACACGGCAGGTCGTGAAAAGGGGCCAGCGGTGTTCCCGCGCCGGCGTGAACAGCAGTGGCAGACGAACCCCATGACAGGGGTGAGGTGGCCGCGGGCGGTGGGCCCCCCCCGCGGGGGGGGGGGGGCCCCCGGGGGGGGCCCCCCCCCCCCCCCCCCCCCCACCCACAAGAAAAAAAGCGCCCCGCGGGGGGGGGTGGCACCCC
>NZ_JBIAPT010000020.1:62282-172447 GCF_042888425.1 Streptomyces sp. NPDC002889
CTCTTAAAAGGGGCCGCGGGGTGCGCCCGCGCGGGCCCCACCCCCCCCCCCCCGCCCCCCCCCCGCCCGGGGGGGGGGGGGGGGGGGGGGGGCCCCCCCCGGGGGGGGGGGGGGCCCCCCGGGGGGCCCCCACCACCCGCAGCCACCTCACTCCTCTATCGACAACTCGAGCTCGGCGGGCGGGTATCGACCCCGGGACCGGCCGGGGCTATGCGGCCACCGCCTGGTCGGCGAGCAGCAGGGCGGCCAACTCCTCCTGGGTGGCGGCGTATGCCGGGTGGCCGGTGATCGTCGCGCGGTCCCGAGGACGCGGGATCGGCACCGGGATGATCGTGCGCACCGACGGCTCCGGCGGGTTGGACATGACCACGATCCGGTCGGCGAGCAGAATCGCCTCGTCGAGCCCGTGCGTGACCATGAGCACTTTCTCGGTCTCCGACTCGTTGCCCCACAGCTCGACGAGTTGTTGCTGCAACCGCGAGCGGGTGAGCGCGTCCAGCGCACCGAACGGCTCGTCCAGCAGCAGGGTGCGCGGTCCCACGGCGAAGGCCCTGGCGACCGCGGCGCGCTGGGCCATACCGCCCGATACCTGACCCGGGCGCTTGTCGCGGTGCTCCCACAGCCCGACGGCGGTCAGATACCGCTCGACCATGTCGTCGGCCTTTTTCCGGGACCAGTCCGGACGTGCCGCGCGAACGGCCTCGCGCACATTGGCAAGGAGGCTCAGCCGGGGCAGGAGTGAGTAGTTCTGGAAGACCATCGCCCGTTCCGGACCCGGCCCGGTGACAGTCCGACCGTCCACCACGACCTCACCCGCGTCCGGGCGGACCAGCCCACCGACCAGATTGAGCAGTGTCGACTTGCCGCAGCCCGAGTGGCCGATGAAGGAGACGAACTCGCCTTCGTCGACGGTCAGGTCGACACCCCGCAGGACATGCTGGGCTGCTGCACCCCTTCGGCGGAACGTCTTGTGCAGCGCGCGGATCTCGACGGTCACGACTGAACCTCCTCGATAGCCACCTTGCGCGAGACCCGTACCAGAATCACGTCAAGGACCAGGCCGACAAGACCGATCAGCACGATCGCGGCTACGACCGAGCTGAGGTTCCCGGCGTTGTACGAGTCCCATACGAAGAACCCGATCCCCGCATTACCCGAGAGCATCTCGACCGCCACGATGACCATCCATGCGATGCCCATCGACAGCCGCAGTCCGGTGATGACGGACGGCAAGGCGTTGGGCACGAGCACATGCCGCAGATAGGCCAGGCGGCCGAACCGGAAGACCCGCGCGACGTTGCGGTGGTCCCGCGGGATCTCCGCCGCGCCGGCCGCGGTGTTGATCAGCGTGGGCCAGAGCGCGGTAATGAAGATCACGAAAACCGAGGCCTGGTCGGCGTCCTTGAACGCGGTCAGCCAGATCGGGAACCACGCCAGCGGCGACACGGGGCGCAGCACCTGCACCACCGGGTTGAACGCCAGCCAGGCCCGGCGGCTCGCGCCGATGAGCAGGCCGGCCAGCACCCCGACCACAGCGGCCAGCGCGAAGCCGGTGAACACCCGCTGCAGTGAAATGCCCAGTTGCCGGCCTATCCCCTTGTCGTTCGGGCCGTTGTCGTAGAAGGGATCCGCCAGCAGGTCGGCCAGCGCCCGGGCCCCGTCGAGTGGGGCCGGGACATCGGTTGTCCAGGACGTGGCAAGCTGCCAGAGCAGCACGACGGTGGTGGAACCGACCACGGCCCAGCCGATGCCGCGGCCGACTTCGGCGAGCCGGCTCATCCGGGCTCCGGGGAAGGCGGGTCCGGCGTCGGGCGCGCCGGACGGATCGGGCCGGGTGGCCGGATCTGTCGGAGGATCGGCCTGGTCCGTGCCGGTCAGCGAGGTGGTCATGGCCGCTTCGCCTCTTCCTTCGGCTTGGCGGGGTCGAACGTCGCGCCATCGAGCTTGAGGGGGAACGGGCTCATGTCGTCGCCCGGTACGTCGATGCCCTCCTTGCCGGCGACCTCTTCATAGAGATCGCGCAGGATGATCTCATCGGCGATCTTGGCGTAGGGCGGTGCCTCCTTGAGCAGTCCGAAGCGCTGGTACTGGGTCAGGAACCAGATCGCGTGCGCGCGGCGCGGCGCGGAGGTCTTGCCGTCGCGGAAGAACATCATCTGATCGCCGCTGTACTTCTTCTCGCCGAGGTCCGCTCCCAGCTGATAGGTGCCCAGCAGCCGACCCTCGATCTCCTTCGGCGGCGCGTTGACGTACTGCGTGGCGCCGATGGTCGTCGCCGCCTTGGCGCGGTTCTCCAGGTCATCGAGCCACTTGGCGGCCTTGAGGACAGCCCCCATCACATCGGCCAGGACTTCTTTGCGCTCCGTCGCGAACTTGGCGCCGGCGACCAGGGCCTTCTCCGGGTGGTGCTGCCACAGGTCCTGGGTGGTCAGGTGGGTGAAGCCGATGCCCTGCTTGACGGCGACGGCGTTCCACGGTTCCCCGACGCAGTAGCCGTCCATGTTGCCGACCTTCATATTGGCGACCATCTGCGGTGGCGGAACGGGAACGATCTTGACGTTCGACAGATCTGCCTTGGTGGCTTTCAGCCAGTACCGCAGCCAGGTGTCGTGCGTGCCGCCGGGGAAGGTCATGGCCAGGGTCGGCGACTTCTTCTCCAGCAGCGCCCGGGCGGCTGCCAGGTCCGCGTAGCCGGCGTCGGCGAAGTCCTTCTTGAGGGTGATGGCCTGGCCGTTGTTGTTGAGCACCATGGCTATCTTCAGATCGGTCGAACCAGTGCCCGCGATCTTTGACGCAACGGAGAGCGGGAGGCTGAAGAGGGCATGAGCGGCATCGATCTGCCCGTTGAGCAGGTTGTCCCGCGTGGCCGGCCAGGATGCCTGCTTGATCAGTTCGACGTTGAGGTCGCGCTCGGCGAAGTACCCGAGTTCTTTCGCCATGATCAGCGGCGCGCAGTCGGTCAACGCGATGAACCCAAGTCGCACGGTACGGCCGGGCTTGGCTGACGTGGACGTCTTGTCGGCGGTTCCGCACGCGGTGAGGGCGCTGCCCAGCGAGGCAGTGAGGGCGGCTGTTCCGGTGAGGCGCAGGAAGCCTCTGCGCCCGAGGTTCTGTTCCATGGCCAGAACGTACGGGTCCACCGCGACGGCAGAATTGCGCGTGGGTCAAGGGCGCAAATCACACATCTCGCAGCCCGGCGGGCACGCAGTGTGAGGTGGACGAAACGAGCCGCGACCCGCTTGGAGGTCGGCTGCGCGCCGAGGCCGTCATCGAAGCGGCCGGCGGGCCGGGACGAAGTCCCCGCCGTCGTCATGACGGCGGGGCATCGCGTGGTGTCGGCTCAGCAGGCGCCCGGGCCCACCGCGTCCATGCGGCCGCCGAAGTCGCCGAGGTAGGCGCTGCGCCAGTCGCCGTTGTGCGACTGGCGCTTCTCGGTGGGCTCGTACGCGATGAAGCACGCATCGGTGGAGGCGACGAAGGAGCCCACATGGTCGTGGAGGGACGGGGGCATGTCGCGGTAGCCGCTGTTGGCAGTCCACTCCCACGAGGAGCCGCTGAAGTTCTGGCCGCTGAAGAAGCAGACGGAGCCGCCGGGACAGGAGGGGGCCGCGGCGGCGGCCTGGGCGGAGGAGGGGGCGGCGGCCGTAAGAAGGACGGTCGCGGCGAGGGTGCCAAGGACGGTGGTCATGCGTCGAATGGTCATGATCGACTTAACGGCGAGGACGGTGGAACGGTCACGCCAGGGGGCGTACCAGCGTGCCCCCGTCGGGCGCTTCACTATGTACGGCGACCTCTTGTCAGGTGTCCAGCGAGCGCTTCGCGACGAGCTCCAGGTGGGCGGCGAAGGTCTCCGCCGCTTCCGGAGTCAGGGTGCGCAGGGCCACCATCGCGGTGATGATCACGTCGCACAGTTCCGACTGGACGTCCTGCCAGTTGTGGGTCGTGCCCTTGCGCGGATTCTGGCCGGTCGCACCGATGACGGCCTGCGCCACCTCGCCGACCTCCTCCGAGAGCTTCAGGATCCGAAGCAACGTCTCCTGCTCCTGCGGGAATCGGCTGCGGGCGTGCAGCCAGGAGTGCAGGCGGGCGACCGTCTCCCAGGTGTGATCCATTCCGGCAGCCTCCCATGGGTAGGGTGCCGGAATAATAGACGCCCGGCGCCTAAGGGACGGTGGGTGCCGAACAGCCGTGACGGGCCGCCGAGTCCCGGGCGAAACGGCGCAGATCGTTCAGTTCCGCGGCGTTGAGCAGCTGCTTCGAGGGTTCCCGGTCCGCGTTCTCGGTCGGCGTGGCCCAGTACATCGCGATGTCGTCGGCGCCCTGGCACCGGGCGGAGGCCCAGGCGAAGTGGCGCGCATTGCCCGCCGGCCGTGACTGACCGCCGTACTCCCCGTCGCTCTCGCTTCGCGCGAACGGCCCGTACTCGGCATGCAGGGCCAGACCGTCTTCGAGGACGCAGTGCTCGACCGGGGCCGTGTCCGCCGCCGTCTCACGGAAGGCGCGGTGAGAAGTCAGGCCGGTGCAGGTGCCTTTCGGGAATTCGGCGGCGACGCTCGTGTCGGGGGGTGGCGGCGCGGGGTCCACCCGTTCGATCCGGGTGCCCGGGTCGGCGTGGCAGCCGGTGCGTTCGGCGGCGCGCTGCGCCGTGCCGGCGGCGACGCGGGCAAGGTTCCGCCGCGCGGAGGTGCTATGAGCGTCGGTGTAGCTCTTGGTGACGGTGACAAGGATGCCGCTGCCTTCACGGGAGTTCCAGTCGGGGCAGTCCAGCAGCACGGAGGCACCGAGTTCGTCCTCCTCCTCCGCGACAATGAATCCCGACCATCCGGAACCGAGCGGGACCGGCAGGACGTCGTCGCGGCGCTGGAAGGTGTAGTCACCGAACGGCGAGTGCGCGCCGCTCGCGGTCTGGATGTCCACCCATGTGCTGCCGATATGGCAGCGCGCGGCGAGCCCCGGCGGCTCCACCACACCGGACGAGACGTCGTACCCCCAGCTGGACAGCTTGAAGTCGTCGCCCGTCACGGCCATCGTTTCAGCGACCGGCAGCATGCCCGAGCACGCCTCGGACAGCTTGTGTTCGGGGGAGTGCCGCTCCAGCCACAGGTACCCGCCGCCCGCCAGGGCCGCGGCGGTGACCGCCGCCCCGCCCCGCTTCACCCAGATGTTGATGTCTCGCCAGCGCATCGCAGCAGGTTAGCCAGCGGGCTTCCGTGCCGGACCTCCGCCCCGGCCCTTCAGCCCCGCCCGATGAACGGCATCGTCGTCGCCAGGATCGTCGTGAACTGGATGTTCGCCGACAGTGGGAGTTCAGCCATCAGCCGCACCGTCCTGGACACGTCCGCCGCGTCCATCACCGGCTCCGGCGCCAGTTCGCCATTCGCCTGGAGGACTCCGGACCGCATACGGGCCGTCATGTCGGTGGCCGCATTGCCGATGTCGATCTGGCCGCAGGCGATGCCGTACGGGCGGCCGTCCAGCGACAACGACTTGGTCAGGCCCGTCAGCGCGTGCTTGGTGGCCGTGTAGGGCGCCGAGTCGGGACGTGGTGTGTGCGCCGAGATGGAGCCGTTGTTGACGATCCGGCCCCCCTGCGGGTCCTGTGCCTTCATCTGGCGGAACGCCGCCTGGGCGCACAGGAAGGCCCCCGTCAGGTTGACGTCGACCACCTTGCGCCAGGCCGTGTACGGCAGGTCCTCGAACGGGATACCGCCCGGGCCGAAGGTGCCCGCGTTGTTGAACAGGAAGTCCACACGGCCGTAGCGCTCGACCACCGCCGCGAAGAGCGCGGACACCGCCTCGGGGTCCGTCACATCCGTGGGTACGCACAGCACTTGCGCGTCCGGCCCCGCCAGCTCCGCGGTCTCCTCGAGCGCCTGTGCCCGGCGGCCGGCGAGCGCCAGTGACCAGCCGTCCGCGAGTGCCAGCGCGACGCTCCGGCCGATGCCCGAACCCGCACCTGTCACCACGGCGATCTTCTGTGCACGAACTGCACTTGCGTCCATGGACGCGCAGCGTACGCGCCGGCGGCGAACGGAACTCATCGGACCGACATCCGGATGTTGTGCCTCCGACAACACGGCTTCGTCGGCTGCCACTCCAATACCAACTGACAACAGCCGTCAGGGGAGGGGCACATGACACCCGCGCCGCACGACGACCACGCACCCGAACTCAGAGCAGCGGCCGCCCGGCACCTCGGCCGCCGCACTTTCCTGACCACCGCATCTGCCGCCGCCGCGCTCGCCTTCGCCGTCAATCTGCCCGGTACCGCGCACGCCGTCGAGGTGGACGCCCGGCAGATCGCCGAGGACCCGTTCACGCTGGGCGTGGCCTCCGGAGACCCCCATCCCGGGTCCGTCATCCTGTGGACCCGCCTCGCGCCCCGCCCGTACGAGCCCGGCAGCGGGCTGCCCCGGGCCCGGTTCACGGTGCGCTGGGAGCTCGCCCACGACGACCGCTTCACCCGGATCGCCAGGCGCGGAAGCGTCACCGTCCACCCGGAGTTCGACCACAGCGTCCATGTCGAGCCCACCGGCCTCGATCCGGACCGGGTGTACTTCTACCGCTTCCGCGCGGGGCAGTGGATCAGCCCGACCGGGCGGACCCGCACCGCGCCCGCCCGTGCCGCCCGTATCGCCGAGCTCAAGCTTGCTGCCGTGTCCTGCCAGGCGTACCACGACGGCTACTTCACCGCCTATCGGCACCTCGCCGACGAGGACCTCGATGTCGTCTTCCACCTCGGCGACTACCTCTACGAGTACGCCGTGAACTCCGTCGGCGGTGCGCGCAACTACACCGACCGCCGGCTGCCCGCGCTCTACAACCGCGAGACGATCACGCTCGAGGACTACCGGCTGCGCTACGGCCTCTACAAGTCCGACGCGGACCTGATGGCCGCGCACGCCGCCCACCCCTTCGTCGTCACCTGGGACGACCACGAGACCGAGAACAACTACGCGGACGAGATCCCCGAGAACGACGTACCGCGCGAGGAGTTCCTGCTGCGCCGGGCCGCGTCCTACCGCGCGTACTGGGAGAACCAGCCGCTGCGCAGTCCCCAGCAGCCCGAGGGCATCGACATGCAGCTCTACCGCAGGCTGCAGTTCGGGCGGCTCGCACAGTTCGACGTGCTCGACACCCGTCAGTACCGCTCCGACCAGGCCTACGGAGACGGCCTGGACATCCCGGGGCCCGAGTCCGAGGACCCCTCGCGCACCATGACCGGTGCGACCCAGGAGCGCTGGCTGATCGACGGCTGGCACGCGTCGCGGGCGCTGTGGAACGTCGTACCGCAGCAGGTCAACTTCTCCCGGCGCAAGCTGGACCTCAATCCCGTGGCCAAGGTCAGCATGGACTCCTGGGACGGCTACCCGGCCTCGCGGAACCGGATTCTCGACGGCGCCGCGGCGGCCGGGGTCGAGAACCTGATGGTCCTCACCGGTGACGTGCATGTCGCGTACGCGTACGACATCAAGCGGGACTACGACACCCCCGGCGCCAAGGTCGTCGGCACGGAGATCGTGGCGACATCCATCTCCAGCGGCAAGGACGGCGCGGACAGGCCGGCCACCTGGGAGACGTACACCAAGGCCAATCCGCACATGAAGTTCTACAACGGCCGCCGCGGCTATGTGACCGTCACGCTCGGCGAGCAGCAGGCGCGCGCCGACTTCCGTACGGTCGCCGCCGTCACCACGCCGGGCGCCGGCATCACCACGGCCGCGTCGTTCGTGACCGGGGCGGGCAACCCGGGCCTCCAGCAGGTCTAGCGGCGTACAGGGATTCGAGGACCATGGATTGAGCTGAGAACATGGTTGTTGAATCCATGAACAGGAGTTGCAGATGCCGGAGAGCGACCAGACCAAACAGGAGCATATGCCTCAGGTCGCCCCGGTATCCGCATCCCCTGCGGTGCCCGCGCCCGAACCTGTCCCTGAACCGGCGTCCGCGTCCGCCTCCGCTCCCGTCGTGGCGGCCCGCCGCGCCGGGCTCCTGGTCACTCTCGTCCTGGGCGGCCTCACCGCACTGCCGCCGCTGTCCATGGACATGTACCTCCCGGCGCTGCCCGCGGTCACCGACTCGCTGCACGCGCCCGCCGCGACCGTTCAGCTCACGCTCACCGCCTGCCTCGCGGGTATGGCGCTCGGCCAGCTCGTCGTCGGCCCGATGAGCGACAAGTGGGGGCGGCGGCGCCCGCTGCTCGTGGGGATGATCGTGTACGTCGCCGCCACCGCGATCTGCGCGCTGGCCCCGGGCATCGAACTGCTCATCGGCTTCCGGCTGTTGCAGGGGCTCGCGGGCGCGGCCGGTATCGTCATCGCCCGCGCGGTGGTGCGCGACCTGTACGACGGCGTGGAGATGGCCCGGTTCTTCTCGACTCTGATGCTGATCTCCGGCGTCGCACCGATCATCGCGCCGCTGATCGGCGGCCAGGTGCTGCGCGTCACCGACTGGCGGGGCATCTTCGTCGTCCTCACCGCCGTCGGCCTGCTGCTCACCCTCGTGGTGCTGAAGTGGCTGCACGAGACCCTGCCCGAGGAGAAGCGGCACAGCGGGGGCGTCGGCGAGGCGCTGCGCACCATGCGGGGACTGCTCGCCGACCGGGTCTTCACCGGGTACACGCTGGCCGGCGGTCTCGCCTTCGCCGCGCTGTTCGCGTACATCTCCGCGTCGCCGTTCGTGGTGCAGGAGATCTACGGGGCGTCGCCGCAGACGTTCAGCCTGCTCTTCGGACTCAACTCGATCGGCCTGATCACCGTCGGCCAGATCAACGGCAAGCTGCTGGTGGGCCGGGTCAGCCTGGACAAGGCGCTGGGCATCGGCCTGGCCGTGATCACGCTCGCCGCGACCGCGCTGCTGCTGATGACGTCGGGGGTCTTCGGCCGGGTGGGACTCGCGCCGGTCGCGGCCGGGCTGTTCGTGCTGATGTCCGCGATGGGTCTGGCGATGCCCAACACCAACGCGCTGGCGCTGACACGCACGCCGCATGCGGCGGGTTCCGCGTCCGCCCTGATCGGTACGTCGGCGTTCCTGATCGGCGCGGTCGCCTCGCCGCTCGTCGGGATCGCGGGCGAGGCGACCGCTGTGCCGATGGCCGTCGTCCAGCTGACGTGCGCGCTGGGGTCGGTCGGCTGCTTCCTGGGGCTGTGCCGCCCGTGGCAGCGACGCGGCGAGGCGGTCTGACTCCGGTGGGTCCCGGTGGTCCGCGTCCGGCGCATCCCGGCCGGGTCCGGATCGCTCGTAGAATCGGTCGGTGAACGTCACCGCTCCCACCGCCGAGACCCTGCGCAGTGCCCTGGCCGGACTGCTGGACGGGCTGCCGCCCACGCAGGCGGCGCAGGCCGTCGAGCGCCTGATCGCCAACTACCGGGGGACCACCCCGACCGATGCGCCGGTGCTGCGGGACCGTTCCGATGTGGCCGCGTACGCGGCGTATCGGATGCCCGCCACTTTCGAGGCGGTACGGTCCGCCCTCGCCGCCCTGCGCGCCGCAGCTCCCTCGTGGGCGCCGGCCACGCACACCGACATCGGAGGCGGCACCGGCGCGGCGAGCTGGGCGGTCGCGGACGCATGGGAGGAAGCGGCGCCCAGCACGACGGTGCTGGACTGGGCCGAGCCGGCCCTGACGCTGGGCCGCGAGCTGGCCGAGGCCTCCCAGGTGCCCGCGCTGCGCGCCGCGCGGTGGCAGCGTGCGCGGATCAGCTCGGCGCTCCGTATCGAGAGCACTGATCTGGTGACGGTGTCGTACGTCCTGAACGAACTGACGCCCCAGGACCGGAAGGCGGTCGTCGCCGAGGCGGCCCGTGCGGCCCAGGCGGTCGTGATCGTCGAACCCGGCACCCCCGACGGCTACGCCCGTGTCATCGAGGCCCGCGACGCCCTGATCGCAGCCGGCCTGCGCGTTGCGGCCCCCTGCCCGCACAGTGCGGCCTGCCCCATCGAGCCGGGCACCGACTGGTGCCACTTCGCGGCCCGGGTCTCCCGCTCCTCCCTGCACCGCCAGGTGAAGGGCGGCTCACTGCCGTACGAGGACGAGAAGTTCAGCTACGTCGCAGCCACCCGCTTCCCGGCCACCCCGGCCTCCTCCCGGATCACCCGCAAGCCCCAGATCCGCAAGGGGCTGGTGCTGCTCGACCTCTGCACATCCGACGAAGTCCTGGGGCGCGAGACGGTCACCAAGCGCCACGGCTCCCTCTACCGCGCGGCCCGCGACGCCGACTGGGGCGACGCGTGGCCTCCCGAGGGGTGAGGCGAGGGGGAGGGGCGCCTCCCCACGCGCCGCCGGCCCGTCCACCTCGGTCGGCGACGTACATCCAGGCGAGACGTCTCGTCTCCTGCCTCGGTAGGTTGAGTGCCATGACCGAGTCCAAGGCGCCCGTCTCCTCCCGCCGCAGCGAGCGCTCCCGCCGCGCGATCTACGACGCCGCCCTCGCCCTCGTCGGCGAGGTCGGCTACGCACGCACGACCATCGAGGGCATCGCCGCCCGCGCAGGCGTCGGCAAGCAGACCATCTACCGCTGGTGGCCCTCGAAGGCCGCCGTCCTCCTCGAGGCCTTTCTCGACCTCGCCGACCAGGCTGCCGAGGCCGTGGGGCCGGGACAGTACGAGATCCCCGACACCGGGGACCTCGAGGCCGATCTGCGGCACGTACTGCGCGCCACCGTCGACGAGCTGACCAGCCCTGCCTACGACGCCCCCGCCCGCGCGCTCGCCGCCGAGGGCGTGGTCGATGCCGAGCTGGGTGCCACGTTCGTCGAGAAACTGCTCGAACCGCAGCTCCAGCTGTATGCGACGCGGCTGCGCTCCGCCCGGCGCAAGGGGCAGGTACGGGACGACCTCGATCCCCGTATCGCCCTGGAACTGTTCGTGGGCCCCCTCGCCCACCGCTGGCTGCTGCGCACCCTCCCCCTGACCCACGACTACGCCGACCGGATCGTCGACTACGCCGTGAACGGCCTCGCTCCACGAGGCTGAGACCGGCAAGGGAACACATGCGCAGGTACCCCGGTTGAGGGCAGTGGCCACCCGGGGAGCAGGATGGTGGGACCATGGCAGAGTCCGGCGTGGGGCGAGCGTGAGGTGTGAGGGGATAGATGGGCGACGGTATCGGCCGCTACCGCGGCACGGAGGGCAGGCTTTCCGGGGGGACGAGGCTGGCACAGTGGCTGCGCCGCCGCCCCAAGGACACCGACGCCGAGGACTCGCAGCGCGAGGCTCTGCTCCTGGCCTCCGCCGCCGCCGGACTGCCGCTGGCACCCGCCGCGTATCCCGTCGGCTACAGCTGTTCCTGTGAGCGCATCGGTTGTCCCACGCCCGCCACCCACCCGGTCTCGTTCGCCTGGCAGACCCAGTCGACCACCGACCGCGGGCAGATCGAGCGCTGGGCCAGCCACCAGCCCGAGGCCAACTTCATCACCGCGACCGGCATGGTCCACGACGTCCTGGACGTACCGCTGGAGGCCGGTCGCAGTGCGCTCGAGCGGCTGCTGGAGCAGGGAATCGACGTCGGCCCGGTGGCCGAGTCCGGAGGCAGCGGCGACGAGGGCCGGATGCTCTTCTTCACCGCGACCCGCGGCACCCCCGAGGACGAGGACGAGTGGTGGCCCTGCGCGCTGGACTGCCATCCCGAGACGATGGACGAGCATCCGGGGCTGCGCTGGCACTGCCGTGGCAGCTATGTGCTCGTACCCCCCGCCCGGCTGCCGGGCGACGGCGACCGCGCGGTCGCCTGGCTACGCGGCCCGGAGCATCCGCTTCCGGACCCGCTGACGCTGCTGGAGACCCTGACGGACGCCTGCGCGCGGTATGCGGGCGAGATGGAGGAGTCGGAGCGGCACGACGCGGCCTGGCCACTCGGCCGCTGAGCGGACCGGGACGAGGCGGGATCCGGCTGCATCGCGCCGCGCCGCCTGCCGGACGGCGCCGCCGAGCGCATCGGGCTCCTGACCGCACCGGACTGCTGACAGGACCACGCCAGCCGACCGGGTCGGGCTCCTGGTCCCACCTGACCGCGCCGCTCACCGCACGGGACTGCTGACCGGACCGCGCTGCCCACCGCACCGCGTCGGCGGCGACCGGAACGGTCCGGGCTCGGTGCGGCACCCGGTCAGGAACCCTTCGCCGCCGTCAGACCTGTCAGCCGGCCCAGCACCGTCACCCGGCCTGCGCCGTCACCGGCCTCGGAACCGGCGGCCCCGCCCCCGCCCAGCGGGACCGTCACGGCCTGGCTGGACACCCGCTCCTTGGTGATCGTGGATTTCACCTGACCGGTGAGCAGCGCCTTCACGTCCTGGTTGACGTTCAGCCGCACACCCTTCGCCGCCGTCTGTCGTTCGTAGTTGCGCATCGAGAAGAAGACCAGCGCCCCGCCGTCCTGGGTGAAGAGTCCCAGCGGCGCGAAGTCCCCTGTGTCCAGCGGCTGATCGATGTACTGCGTGGACATCCCCGGCAGACGGGCGTCCTTCTTGCGGGACTCGCGCCACCCGGAGGTGTGCGGACCCGCCGCGAAGCGCTCCGGCTTCCCGTTCTGCAGATACGAGGAGTAGTCCTCGCTCAGATCGCGCGGCGCGACCGCCAGTGCGCCGCTGTCCGGGGCCACAGCCTCCGCGAAACCGTCCTTGTCGGTCCTGAAGGCCGGGATCTCCTTCGGCGTGAGGATCGTCAGATACGCGGCCTTCCAGCCGTCGTCGACACCGTTGCGCACGAAGACGAGCAGCCACCGGTTGTCCGACCGGCCGTTGTCCTGGTCCCGGTTGGAGTCGGTGTCCGCCACGAACCAGCGCGGCCAGCCCGCCTTCTTCGGGATGGTGAACCTCGTGTCCGTCAGCTCCAGCGGCACATGGCCGGGGTTGCCGTCGGGGAAGTTCACCTGCCGCGCCTTCAGCCCGGCCTGGTTGATCGCGCCGAGGGCGCCGGTGACATGGTTGGCGTCGAGAGCGGGGTCGTACGCCTTGTCGGCCTCGTTGTACGCGTCGGTGAAGTCCTTGAGCGCCTTCTCGGCCTCAGACCTCGTCGCCGTCGGGACGACCTCCCGTTCCCCGTGCACCGTCACGCACCCGCTCGCCGTCAGGGACAGCACCGCCGTCGCCGCGAGTCCCGTCGCCGCCCGACCCAGCCTTCTCATCGGTTGCCTTCTGCTCCTCGACCCGCACTGACCGTCCGAACCGTCCGAACCCTACCGGGGCCAGGAACAGTCCGAGCGTCGGGACCAGATACAACAGCCACACCGTGACCTGGAGGACGGTCGGGTCGGGCTGGAAGTTGAACACGCCCTTCAGCAGGGTGCCGTACCAGCTGTCCGGCGGAATCGTGGAGCTGACGTCGAAGGCCTTGTTCGCCAGACCGCCCACGAAGCGGGCCTCCTGGAGGTCATGCACGCCGTAGGCGAGAACACCGGCTGCCACGATCACGAGCATGCCGCCGGTCCAGGTGAAGAACTTCGCCAGGTTGATCCTCAGGGCGCCCCGGTAGAACAGCCAGCCCAGCACGATCGCGGTGGCGATGCCCAACAGCACGCCGATCAGCGGCGCCGAAGAGCCCTCGCCGCTGGCGCGCACCGACGCCCACACGAACAGCGCGGTCTCCAGGCCCTCCCGGCCCACGGCCAACAGCGCGGTGGCAACCAGCGCACCCGTGCCCAGTTGCAGCGCCGCGTCGAGCCTGCCGTGCAGCTCGCTCTTCAGATGCCGGGCGGTACGCCGCATCCAGAAGACCATCCACGTCACCAGACCGACGGCGATGATCGACAGCGATCCGCCGAGCATCTCCTTCGCCTCGAAGGTCAGCTCCTGGGAGCCGAACTCCAGGGTGGCGCCGAAGGCCAGTGAGATGGCGCAGGCGGTCCCGATGCCGGTCCAGACCGGGCGCAGCGCGTCGCGGCGATCGGTCTTGACCAGGTAGGCGACGAGGATGCAGACGACCAGGCTCGCCTCCAGCCCCTCGCGCAGGCCGATCAGATAGTTGCCGAACATGCGGGTCCTTCCACTGCGTTCGTCACGAGAACAGCTCCCGCCCCCACCAGTCGTCCTTGTCGCGGACGCCCGGCGGGACGGCGAACAGCGCCGAACCCACGTGCTGGATGTACTCGTTGAGGTCGTCGTGCGCGGCGAGCTGTCGCTGCACCGGGACGAACCCCTTGTGGACGTCGCGCTGGTAGGCGAGGAAGAACAGCCCCGCGTCCAGCCGGCCCAGACCGTCGGTGCCGTCCGTGAAGGAGTAGCCGCGGCGCAGCATCCGGGCTCCGCCGTTGGTGTCCGGATGCGCGAGCCGCACATGGGCGGTCGGCAGCATCGCGGGCAGATACGGCTCGTCGTGCTCCTTGGCCTTGCCGACGGCGGCACCTTCGCCCTTGTCCCGGCCGAAGATGTCCTCCTGCTCCTGCAGTGAGGTGCGGTCCCAGGTCTCGATGTTCATCCGGATGCGGCGCGCCACCAGGTACGAGCCGCCGGCCAGCCACGCCGGACCGTCCTTCTTCGACACCCACACATGCTTCTCGAGCTCCGCCGTGTCGGTGCCCGCGATGTTCCGGGTGCCGTCCTTGAAGCCCATCATGTTGCGCGGGGTCTGGGCCTCCGGCGTCGTCGACGAGGTCTTGCCGAACCCGAGCTGCGACCAGCGGACGGCGACCTTGCCGAAGCCGATCCGGGCGAGGTTGCGGATGGCGTGCACGGCGACCTGCGGGTCGTCGGCGCAGGCCTGCACACACAGGTCGCCTCCGCTGCGCGCCGGGTCGAGGTTGTCGCCGGGGAACGTGGGCAGCTCGACCAGGGCGGCGGGGCGCCGGCCCTCCAGACCGAACCGGCCCTTGTCGAAGAGGGTCGTACCGAAGCCGATCGTCAGGGTGAGCCGCGACGGCTTGAGGCCCAGCGCCTCGCCGGTGTCGTCCGGCGGCGCCTCCGGCAGACCGCCGAAAGCGCCTTCGCCGACCGCGTGACCGGCCGACATACGCTCGGCGGCCCGGGTCCAGTCCTTGAGGAGCTGCACCAGTTCGGCGCGGTCCTTCGTCTTCACATCGAAGGTCGCGAAGTGCAGCCGGTCCTGAACCGCCGTCGCGATACCCGCCTGGTGCGTGCCGTGGAACGGCACGGCCGCGCCGCTGTCCGCGGCGGGCACAGGGGTGTCGCCGCGGCCCAGAGCGACGGCCGCACCGCCGGCCGCGGCGGCGCCGAGCGCGAGTCCGGCACCGCCCCAGCCGAGAAGGGAGCGGCGCGACGGCGCACCGTCGCTGCTCTGCGTCTGCTCCGTCATCGTGACCTCTCCCTTACTTCACAACGGCGGCGGCGAGCTTGGACAGCGGCTCGGCAAGGGCGTTGACGGCGTCGCTGAGCTCCTTGCGGTCCGCCTTGCCGACCTTGTCGTAGGAGGTGAACTCGTACGAGCTCTTGTCCTCGCGGTACTTGTCGAGCAGCGTGTTCAGCGCAGCGAACTGCTTGTCCAGTTCGGCGACCAGCTTCGGGTCGTTCTTGGAGGCGACCGGCTTCAGCAGCTCGTAGGACTTCTGCGCGCCCTCGACGTTCGCCTTGAAGTCGACCAGGTCGGTGTGGGAGTAACGCTCCTCCTCACCGGTGACCTTGCCGGTGGCGACCTCGTCCAGCAGCTCCTTGGCGCCGTTGGCCATGAAGGTGGGGGTGAGCTCGGCCGTGCCGACCTTGTCGACCCAGGCGGCGAGGTCGGCATCGAGGGTGTCGGCGATGGCCTTCTCCTCGGCGCCGAGCTTCTTGTCCTGCCACAGCGCCTTCTCCAGGCGGTGCCAGCCGGTCCACTTCTGGCCCTTCTCCAGGCCGTCCTCGCGGACGTCGACCTTCGGGTCGATGTCACCGAAGGACTCGGCGACCGGCTCGGTGCGCTCCCAGCCGATACGGGAGTCGGCGTACGCCTTCTTCGCGGCCTCGATGTCGCCCTTGCGCACGGCGTCCGTGAACACCTTCACCTTGGGCAGGGTCTCGTCGGCCTGCTGCTGCACGTACGTGCGGTACGCGGCGACCGCGGCGTCCTTCTCCGGGCTGCGCTTGGCGACCTTGCCGTCGCCGGTCGCCTTGACCTTCTGACGGATGCCGTCGCCCTTCATGCCGGGCTTGCACGCGATCTCGTAGTCACCGGGCTTCACCTCGGCGGTGAGCTCGCGCTTGAGGCCGGGGCCGATGTTCTCCAGCTCGGTGACGATGCGGTCGTCGGGGAAGAGGATGTAGACCTCGGTGACCTTGGCGCCCTTGTTCTCGATGTCCAGCTGGATGTGGCCGGCCGGGAACTCCTTCTTCGAGACCTCGCAGGCGTCATCCTTGGCGACCACCTCGATGGCGCCGTTGTCGCCCTTGGCGTCGCTCTTGTCTGCGCAGCCCGTGACGGCGGTCAGAGCCGCGACCGTGGCGGCGGCGGTGACAACGGAAAGGCGGACGGGGCGCATGCGGGCTCCATGGGTGTACGGGGCTGGACTGAGGCGGACCTAACTTAACCGAGCCTTACCTGAGTGCCACCCCACCGTTCAGTGATTCAGCTCTCATGGATTCCGGTGGGCCACGGTGAGGTCACGGAGCCTTCACGGCAGCCCCACGGTCCGGTCAAGCGGGGGTCAAGCCCGTCGCGCGACGACGACGGCGTCGTCCGGACGGGGAGGCCGTGCGGCGGTGCTTGATGCTTGAATGCCGGAGTGAACGAACTCGACGTGCTCGACGTGCTCCACGTCTTCTGCGGGCCGGACGGACGGTACGGCAACGCCCTCGGTGTGGTCCGCGACCCCCGCGGCTATCCGGACCAGGCGTCGCGTCAGGCGCTCGCCGCCGAGCTCGGGTTCAGCGAGACCGTGTTCGTCGACGACCCCGAGCGCGGCGTCGTCGACATCTACACGCCCGGTGTGCGGCTGACCTTCGCGGGACATCCGCTCGTCGGCACCGCATGGCTGCTCGACCTGGAGTCCGTGAACCCGCCCGCGGGCGAGGTATGGGTGCGTCAGGACGGGGAGTTCACCTGGATCACCGCGCACGCCGACTGGGCGCCACCGCGCCGTCTGGAGCAGTACGCCTCGCCGGAGGAGGTCGACGCCCTGCCCGCCCCGCCCCCGGGCGAGGGCTGGCTGTACGCGTGGGCCTGGGAGGACGAGGCCGCCGGCCGCGTACGGGCCCGGGCGTTCCCGCGGCGCGACGACACCATCGTCGAGGACGAGGCCACGGGGGCGGCGGCGCTGCTGCTGACCGACCGGCTCGGCCGGGCCCTGAACATCATTCAGGGCAAGGGATCGCAGATCCTGACCGCTCCCGGCCCCGACGGGCTGATCGAGATCGGCGGGCGCGTGCGCCTCGCGGCGCCCGCGCCGGTGGCCCGACGGGCCACGCTCATGCGCTGAGCGGGCCCCTGTGACCCGATGCGGTCGCCGCCCCCAGCTCACGGAACACGGCGCCGTTGAGGTCGAAGGCCCGCTTGCACTCGTCGACGATCCGCTGCTTCTCCAGATCGTCCGCGTTCACCGCGTCCAGCAGCTCGCGGTAGCCACGCTTGAACGCCGCCGGGTTCGGGATCTGCTCGAAGACGTAGAAGCGGACACCGTCTCCCTTGCGCGCGAAGCCCCACGTCCTCTCGGCCTTGTCGCGGATGATCTGGCCGCCCGAGAGGTCCCCGAGATAGCGGGTGTAGTGGTGGGCCACGTATCCCGCGGGCCAGCTGTGGGCGCAATCGGCGATCCGGTCGGCGTACGCGGTGGTGGCGGGCAGTGCCGCGAGGCCCGCGCGCCAGTCCGGGCCGCGCAGATGTGCCAGATCGCGCTCCAGCGCAGCGGTGCGCATCAGCTCGGGCCGGATGAACGGCCCGGCGACCGGGTCGTCCCGCAGTGCCCCGGCCGCGTCCTCCAGCGCCCGGTACACGAACCAGAGCTGCTCGGTGTAGCGCGCGTACGCCGCGACGCCGAGGCGGCCGCCGAGCAGATCGCTCATGAAGGCCGAGGTCTCCGCCCGGGTGTGCTGTTCGTGCGAGGCGACCCGGATCAGCGTCGAGAAGGGCGTGCCGGGGGCGGTGGCATCCAAGGCGGGCCTCCAGGGACCGTGGCCGATGAGGACGGGAGGGAAGCGGTGGCGGCGCAGGCCTGTGCCGCCACCGGTTGCTCGACTCGGGCTCAGCCAACTGCTTGGTCTCGCCTGAGTCTATGTGTTCCCGACGTCCTGTCGGTAAAAACGCTACCCCGCCTTCCGCTCACGGCAACGTGAGAATCTCCGCCCCGCTGTCCGTCACCACCAGCGTGTGCTCGAACTGCGCGGTGCGCTTGCGGTCCTTGGTGACGACCGTCCAGCCGTCGTCCCACATGTCGTACTCGTAGGTGCCGAGGGTGAGCATGGGCTCGATCGTGAAGGTCATCCCGGGCTGCATGACGGTGGTCGCGTGCGCGGCGTCGTAGTGCGGAATGATCAGCCCGGAGTGGAAGGACGAGTTGATCCCGTGCCCGGTGAAGTCGCGGACGACCCCGTAGCCGAAACGCTTGGCGTACGACTCGATCACCCGGCCGATGACATTGACCTGGCGGCCCGGCTTCACCGCCTTGATCGCACGGTTGAGCGACTCGCGCGTCCGCTCCACCAGCAGCCGCGACTCCTCGTCCACGTCGCCGCACAGATAGGTGGCGTTGTTGTCGCCGTGCACGCCGTCGATGTACGCGGTGACGTCCAGATTCACGATGTCGCCGTCGCGCAGGACCGTCGAGTCCGGGATCCCGTGACAGATCACCTCGTTGACCGACGAGCACAGCGACTTGGGGAAGCCGCGGTAGCCGAGGGTCGACGGGTACGCGCCGTGGTCGCACATGAACTCGTGCGCGACCCGGTCCAGTTCGTCCGTGGTCACCCCCGGAGCGATGTGCTTGGCGGCCTCCTCCATCGCCTGCGCGGCGATACGGCCCGCGATACGCATCCGCTCGATGGTGTCGGAGTCCTGGACCTCCGGCCCCGTGTACGGGGTGGGCGCGGGCTTCCCGACGTACTCGGGGCGCGGGATGGAGCCCGGGACGGAACGGGTGGGAGAGAGCTCGCCTGGAACGAGCAGCGACTGGCCAGACATGCCAGCGAGTCTAACCAGGGCCCATGGGGCAGCATGGCCTTGGAGGAAGGAGCCGACGATGGCCCTGTTCAAGAAGCGCACGGTGGGCAAACCGGGCGAGTGGTACTACTGCCTGGAGCACAAGAAGGTCGAGGAGGGCCCCGAGTGCCCGGCCAAGGACCGCTTCGGTCCGTACGCCACCCGTGCGGAGGCGGCGCACGCGATGGAGATCGCCCGGGAGCGGAATCTCGAGTGGGAGAACGACCCGAGGTGGCACGACAGTGCCCCGACGGGCAACGACGACGCGTCCTGAGCCGGGACAGCGCCTGGCCGCTCGCTTCACGACTGCGCCGCCGCATCCTCCTTCTGGGCGCGGCGGCGCAGCGCGTCCTCGTCGGTCGCCGCGTCGTACGTCAGGAGTTTCGGCAGCGCCGCGGCCAGCAGCCCCACTGACGCCAGACAGGCGAGCCCACCGCTCCAGATCGCCGGCCGTGTCCCCGTCCAGCCCGCCATCGCACCCGCGCGGACCTGGCCCAGCTGGGGGCCGACGCTGTACGAGAGCACCTCTATGCCCGCGAGCCGGCCGCGCAGCTCCTGCGGGATCGTCTGGTTCCAGATCGTGGAGCGGCCCAGTCCGCTGAGCATGTCCCCGGCCCCCGCGAACGCCAGGCAGAGCAGCACCAGCCACACGTTCGAGAACCAGCCGGCCGCGGCGACCGACAGGCCCCAGCCCGCCGCACCGAACACCACGAACAGCCCGTGCCGCCGCACCCGTGAGGTCCAACCGCTGGTCAGGCTGAGCACCACGGAACCGACCGAGCCCGCCGCGTACATCAGCCCCAGCGCCCATTCGGCGTCCAGATCGTCCGCGAGGAACGGGAAGATCGTGTTCGGAAAAGCGAAGAGCATCGCGGCCAGGTCGATCGCATACGTCCCCAGCAGCACCGGCCTGCTCCATGCGTACCGCGCGCCCTCCGCGATGCCCCGCAGCGACGGCTTCTGCGCGTCGTGGGCCGGCGGCGCCGGGTCCAGGCGCAGACACAGCAGAACGGACACGACGAAGGCCGCGAACGTGATCCCGTACGCCGTGGCATGCCCCCCGTACGCCACCACCAGACCGGCCAGCGCAGGTCCGGCGATCGCGCTGAGCTGCCAGCGCACGGAGTTCAGCGCGGCGGCCGCGGTGAGCTGGTCGTGAGGCACGATCCGGGCGATCAGCGAGTCCAGCGCCGGGCGCTGCATACCGGCCAGCGCGGAGACGCCGGCAGCGACCAGATACAGCGGCCAGAGCATCGGCTGCGGGAGCAGCGCGTTCACGAGCAGGACGACGGCCAGCACTCCGAGCCCTGCCTCCGTGCCGAGGATCAGCTTCCGTCGGTCGGCGGCGTCGGCGAGCGCCCCGCCGTACAGCCCGAAGACGATGAGCGGGACCAGCTCCACGGCGCCCATCGCCCCGACCGCCAGCGGCGACCCGGTGAGCTCCTTGATCTGGAGCGGCAGCGCGACCATCGCCATGAAGCTGCCGAAGTAGGTGATCAGACCCTGCACCCACAGCAGGCGGAAGCCGCGGGAGGACCGCCAGGGCCCCAGGTCGGGCAGGATCGAGAACCTTCGTGAGGCCGCTGTGGGCGCCGCGGTCGCAGGGGGCGCCGGGGTCTCGGAGGACTGGGTCACAAGGGGCCATGCTCTGGGCGGCCGCCGGCCCGCGGCAACCGGTTATTCGCGGCGCCCGGGCCCTACCAGCGCGCCGGTGGCGGGGACGTCAGCCGGTCCGCGAGCAAGGACAGCCGGTCCCGGAACCGGACCCGGCCGCGCGGGGCGGGCAGGCTGTTCTCGCCGGCCGCCGCGCTCACCAGGTGCTGCACGGTGTCGAAGTCGATATCGGCCCCGGTCCCCACCGGCACCGTCAGCGTTTCGTGGGCGAGTCCCTGCACCTCCGGGTCGCCGCCGTCCAGGGCCAGCACCGTCGCCCCCGCCCGGCGCGCGTCGTGCACCCGCTCCAGCAGCCCGGAGCCAGGCGGTTCGGGAGCCACGACCAGCAGGGTCTCGCCGCGCCTGGCCGCCCCGAGCCGGCCGAGCCCCACGGCCAGCTGCGCCGGGTCCCCGGGCCGCACCTGGTGACGTACCAGCGTCGGGGCCAGCCCGGGCTGTCCCGACCAGGCGGCCTCGTCCACCAGATGCGCGGCCAGATGCCACGGCTCGTACTCCTCGGTCCCCACCAGCAGCAGCCCACCGCCCTGCGGCACCACGCACGAGCGCAGCGACCCGGCGAACCGCCGGGTCGCCGCCGGCCACTGGGTCCCGGCCAGAACCTCGCGCAGCAGCGCGACGCGTACGGCATCCATGGGCCCGCATCCTGTACCAGGACCGACCTCTCGCGGGGGCCGGTCGGCACCGGCTCACCCGATCGGGGTCCGGTACCTGCAAGTAGGGTCGGCCCATGACTTCTCACAACAACGCAGGCACCGGCACCGCGCCGAAGGCTCCGGCCAAGGACCCCTGGGACCTCCCCGATGTCTCGGGCCTCGTCGTGGGCGTTCTCGGCGGCACGGGCGACCAGGGGCGCGGACTCGCCTACCGGCTGGCCCGGGCCGGCCAGAAGGTGATCATCGGTTCCCGGGTCGCGCAGCGCGCCGAGACCGCTGCCTCGGAACTCGGGCTCGGTATCGAGGGCGCCGACAACGCCGAGTGCGCGCGGCGCAGCGACGTGGTCATCGTGGCGGTGCCATGGGACGGGCATGCCAAGACCCTTGAGGCGCTGCAGAAGGAACTCGCGGGCAAGCTCGTCGTCGACTGCGTCAACCCGCTCGGCTTCGACAAGAAGGGCGCCTACGCGCTCAAGCCGGAGGAGGGCAGCGCCGCCGAGCAGGCCGCCGCCCTGCTGCCCGACTCGCGGGTGACCGCGGCGTTCCACCACCTGTCCGCCGTGCTGCTGCAGGACGAGTCGGTCGAGGAGATCGACACCGATGTGCTGGTCCTCGGCGAGGCCCGCGCGGACACCGACATCGTGCAGGCGCTGGCCGGCCGTATCCCCGGTATGCGCGGAATCTTCGCCGGCCGGCTGCGCGGCGCCCACCAGGTCGAGTCGCTGGTCGCCAACCTGATCTCGGTGAACCGCCGCTACAAGGCGCACGCGGGGCTGCGCGTCACCGACGTGTAGAGGTCGCGGGGGCATGGGGGACACTGGACGGGACGAACCGCACCCCGACAGGAGCCGTACCCCATGCCCCGCCTCGCTCTCTACTCCCTCGTCGTCTGCGCACTCGCCGTCACAGCGGCGGTGGTCTCCTTCGCGCACGGCACCTGGCTCGGGATCGTCTGGGTACTGCTCGCCGGGCTCGCCTCGAACATGGCCTGGTACTACCTGCGCAAGGCGAAGGCGGAGCGCCAGGCCGCGGGCTGACGCTCCGGCGGTCGGCCGGCGCCGGGCGCCCGCGGAGGCCGGGCCCGGTCAGGAGGCCGACGCGCAGAAGTCGTTCTGTCCGTCCCAGAACTCGAACAGGTCCCTGCCGCACTGCATGTCGAGCCGGGACACCCCGAGCCCGTCCATGATCGAGTAGACGGCGTCGAAGAACGCGGCGTTGACCTCGGGGATGAAGAAGAGGCACAGGAACAGCACCAGCATCCCGTACGGTGCGAACGGCTCCACCTGGCGCCGGATCCTGTACGAGAGCCAGGGCTCGATCACGCCGTAACCGTCCAGCCCGGGCACCGGCAGGAAGTTCAGGATCGTCGCCGTGACCTGAAGCAGGGCGAGGAAGCCGAGGGCGAACCGGAACGCAGTGGGGACGCCGTCCAGCGCGTCCAGCCAGAACGGCGCGGTGCACACGGCGGCGAACAGCGCGTTCGTCAGCGGTCCCGCCGCGGAGATCAGGCTGTGCTTCCAGCGGCCCCGGATGCGGTGCTGCTCGATGAAGACCGCGCCGCCCGGCAGACCGATGCCTCCCATGATCACGAAAATGACCGGCAGCACGATGCTGAGCATGGCGTGCGTGTACTTGAGCGGATTCAGGGTCAGGTAGCCCTTGGCACCGATGGTGATGTCGCCGCCGTGCAGCGCGGTACGCGCGTGCGCGTACTCGTGCAGACACAGCGAGACGATCCACGCCGAGGTGACGAAGAGGAACACGGCAAGTCCGGCGCTCGCCGAGAAGCCCGTCCACACGGCCCAGCCCGTCACCGCCATCACCGCGGCGATCCCTAGGAAGACCGGGCTGATCTTTCGGTCGCTGTGGCGCCTGGCAGCGGTGGTCATGGACGCGGCTCCTGTTGTAGGGCGGGGATGTGCGGATAGACCGTACCCGGGGGTGGGTGCGGTGAGAACGAGCCGGTCCCCCGGTGCGGTTCCTGTCCCCGGGCCCGGACCGGCACCGGGGACAATGACCGGGTGCACTTTCGCGTACTGGGCCCCACACAGGTACTCCACGATGACGGCGCCCCCGTCGCCCTCGGCGGAGCGCGGCTGCGCGCCCTGCTGACCGTGCTGGCGCTGCGGGCCGGGCGCACGGTCCCTGTCGGGGTGCTCGTCGACGAGGTGTGGGACGGAGACCCGCCCGCCGACGCCGTGGGCGCGGTGCAGGCACTCGTCGGCCGGCTGCGGCGGGCTCTCGGACCGTCAGCGGTGGCCTCGGGCGAAGGCGGATACCGGCTGTGCGCGGAGCCCGACGACGTGGACCTGCACCGGTTCGACCGGCTGGCGGGGGAGGGGGCGCGGGCACTGGCCGAGGGCGACGCGGCCAAGGCGGCGGCACTCCTGGACGACGCGCTCGCCCTGTGGCGGGGGCCCGCGCTGGCCGATCTGCCGGACCGTACGGCCGGAGCGGCGCGCTTCGAGGCCCGTCGGCTGGACGCCCGCCGCACCCGCCTGGCCGCCGCTCTCGCCCTCGGCCGGGCGGAGGACGCCCTGCCCGAACTCGTCGCGCTGTGCGAGGGCCATCCGCTGGACGAGCCGCTGCAGGCGCTGCGGATCCGGGCGCTGCGCGACGCGGGGCGCCCGGCACAGGCGCTGGCGGCGTACGAGGAGGTCAGGCGCGCGCTCGCGCGGATGCTGGGATCCGATCCGGGACCCGAACTGCGCGGACTCCATGCCGAGTTGCTGAACCCTCCGGCACCTGCGCCGCCCGTGGGAAATCTGCGCGCCCGGCTGACCAGCTTCGTCGGCCGCGAGCCCGAACTCCATGCCATCGGCGCGGACTTGTCCGGAGCGCGGCTGATCACCCTGCTCGGCCCCGG
Source organism: Streptomyces sp. NPDC002889 (assembly GCF_042888425.1). Lineage (NCBI taxonomy): Bacteria > Bacillati > Actinomycetota > Actinomycetes > Kitasatosporales > Streptomycetaceae > Streptomyces > Streptomyces sp. NPDC002889. The sequence goes on from NZ_JBIAPT010000020.1 coordinate 86,529, forward strand.
CGGCGCCGGCAAGACCCGTCTGTCCCAGGAGGCCGCCGAACGCGCGGCGGCCGGCCCGAACGGCCCGTGGCCGGACGGTGTCTGGCTGGCGGAACTCGCCCCCGTGGACGACCCGGAGGCCGTGCCCGAGGCGGTGCTCACCGCGCTCGGCGCCCGCGAGACGGTGCTGCGCGGAGCCGGGGCGGAGGAGCTGCGCGCCGCCGAGCGGCACGGCGACGACGCACTCGTACGCCTGGCCGAGCACTGCTCGCGCCGCCGCATGCTGCTGCTCCTGGACAACTGCGAGCATGTCGTCGGCGCCGCGGCGACCCTCGCCGAACGGCTGCTGGAAAGCTGCCCCGGCCTCACGGTCCTGGCCACCAGCCGTGAACCCCTCGGCATCCCCGGCGAGTTGGTCCGCCCGGTCGACCCGCTCCCCGACAGGGCGGCCCTGCGCCTGCTGGCGGAGCGCGGCGCATCGTCCCGACCGGGTTTCCGGGTGGACGCGGACGAGGCGACGGCGGCGGCGTGCGCGGAGATCTGCCGGCGCCTGGACGGCCTTCCCCTCGCGATCGAACTCGCCGCGGCGCGCCTGCGGATGCTGACCCCACGCCAGATCGCGGACCGCCTGGACGACCGCTTCCGCCTGCTGACGACCGGCAGCCGCACCGTCCTGCCGCGCCAGCAGACACTGCGCGCGGTGGTCGACTGGTCCTGGGACCTCCTCGACCCCGCCGAACGCGCGGTCCTGCGCCGCCTGTCGGTCTTCGCGGGCGGCTGCGACCTGGAGGCGGCCGAATCCGTCTGCACCTCGCCCTCGCCCTCGCCGGAACCGGCCCTCCCAGAGAACGGGGCGCCCGCCCCGGCGGGCACGGGCTCCGCGCTCGGGGACGCGCCCGGCGAGGGGCGCCGGGAGCCGGGCAGTGGCCCGCATCGTTCCCCGGACGTCCTCTCCCTGCCGCGGAGCCGGGCGTCCTCCCCCGGGGAGGTGGCCCCCGAACCGGACCCCGGCCCCGGCGTGCACGACGTCGCGGACCTCATCGGCGCTCTCATCGACAAGTCCCTGGTCGTCGCCGTGCCCGCCCCCGACGGGCGGATGCGCTACCGGCTGCTGGAGACCGTCGCGGAGTACGCCGCCGAGCGCCTCGGCGAAGCAGGCGAGCGCAGCGGCGTCGAGCGCCGGCATCTCGTGCACTACCGGGAGCTGGCCCGCACCACCGACCCCCTGCTGCGCGGGCACGGGCAGCGCGCCGCCCTGGACCGGATGCAGCTCGAGTACGACAACATCCGGACCGCGCTGCGCCGGGCCGTTGCCGTGCGGGACGAGCAAGAGGCCTTCTGCGTCGTCCTCTCCCTCGCCTGGTACTGGCAGATGCGGGATCTGCGCTCCGACGCCCGGCAGTGGGCGAACGCCGTGGCCGGCCTCGCACCGGACCCCTTCGCCCCGCCCCACGCGCCCGCGCCGCCGATCCACGAGCGGTGCACCGACGCCCCGCCGCCCATGAGGCCCGAACTCCTCGACGAGGCGCGGCGGCAGGTGGTGCTGATCGGCATGGTCAACACCGACCACGGCATCGAGGACTGGACCTCCCCGGAGCGGATGGAGTGGTTGAAGGGTGTCGTCGCCGTCTACCGCCCCGCGCTGCCGCAGGCTTGTCGGTTCCCGGCCTCGCTCTGGTTCTACGCCGTCCTGCTGACCTGCGACGGCGGTCAGGTGCTGCACGTCCTCGACGAGACCGTCCGCACCGCGGAAGAGGCCGGCTACGACTGGGATCTCGCCACTGCCCTCCAGATCCGGGCCAATGTGCTGGCCAACCGCAGCATGTGGGCCGGCGACGCCCGCAGGGACGCCGACCGCAGCCTGGAGATCTTTCAGCGCCTCGGCGACGGCTGGGGCGTGGCCGAGGCGCTGTCCTCGCGCGGTGAGGCCCATGAGCGGTCCGGAGCGTACGACGAGGCCGCGGCGGACTTCCGGGCCGCGGTCGCCCACGCCAAGGGGCTCGGCGCACGGAACCAGGCCGCCCTGCTCCAGGCCCGGCTCGCCAATGTGCTCACCGAGAGCGGCCGCGGCGAGGAGGGCGAGACGATCCTGCGCGAGGTACTGGCCGCGGGGCGGGACGGCGGGTACGAGGCCGTCCCGGCGGCCCGGCTCTTTCTCGCCGTGTGGCTCGGCCGCACCGGCCGGCTGGACGAGGCCCGTCACCAGCTGGAACTGATGCGCGAGTACCTCCGAAGGCTCGCCGTCTTCGAGGGCGTCGTGCTCGGCTGCCTCGGCTGGCTGGACGTGGTCGACGGGCACCACGCGCAGGCCTTGGAGGTGGTCCGCAGAGCCCTGGCGCTGTCCCTCGCCCCGTTGTCGATGATGATCGCCCCGCAGATGCCCGCCGCCCATCTGCTCGTCGCGGCCCGGGCACTGGCCGGCCTCGGCGGCGAGGAACGTGCCCGGCGCGCGGCCCGGCTGCTCGGCGCGTACGAGGGGCTGCTGCCGCCCCGGCACTTTCCGACCACGCTGGAGCGTGAGAACCGGGCGCTGGCCGAGCAGGCCGCCCGCTCCCTGCTCGGGGACGTGGCCTTCGTGGCGGCGTACGCCGAGGGCGGCGGCCTCTCGATCGAGGAGGCCGCCGCCCTGGTGTGAGACAGCAGCGCCGTGTCTCAGGTCTTCTTCCGGAACCTGGCCACCGCGAGCGGCGCCGTGACCAGGGTGATCGCCGCCGCCCAGGCCAGCGTCACCGTCACCGAGTGTGCCACCGGACCGCCGTTCATCAGACTCCGTGCGGAGTCCGCGAGGTTGGACAGCGGGTTGTAGTCGGTGAACATCTCCAGCCAGCCCGGCATCGAGCTCGTCGGCGCGAAGATCGACGAACCGAACTGCAGCGGCATCAGCACCAGCATCGCCGTTCCCTGGACGGCCTGCGCCGTCTTCATGGCAAGTCCCAGCAGGATGAAGATCCACATGAGCGAGGCGCCGAACAGCAGGGAGAGGCCGACCGCCGCGAGGAGTTCCAGGACGGAGGTCTTGATCTCCATGCCGAGCACGAAGCCCATGCCGAGCAGGATCGTGATCGCGACGAGCATCCGGCCCGCCTCGACGACGATCTTCGCAACGAGTACGGAGGACCGGGCGATGGGCATGGACCGGAACCGGTCCATCACGCCCTTCTTGAAGTCGTCGTTGATACCGGTGCCGACTCCCATGGCGATGTTCATGCCCATCATCGCCATCAGTCCGGGGACCAGGTAGTTGACGTAGGCGTCCTGGTTCCCCTTTCCGGAGATCGCGCCGCCGAAGACGTACACGAACAGCAGCGTGAAGACGACCGGCATCAGCAGGACATCGAACATCGACTCCGGATCCTGCTTGATCTGCAGGATGTTGCGGCGCACCAGTGCGCCGATGTGCCGCAGATTGGCCCGCAGGCCGATCCGTCCCTCCCCGGAGGGTGCGGCGGCGGGTGCGGTGAGTGCTGCCGCGCTCATGCCGCGACCTCCTCGGGAATCGTGTCGGTGACGGCGGGCGTCTTCTCGCCGGTGATGGCCAGGAACACCTCGTCCAGGCTGGGCAGATGGGTGTCGATGTGCCCGACACCGAAGCCGTGCGTGCCCAACAGGGCGACCACTGCGGTCAGTTGCTCGTCACTGAGGATCGGTACATACAGCATCCCGTCGTCCGGCACCGCCTGCACACCGGCGATGCCGTCGAGCCCGGCATCGGCCACGGCCCGTGCCATTGCGGGAAGTTGGGCCGCATCGCTGGGCCGTATCCGCAGGGTGCGGCCGCCGACCTTCGCCTTGAGCTCGTCCACCGCGCCGTTCGCGATGACGCGGCCACGGTCGATGACCGTGAGCTCGTTCGCGAGCTGCTCGGCCTCCTCCATGTACTGCGTGGTGAGCAGTACGGTCACCCCCTCGGCGACCATCCGCTGCACCTCGTCCCAGACCTCGTTACGGGTGCGCGGGTCGAGTCCGGTGGTCGGCTCGTCGAGATACAGCACGGCGGGCCGGCCGATCATCGAGGCGGCCAGGTCGAGCCGGCGGCGCATACCGCCGGAGTAGTTCATCGCGGGGCGCTTGGCGGCCTCGGTGAGCGAGAAGCGCTCCAGCATCTCGTCGGCGCGGCGCCGCGCGTCCTTGCGGGACAGATCGAGCAGCCGCCCGATCATGTAGAGGTTTTCCCAGCCGGAGAGCTTCTCGTCGACCGAGGCGTACTGGCCGGTGAGTCCGATGGTGCGGCGCAGCTGCCGCGGCTGCTTCACCACGTCGTAGCCGGCGACGGTGGCCCGGCCCGCGTCCGGGGTGATCAGGGTGGACAGGCAGCGCACCAGGGTGGTCTTGCCCGCGCCGTTGGGGCCGAGTACACCGAGGACCGTCCCCTCGCGGACGTCGAGGTCCACGCCGTCCAGTGCTTTCGTCTTGCCGTAGTGCTTCACGAGGCCACGTACCTCGACGGCGTTGGTGTCGATTCGCGTCATGCCGACCACGGTGCCGGGACGCACCGACACATCGCCTACAGACCACCTACAGACCACCGACACGGTGCCCACGGCCCGCGCCCTGTCGGTGGTCTGTCGGTGTCTGTGCGGGTCAGGGCTTTGCGTAATCTCCGAAGCCGACCCAGTCGAGCGCGACGCAGGGCTCGTTGCCGACCACCCAGGCGTCGTGTCCGGGCGCGACGGCGAAGTAGTCGCCGGGGCCCACCAGAGCGGATTCACCGTCTTCCATGACGATCTTCATCCGGCCGCTGACGACATACCCGGCATGGTCCGCCTGGCAGCTCTCGGTCCCCGCCAGGGGCTTGATGTGCTCGGACCACTTCCAGCCCGGCTCGAACACGGCGCGGCCGACCGGTCCGCGCTCGGTGTTGACGAGGTCGAGCCTGCCCTTTCCGTCAGCGAAGGGACGGGTCTCGTCGGCGGAGTCGAAGTTCCTGCTCGTGATACCGGCCATGATCAATCCGCCTCCCGGCGGCGAGCGAAGGGGCCCCGAGTCCACCTCTCAGATTACGCCGCACCACCCTCCCGCCCGCCGCGTACCCTCGCACCGCTCATGCCGACAGCCCGCCGACGGGGGAAGATCGGCGGGCTGTCGTCCGTGCCGGAGGTGGTCTGCGGCTGATCGGCAAGTGATCAGTGGAAGGTGTGCTCCTCCTGCGGGAACGCGCCGCCGACGACATCGTCCGCGAACGCCTTCGCCGCGTCACCGAGGCTCTGGCGGAGGTTGGCGTACTGCTTGGTGAAGCGCGGCACCTTCCCGCCGGTCAGGCCCGCCATGTCGGTCCACACCAGGACCTGGGCGTCCGTGTCGGGGCCCGCGCCGATGCCGATGGTGGGGATGTGCAGGGAGCGGGTGACCTCGGCGGCGAGCTCGGCGGGCACCAGCTCCAGCACGACCGCGAACGCGCCGGCGTCCTGGGCGGCCTTCGCGTCGCGGAGCAGCCCGTGCGCGGCCTCGTCGCTGCGGCCCTGCACCCGGTAGCCCATGGTGTTGACGGACTGCGGGGTCAGACCCAGGTGCGACATGACCGGGATGCCCGCCTGCACGATCAGTTCGGTCTGCGCCAGCGAGCGCTCGCCGCCCTCGAGCTTGACGGCGCCGACGCCCGCGTCCTTGACCAGGCGGGTCGCATTGCGCAGCGCCTGGACCGGCCCCTCCTGGTAGGAGCCGAAGGGGAGGTCGCCGACGACGAGGGCGCGCCGGGTGCCCCGTACGACGGCCGCGGACAGCAGCGTCATCTCGTCCATCGTGACGGGCACGGTGGTGTCGTAGCCGAGGTGGCAGTTGCCCATGGAGTCCCCGACGAGCATCACCGGGATACCGGCTTCGTCGAAGACGGAGGCGGTCATCGCGTCGTAGGCGGTGAGCATGGGCCACTTCTCGCCGCGCTCCTTGGCGGCGGCGATGTCGTGGACCGTGATACGGCGCGTTCCCTTGCCGCCGTACAGCGCCTTGCTGCTGTCGGAGGGCTTCGGGGCAGCCTGAAGCGTCATTGCGGATCGGCTCCTTCGTCATCTCGAGGCGCCCTGACGGCGTCCCCGGACCGCCTCCATGGTGGCACCTCGTGCCACTCCGGGGAAAGAGCCCGACACGCGGACCTCCACTTCCTATACGAGACGGTCTCGTATCGAAACAGGGTTACGCTGCCCCCATGACGACTTCGTCCGCCGCACCCGCACCGTCCCGGATCCCCGAGGCCGTCCACCGCCGCCGGTGGGTGATCCTCACGGTCCTGATGTTCAGCCTGATCATCGTCGTGCTGGACAACTCGATCCTGAACGTGGCGGTCAAGACGATCGCAAGCCCTCAGCCGCACGGCCTCGGCGCCACCCAGAGCGAGCTGGAATGGGCGATCAACTCCTACACGCTCGTCTTCGCCGGCCTGCTGTTCACTGCAGGCGTGGTGGGCGACCGCATCGGCCGCAAGAAGGTCCTGCTCTTCGGCACCCTCCTCTTCGGCATCGGCTCGGCGCTCGCGGCGCTGTCCGATTCACCCGCCGAGCTCATCGCGTACCGGGCAATGATGGGCTTCGGCGCGGCCTTTGTGATGCCTGCCACGCTCGCCGTGCTGGTGAACGTCTTCGACCGCGACGAGCAGCCCCGGGCCATGGGGATCTGGGCGGGAAGTGTCGGCGTGGCGATCGCCCTCGGCCCGGTCACCGGCGGACTGCTCCTCGACCACTTCTGGTGGGGCTCGATCTTCCTGATCAACGTGCCGGTGGTGATCGTGGCCCTGGTCTCCATGGCGCTGCTGGTGCCGGACTCCAAGGACCCGGACCCGGGCCGGCTGGATCCCACCGGTGTCGTGCTGTCGATCGTCGGTCTGGTGGTCCTGGTGTACGGGATCATCCGCGCCGGCGAGCTCGGCGACTTCACGGACTGGTCCGTCCTTGCCCCGGTGGCCGTGGGGCTCGGGGTGCTCACCTGGTTCGTGGTGCACGCGAGGCGCAGCAGCCACCCCGCCTTCGACATGGCCTACTTCAAGAAGCCCGCCTTCTCCGCAGGCGTCGCCGCGATCACGCTCGTCTTCTTCGCCCTCATGGGCCTGACGTTCTTCTCGGCCTTCTATCTGCAGACCGTGCGCGGCTACAGCGCGCTGGGAGCCGGTCTGCTCATCGTGCCGGTGGCGGCGGCGCAGATGTTCTTCGCACCACGGGCCCGCCTGGCCGTGGCCCGGTTCGGTACCCGGGCCACCAGCGCCGTCGGCATGCTGATGATCGCGGTCGGGTTCGTCGCGTTCATGCGGTTCGACGCCGCCACCCCGGTATGGGCCATCGAGGTCGCCTTCTTCGTCCAGGGCGTGGGCATGGCACACGTCTCGACGCCGGTGACCTACACGGTGGTGCAACTGCTGCCGAGGGAGAAGGCCGGCTCCGGCAGTGCGATCAACAACACCTTCCGCCAGATCGGCGGCGCACTCGGGGTCGCCGTCCTCGGCTCGCTGCTGGCCACGCGCTACCGCAGCGGGATCGAGGGCCACCTCGACGCACTGCCCGCCGGTGCACGCGATGCCGCGGGCGAGTCCATCGAGGCCACCCTCGCCGCCGCGGAGCGGCTCGGACCGGCGGGAAAGTCGCTGGTCGCCCCGGCGAACGAGGCCTTCCTCGGCGCCATGCATCTGACGGCCCTCGGCTCGGCGATCATCTGCGTCATCGGCGCGGTGGTGGTCGGGTTGTTCCTGCCGGGACGGCCGGACGAGAACCCGGAGCGGCCGGACCCGGAACGCGTACCGGAGGCCGCGGCGCTCGACTGACCGCGGCCGAGGCCGGCTTCGGCGGGTCGGGGAGAATCAGGGGGACACGGCGAGAGGCGGAGTGGACGTGCCCCTGAGGGAGCAGCAGGAAGCGGAGCGGCACAAGAGCCCGCGAAGAGGACGGCCCCGCAGCCAGGCGGCCGAACGGTCCATCGTCGACGCGGTCGTGCGGCTCCTCGAGGAAGGCGTGCCCATATCCGAGCTCTCCATCGAGCGCATCGCCCGCACCGCCGGCGTCGGCAAGGCCACCATCTACCGCCGCTGGGAGGGCAAGGAAGCCCTCTTCCTCGACGTCGTACGGTCCATGGAGCCGGTCGACCCGCCGCTGCCCGGCACATCCGTCCGGGACGATCTGATCGCGCTCGTCGAGATGCTGCGACAGCGCGGTCTCGCCAAGCGCTCCTCCGCTCTCCTGCACAACGCCTTCGCGCAGATGCAGAGCTATCCCAAACTCTGGGAGCTGTACCGCCGCACGGCCGTCGTCCCCCGCCGCGAGCAGATGGACGCGGTGCTGCGCCGCGGCGTCGAGAGCGGCGAGATCCGCTCCGACATCGACTTCGACCTGCTCGGCGACCTCTTCGTGGGGCCGATGCTGGTACGCACCGTGCTGCGGTCCGACGGCACGCCCGGGGAGGGCAGCGCGGAGCAGATCGTCGACGCCGTGCTGCGGGGCGTGCGTCCACCCGGCTGAAGCCGCGGCGCGTCCGCCCGGAGTGTGCGCGTTCTGTCACAGCGTCCCCACCTGGCGCGATACCAGGAACCCGGCAGGCGCTCCCGTCGTCATCCGAGCAGTACGGCCGTCCCGGGACGGCGGGGTAACCACCGGTCATCGCCTAGGGTCCTAAGGGCGGCAGGGCCGGTACACGGAAGGCAGTGAGGACAGCTCTATGACGCAGGCGTACACGACGGACACCGGGAACGGCGGAGCGGGCGCCCAGCCTTCCGGACCCCGGCTCCGGAGCCTGCTGGAGCGCTGGCGCGGCGACCCGGGTATCTGGCGGCGCGGCGTTCTGCTCGCGCTGTCCGCCGTAGTGATCGCCCTGTTCATGATCCTGCACGCGCAGATCCCCAACCGGATCGGCAACCTCGGCAGCCTCACCGAGACCTTTCTGCCGTGGCTCGGCGTGTTCATCCCGGTGATCCTGGCCGGCGCGCTGCTGCGGCGCTCCGCCACCGCCCTGATCGCGCTGCTGCTGCCTCTGATCGTCTGGCTGAACCTGTTCGGCGGTCTGCTGACCGGCAAGTCCGCGGCCACGGGCGGCGACCTGACCGTCGCCACGCACAACGTCAACGCGGACAACCCCGACCCGGCGGGAACCGCGAAGAACGTGGCCGCCTCGGGTGCCGACGTGGTCGCCCTGCAGGAGCTGCCGGTCGGCAAGGTGTCGGCGTACGAGCAGGCACTGGCAGGGACGTACAAGTACCACGCGGTCGAGGGCACGGTCGGCCTGTGGAGCAAGTACCCGCTCTCGGGGACCTCGCCGGTGGACATCCGGCTGGGCTGGACGCGCGCGATGCGCGCCACCGTCACGATGCCTGCCGGTCAGGTGGCGGTGTACGTCGCGCACATGCCGTCCGTGCGGGTCAAGCTCAACGCCGGGTTCACCGCCAACCAGCGCGACAACAGCGCGGACGCGCTCGGTGAGGCGATCGCCCGCGAGCAGGTGCGCAAGGTGGTGCTCCTCGGCGACGCCAACGGCACGATGAACGACCGCTCCCTGAACGCCATCACCTCCCAGATGCGCTCCACCCAGGGCGCGGCGGGCGACGGCTTCGGCTTCAGCTGGCCGGCGGCGTTCCCGATGGCCCGCATCGACCAGATCCTGGTGCGCGGGGTCGAGCCGGTCTCCTCCTGGACGCTGCCGCGCACGGCGAGCGACCACCTGCCGATCGCGGCACGCCTGGACCTGTGACGTTCCCTGGGGCTCCGCCCCTGGACCGCGTGCCTCAACTCCCCCCGGACTGCGTCCGGGGGGACCCGCACGAGGCTGCATTGTGCGGACCCGGTCCGCACAATGCAGCCCGTCCGGCGTTTGGGGACACTCCCTCCTACGCCCTGCGGGCGTGGGGGTAGCTGAGTCCGGGGCGGAGCCCCGGTTCGGGATGGGGATCCCTCCCACGGCCGCCAGGCCGAAGGGGGAGGGCGGGGAGGGGAGAATCCCCCGGCAACCATCTGTGCACGCGTGGGAACATTCCGCCTGAGCATATTTGTTTCGAGAGCGAACTTAACTCGGAAGGCCCCTCCCCATGCCCCTCGCGCTACTCGCGCTCGCCGTGTCCGCCTTCGGCATCGGCACCACCGAGTTCGTGATGATGGGCCTTTTGCCCAACGTCGCCGACGATCTCGGCACCTCCGTGCCCACCGCCGGGTACCTCGTCTCCGCCTACGCCATCGGTGTCGTCATCGGAGCCCCGCTGCTGACCGCACTCGGCTCCCGCGTGCCCCGCAAGCGCATGCTGCTGCTTCTGATGGCGCTGTTCACCGTCGGGAACCTGGCCTCCGCGCTCGCGCCCGGTTTCGCCACCCTGATCGCGGGGCGTGTCCTCGCCGGGCTGCCGCACGGGGCGTTCTTCGGGGTCGGTGCCGTCGTCGCGGCCCGGCTGGTCGCCGAGGGGCGGCAGGCGCGGGCCGTGGCCACCATGTTCCTCGGGCTCACCGTCGCCAACATCGTCGGCGTACCCGCGGCGACGGCGCTCGGCCAGCACCTCGGCTGGCGCGCCACCTTCCTCGTCGTCACCGCGATCGGCCTGGTCTCCATGGCGGCACTCGCCCGGCTCGTCCCGCACATGCCGCTCGACGCACACCAGAGCGTCGGCCGCGAGCTGCGCGCCCTCGGCAACCGCCAGGTGCTGCTCGGCCTGCTCACCGCCGTCTTCGGCTTCGCCGGCGTCTTCGCCGTCTACTCCTACCTTGCGTCCATGACGACCGAGGCGATGGGCTTCGGCGAGTCCTCCGTGACCCTCGTCCTCGCGCTGTTCGGTATCGGCATGACACTCGGCGCACTCGCCGCGGGCCCGCTGACCGACCGGGCGCTGCGTCCCACGCTGTACGGCTCGCTCGCCGCCCTCGCCCTCGTCCTGGGCGCCTTCCCGTTCACGGTGCACATCCATTGGCTGGCCCTGGCCACGGTCGTGGTGCTCGGCGGGGTCGGCTTCCTGACCACCACTCCGCTGCAGATGCTCGTGATGCGGGCGGCCCAGGACGCGCCCACCCTCGCCTCCGCCTCCAACCACTCGGCCTTCAACCTCGCGAACGCGGGCGGCGCGTGGCTCGGCGGTGCGGCGATCGCGGCGGGCTGGGGCTGGACGTCCCCGGCCCTCGTCGGCGCCGTCCTCACCGTCGTCGGGCTCGCGGTCGCCGCGGTGGCGGGACTGCTCGACCGTACGGGAACGGGGGCCTCCCGCGTGATTGCCGCGGGAAGCCCCCGTACCGAAGAACTCAGCCGCTCGTCGTCTCCCGCCAGCGGTTCGTGATCGGCAGACGCCGGTCCTTGCCGAAGCCCTTCGCCGAGATCTTGGTGCCCGGCGGGTACTGGCGGCGCTTGTACTCCGCCGTGTCCACCATCCGCAGCGTCTTCGCCACCAGCTCCTCGTCGAAGCCGGCCGCCACGATCGCGTCCTTGCCCTGGTCCCGGTCGACGTACAGCTCCAGGATCCGGTCCAGCACGTCGTAGTCCGGCAGGGAGTCGGTGTCCACCTGGCCCGGGCGCAGCTCGGCGCTCGGCGGCTTGGTGATCGAGGCCTCCGGGATCGGCGGGGTCTGGCCGCGCTTCTCGGCGGCGCGGTTGCGCCACTTCGCGAGCCGGAAGACCGAGGTCTTGTAGACGTCCTTGATCGGGCCGTATGCGCCGACCGAGTCGCCGTACAGCGTCGAATACCCCACCGCCAGCTCGGACTTGTTGCCGGGCGCGAGCACGATGTGGCCCTCCTGGTTGGAGACCGCCATCAGCAGGGTGCCGCGCAGCCGCGACTGGAGGTTCTCCTCGGCGAGCCCGGTCAGAGCGAGCGAGCGCATGTACGCCTCGAACATCGGCTCGATCGACACCGTGCGGAAGTTGAGCCCGGTCCGGCGGGCCAGCTCGGCCGCGTCGTCCTTGGAGTGCTCGGACGAGTACTTGGACGGCATGGAGATGCCGTACACGTTCTGCGCGCCGAGCGCGTCGCAGGCGATCGCGGCGACGAGCGCGGAGTCGATACCGCCGGAGAGCCCGATCAGCACGGACCGGAAGCCGTTCTTGGCCGCGTACGCGCGCAGGCCCACGACCAGCGCGGAGTAGACCTCCTCGTCGTCGTCGAGCCGGTCGGCGTAACCGCCCGTGAGCTCCGCCTCGTACGCCTCCAGCGGCTCCTCGGAGATGACGACGCGCTCGATGCGCAGCCCGTCGTCGACCAGGCCCGTCGGCGGCTCGGCGGAGGCCGCGGGCAGCTCCAGGTCGAGCACCACGCTGCCCTCGGCGAACTGCGGGGCGCGCGCGATGACCTCGCCGTCGGCGCCGACGACGATCGAGTCACCGTCGAAGACCAGCTCGTCCTGCCCGCCGATCATGGCCACGTACGCGGTGGTGCAGCCGGCCTCCTGGGCGCGCTTGCGCACCAGCTCGAGCCGGGTGTCGTCCTTCTTCTGCTCGTACGGCGAGGCGTTGACCGAGATCAGCAGCCCGGCCCCGGCGGACCGGGTGGCCGGCACCCGCCCGCCGTCCTGCCAGAGGTCCTCGCAGATCGCGAGCGCGACATCGACACCGTGCACGCGGATCACCGGCATGGTGTCGCCCGGCACGAAGTAGCGGAACTCGTCGAAGACGCCGTAGTTGGGCAGGTGGTGCTTGGCGAAGTTCAGCACCACCTGGCCACGGTGCAGTACGGCGGCGGCGTTGCGCGGGGCGCCGGCGGGCTGCCCGTACTTGGGCGCCGCGGACTCGGAGCGGTCCAGATAGCCGACGACGACCGGCAGCTCGCCGAACCCTTCGGCGTCGAGCCTCACGGCGAGCGCCCGCAGGGCGGCCCGGGAGGCATCCACGAAGGACGAGCGCAGGGCCAGGTCCTCGACGGGGTACCCGGTCAGCACCATCTCGGGGAACGCGATCAGATGCGCCCCCTGTTCGGCGGCATGCCGGGTCCAGTGCACTATCGACTCGGCGTTGCCGGCGAGATCGCCGACGGTCGAGTCGACCTGATTCAGAGCGAGGCGAAGTTGAGGCACGGGAGCAGTGTAATCGTCTGACTGACGCGATGTCCTGTCGTGTGGTGAGCACCACCCGACATCCCGCGGTGCGAGTGTCCCCGGGGGACCCGGCGAGACCGGTCCCCCGGGGCGGGTCGGGGGAGGATCCGGGACCCCGCCCCCGACATCAGGGGGCTACTCGCGGTAGCCGAGGGTCGTCATCATCCCGGACTCCGAGTGGTAGATGTTGTGGCAGTGCAGCATCCACAGGCCCGGATTGTCCGCGTCGAAGTCCACGGTCACCTTGCGGTGCGGCAGGACCGCTGCCGTGTCCTTGCGAGCGCCGGCCCCGTTGACGCCCGCCAGGGCGAAGGTGTGGCCGTGCAGATGGATCGGATGCCACATGTCGGTGGCGTTGATGAACACCAGGCGGACCCGCTCGCCGGCCTTGACCGCGTAGAGCCGGTCGGGGGAGTAGGGCTTGTCGTCGAAGGCCCAGTCGTACCGCTTCATGCCACCGGTCAGCTTGATCCTTATGATCCGGTCCGGCCTGTGCCGGGGCAGGGCCACGGACTCGTCGGGCAGGAGGTGGGCCGCCGACTTCAGCACCTCCCGGTCCAGCTCCGCGGGGCGCGCTGACGGCGGAGGCGGCGCCCCGCCGCCGGTGCGCAGGACGGCCATCGTCGAGGCGTTCTTGCCCTCGGCGAGCGCGGTGAGCGGAAAGACCCCGTCCTTGGCGGTGACCAGTACGTCGTACCGCTCGCCCATCGCCACGAGCAGGGCATCGGTCTCCTTGGGGCGTACGGGGAAGCCGTCCGTGTGGGTGACCGTCAGTTTGTGGCCGCCGAGCGCCACCCGGAAAGCCGTCTCACCGCCGGCGTTGATGATGCGCAGCCGGATGCGGTCGCCGGGCCTGGCGGTGAACTGTGAAGGGTCGTCCGGCGTACGCCCGTTGATGAGGTAGTACGGGTAGTCGACATCGCCCGCCTCGCCGCCGAGCAGGTTGCTCTTGTTGCCCCGCAGCAACCGGGACGGGCCGGAGCGGCGGGACTCGGCCGACGGCGATCGTGTGGCCGACCCGGACGGTGTGCCACTGCCACTGCCACTGCCGTGGCCGCTGTGCCCGGCGCCGTGGATGCCCTTACGGAGCTCGGCGAGGACCGAGTCCGGCGTGGAGCCGTCGACCCCGTCGACCCAGTCGTCGATCAGGACGACCCACTCCTTGTCGTACGACAGCGGCTCCTTCGGGTCCTCCACGATCAGCGGGGCGTACATACCCCGGTCCAACTGCACACCCGAGTGCGGGTGGAACCAGTACGTCCCGGGATGGGGCGTCACGAAGCGGTACGTGAACTCGGCGCCCGGCCGGATCGGCGGCTGCGTCACACCGGGCACCCCGTCCATGTCGTTGCGCATCGAGATGCCGTGACAGTGCAGCGAGGTGTCCTCCGGCAGGTGGTTGGTGAGGGTGAGCGCGAGGGTGTCACCGGCAGTGAGCCGTACCTCCCGGCCCGGCAGCCGGTCCTCGTACCCCCACGACCTGACCGTCCGGCCGCCGCCGAGTTCCAGCGGGGTCGCGACGGCGGTGACCCGCACCTCCCGTACGGTGCCCGGGCCCCGCCCGGCCTCGACGGCCGTGACCTCCTTGCCGTCGGGGGAGACGAAGCCGTCCGGGGCCGACATGTCGCCGTGGCCGGTGTCGTGGCCGCCGCCGGGGGTGGCCACGCTGCCCCCGTGACCGGTGCTGCGGCCGGTACCGCGGCCGCCGTCGCCGGCTCCGGGGGATGAACAGGCGGCCAGAACTCCCGTACCGGCCGCGGCGATCGATGCTCCGAGCACGGAGCGGCGCGTGATGTGTGTGCGCATGGCTGAGTGCACCTCGTGAGGGTGTCGAAGAGTGAGCGGAGGAGCGCGGGAACCGCTTGCGATCAGACGCGAGCGGCTGTCGCGCTCCTATATCCGCAGCACCGACACCCTCGCGAGAACGCCTTTCGGCGGTCGCCCGTTCGCCCACAGCGTGCGCGGCAGCCGGGCCCGGGAAGCGGACGGCGACGGGCCGTCGGGACGCCTCCCCGCCAGCCGCAGGAGGAGCAGGGCGACGCACCACGCGAGGAGTACGGCGAGACACACCGACGCCGGGTCCATGGAGGAGACGGGGGCGCCCCCGTCCGGGACAGGGACGGCGGTTTCGTGGGCCGCGGGCGACGTGGCCTCGTCCCGCGCGCCGTCGGACACGGTGTGCTGCGCCGTGTGAGGTCCGTGCCCGGATCCGGGGGACGGATGGCCCACCGTGTGCATGGTGGCGATCCCGAAGAGCAGCGCGACGAACAGCAGCAGCTGCCCCCAGCGCGTACCCCGATCACTCACCATGGCTCGGGAGCCTACCCCCACCCGGTATACCCGGCCACCGGTGGCCCGCTGTGCGGCTGGAGCGCCACCATGGTCACTGGGCCGTCCGGTCTACGCGACCACCGCAGTGAACCCCGCCCCTGCCGTGCCGCCGGAGGGGTGCCCGCGGGCAGCTCCCGAAACACCGCCGGGTCCGTCCTGGTCCGCCGTGCGGACCAGGACGGACCCGGGGTGGGCCGTACGGGGGTTCGTCAGCTCAGCACATCGGCGCCGCGCTTGTGCAGCAGACCGACCATCAGATCGATCTCCGAGCGCTGCGCGTCCACCATGGCCTGGGCGAGATCGCGCTCCGTGCCGACGGTGCACAGCTCCACACAGCCCTCGGCCATGGCCACGCCACCGTTGTGGTGGTTGATCATCAGCTGGAGATAGAAGATCTCGGCCTGCTTGCCGCTCAGCTTGTCCAGCCGCTCCAGGTCGGACCTGGTCGCCATGCCGGGCATCAGCGCGGCGTCCTCGGCCTCCTGCTTGCCGTGGTCGCTGTGACTGCCGTGACTGTCGTGACCGTCGTGTCCGGACCCGCCGGAGCCTCCGTTCGGGCCTGCGCCCATCCAGTCCATCGGCTCCCCGTCGGCCGAGATCTTGGGCAGACCCCACAGATCCAGCCAGCCGAGCATCATCCCGCGCTGGTTGGCCTGGGTGTTGGCGATGTCGTACGCGAGTCTGCGCACCTCGTCGTCCTGTGTGCGGTCCCGGACGATGAAGGACATCTCCACCGCCTGCTGGTGATGGACCGACATGTCCCGGGCGAAGCCGGCGTCCGCCGACTCCGCCGTCGGGGTGCGGGCGGCGGGCGTGTCGCCGCCGCCCGCGGTGGCCACCGTGGCGGCCGCCGCGAACAGCAGTGCCAGGACGACCGCCGTGATGGCGGCCCAGTGCGTACGGGTCATACCGATCACTGTGCACCCATGCCGTTCGTGCACGGGGCACCCCGCTCCGGTGTCTGCGGGCCGTTCACGTACTTGGTGAAGAACTTCGCCACGCGCGGGTCGTCGGCCGAGTCCACGCTCACCTGCTTGCCCCAGGCGCTGAGCATGATCGCGCCCTCCTGGTTCTTGTACGGGCTCATCAGGGAGAACGGGGTGCCCTTGACCCGCTCACCGAGCTTCTTCACATCGGCGTCGGATGCCTTGTCGGTGTACGTCACCCAGACGGCGCCGTGCTCCAGCGAGTGGACCGCGTTCATGTCGGGGATCTGCTTGTCGTAGACGTCCCCGTTGCAGTTCATCCACACCTCGTTGTGGTCGCCTCCGACCGGAGGCTTCATCGGGTAGACGACGGTCTTGGTGACGTGCTTGTTGCCGAGCTTCTTCGGGTCCCAGGACTTCTCGTCCTGGATGGGCGCCTTGGCGTCGGCCGCCGCCTGTTCCTTCTCCTCGGACTTCTTGTTGAGTACGAAGGCGCCGAAGCCGACGAGTGCGGCAACCACGACAGCGCTGACACTGATCGTGATGATGCGGCCGCGGCGCTCGCGGGCCTGATCGGCGCGGCGCATCTGCTCGATCCGGGCCCGGCGGTCGTTTTCGGTGTTGCGAGAAGCCATGGTGAACATCGTCCTTCGTGAGATCTGCGGAAGTCGCGGAAGTCTGCGCATCGGTGCGCGTGTCGGTGGGCAAGGGCTGCCCGGTGGCGGTGTCACGTCCGCAGCACTTGAAGGACATGCAGGTCAGGGGCCCGCGCGAGGGCGGATCCGTAACGGTGCTGGCGACCGATGGCCGGCGGCTCGCCCGGGTAAGGGGGTTCGGTGCCCGCCTCGAACGGGGCATCCAGCGGCGGCGCGGTGAGCACGGCCGGGCTCAGCACCGGCATCAGGCCGCAGTCACCGTCGTCGTACGGACAGCTGAACGCGGTCACGGGCGCCGTGACCGCCGCGGGCCCCGTGTCGGTGGCGTGGTGCGGACCCGGATCGGCCTGGCTCAGACAGATGAAGAGCGCACCGAGCAGCGTCGCCACGGCGCTCAACAGAGCCGTGGGACGCGCGATGTACGTGAGGCGGTCGGTCCGCGAACCCCCCATGGCCGCAGATCGTAGTGGGCGCGGAGGCCCGCTGTGCCATACGGGCCAATGAGCTGTGCCGTACGGGGCACTGAATCGGCGTTCACACCGGCCGGTGGGCCCCGCCGCGACGGCGGGGCCCACGGATGCCGAGCGGGTGTCAGACCCGCTCGGGGGCGCGCTCTTCGCCCGGCACGGGCTCCGCCACTCTGTCCGGCCCCGGTTCGCAGGCCCGGAACAGCCGTCCCGGCCACCAGAACCAGCGGCCCAGATCCAGGGCGAGCGCCGGCACCAGCACGGTACGCACCAGGAAGGTGTCGAGCAGGACGCCGATACCGACGATGACGCCCAACTCCGCCATCGTCACCAGCGGCAGCCCCGCGAAGACCGCGAACGTCGCGGCGAGCACGATGCCCGCGCTGGTGATGACGCCGCCGGTGGTCGTCAGCCCCTCGAGCACACCGCGGGAGTGGCCGAGCCGGAGTGACTCCTCCCGGACCCGGTGCATCAGGAAGATGTTGTAGTCGATGCCGAGGGCCACCAGGAAGACGAAGCCCATGAGCGGGATCGACCAGTCCACACCGGCGAAGCCGAGGACATGCTCGAACAGGAGGTTGGAGGCGCCGAGCGCCGCGAGGTACGAGAGCACGACCGTGGCCAGCAGCAGCACCGGCGCGACGATCGCCCGCAGCAGCCCCACCAGGACCAGCAGCACCACCAGCAGGACCACCGGGATGACGGTCCGCAGATCGCGGTCCGCGGCCCGCTGGGTGTCCAGCGTCTGCGCCGTGGTGCCGCCCACCAGGGCGTTCGCCCCCTCGACCGTACGGACCTCGCTGCGCAGCGCATCGATGGTGTCCTTGGCGGCCCGGCTGTCCGGAGCGTCCTTCAGCACGACGGTGAGGGCGGCGAGCCCGTCAGGGGTGCGTGCGCCGTCCTCCACCCGGGCCACGCCCCGGACATGGGAGACGGCGGCCTTGACCTCGCCCGCCCGGGCTGCCCCGGTCACGATCGTCGCCGGGTCGGAGGCGCCCGACGGATAGTGCACCGAGATCCGCTCCTGGGCCACGACCGACTCGGGCTTGTCCTGGAACATCTCGGACTGCTGCAGGCCCATGGTGATGCCTGCGGCGCTGAGCGCGAGGGCGCCGGTGACGGCGACGGACATCAGCCAGGACCAGCGCGGACGCCGGGCCACGGCGGCGCCGATACGGGCCCAGACGGTCACGGACCTGCGTACCAGACCCGCCGCGGCATCGGCTGACGGTGGCGTGAAGCGCGGCACGAACGGCCAGAAGACCCAGCGGCCCGCGATCACCAGCAGTGCCGGGAGAATCGTGATCATTGCCAGGAAGCCGCAGACCACACCGACCGCACCGACCAGACCCATCGAGCGCGAGGAGTTGATGTCGGCGAGGGAGAGACAGGCGAGGCCGACGGCGATGGTGCCGGCCGAGGCGAGGATCGCCGGGCCGGAGCGGAGCAGCGCGAGCCGCATCGCGGTGTGCCGGTCCTCCTGGCGGTGCAACTCCTCGCGGTAGCGGGCGATCAGCAGCAGGGCGTAGTCGGTGCCGACGCCGAAGACGAGCACCATCAGGATGCCCGCGCTCTGCGGGTCGACCGGCAGCCCGGCGTACTTGGCCAGCAGATAGGTGCCGACCTGGGTGAGAACGGCGGCGAAGCCGACGGACAGCAGCGGGAACAGCCACAGGATCGGGCTGCGGTAGGTGATCAGCAGCAGCACGGCCACCACCAGGCCGGTGGCGATCATCAGCGTGGAATCGAGCGAGTCGAAGACCGCGATCTGGTCGACCAGTGAGCCGGCCGGTCCGCCGACCGCGACCTCAAGTCCCGGTGGGGCGTTGGCGGCGGCGACCGAGCGGATCTCCTCCACTTTGTCGCTGACTCCGTCCTCCGCGGAGAGCGGGACGACGAGCATCAGCGCCCTGCCGTCGTCGGAAGGCAGCACCCGGGAGACCTGCTCGCCGCCGACGGCGTAGCGCGCGAAGGCCGCCCGGTCCGCCTCGGCCTTGGCCCGCTCGGCCGCTCCGAGCGCCCGCTCGCTGCTGTAGACGGTGACGACCGGCATCACCGTGTCCGTACGGAACTTCTCCAGCTGCGTGTTGACCTGCGCGGACTCGGCGCCGCGGGAGAGGAAGGCGTTCGGTCCTGACTCCTCGACCTCGCCGAGCTTGCCCGCGAGCGGGCCGAGAGCGGCGGCGACGATCAGCCAGCCGACGAGGACGAGCCACTTGGTGCGACTGCCTCCCGGCGCACCGGCCAGGCGCTTGAGCAGCGCTTTCATGAGTAATCTCCTGTGTGTGGAGTTCGGGGCGCACGGGACCCGCACCGCGGCGTGACGGTTTGCAGACCTGCCGCGGTGATGGGGTGGCTGTGCCTGGGATGTGTTCTCCATGAGGTGCGGCCGGGAGTTGCAGCTCCTGGCCGCACCGCGCTCGTACGAGCTGCTGCTACTCGATCACTCGATCTCGCGCATCATCTTCTCCATCGAGGTGAGCGAGACGCGGGTCTGCGTCAGCTCGTCGAGGGTGCGTCGATGCAGCTCGGTGTTGTCCTCCAGCAACGTGGCGTACTTGTCTGCCAGTTGGCGGTACTGCGCGTCGCGGGCGGCCAGTGCGCGAGCCCGCCAGGTAGCGGCGGTCTGCCAGACGATGACGATGAGAAGGAGGAAGAACCCGCCGGCTCCGACCGCTCCCACCAGATTCGCGTTCATGTGGCCGTCTCCTTCATCGTTTCCTTCTCCTCCTCGGGGAGCGTGCGTGCCGCCGCTGCGACGACCTCGGGGGTGAGGGCGTAGCAGAACGGCGTGAGCTCGAAGAACTTCATCGCCTTGCCGCCCTCGGACAGCTCCAGCTTCCCGGTGACGAGCCCCGCCGCCTCCAGTCGCTGCAGATGCATATGGAGCAGCGGCCGGCCGATGCCGAGCTCGCGGGCGAGCCGGCTGACGTAGTCACGGCCTCCGAGCAGCGCGGCGACGATCCGCATCCGGTGCGGATTGCCGAGGGCGGTGAGCACCTTGAGCAGGGCCTCACCACTCGGTTGGCCGGTACCTGGTTTTCCGGGGTCCGGTTCGTCGGGACGTGACCCTCCGGGACTCGGTTCGTCGAGCTGCCGGCCCGCCGGGAACTCGCCCATCGCGGCTCCCTTCGTTCGTATCTGTCAGTAAAGGCTGACGCACCCAGCGGCGACGTGTCAAAGGAAGCTGACACATGTCCGGGAGGAGTGAGGGGGGCCTCAGGGTCGTCTCGGGGTGTGCCCTGACCCACAATGGGCTCAGCCGCGGTGCGCAACGCGCCGGAAACCGATGGATGGCATGCTCGGGAGCGGCAGGCAGGGCGGCGTGACCGGCAAGGATGGTTTGGAAATGGATAAGCAGCAGGAATTCGTGCTCCGTACACTCGAGGAGCGCGACATCCGGTTCGTGCGCCTGTGGTTCACCGACGTACTCGGCTTCCTGAAGTCGGTGGCCGTTGCACCCGCCGAGCTCGAGCAGGCCTTCGACGAGGGCATCGGCTTCGACGGCTCCGCGATCGAGGGCTTTGCACGGGTCTACGAGTCCGACATGATCGCAAAGCCGGATCCGAGCACCTTCCAGATCCTGCCGTGGCGCGCCGAGGCCCCCGGCACGGCCCGGATGTTCTGCGACATCCTGATGCCCGACGGTTCCCCGTCCTTCGCGGACCCGCGCTTCGTGCTGAAGCGGATCCTTGCCAAGACCTCCGATCTGGGCTTCACCTTCTACACCCACCCGGAGATCGAGTTCTTCCTGCTGAAGGACAAGCCGGTCGACGGCAGCCGCCCCACCCCTGCGGACAGCTCCGGCTACTTCGACCACACCCCGCAGAACGTCGGCATGGACTTCCGCCGCCAGGCCATCACGATGCTCGAATCCATGGGCATCTCGGTCGAGTTCAGCCACCACGAGGGTGCGCCGGGTCAGCAGGAGATCGACCTGCGCTACGCGGACGCCCTGTCGACGGCCGACAACATCATGACCTTCCGCCTGGTCATGAAGCAGGTCGCGCTGGAGCAGGGCGTGCAGGCGACCTTCATGCCGAAGCCGTTCAGCGAGTACCCCGGCTCGGGTATGCACACCCACCTGTCGCTGTTCGAGGGCGACCGCAACGCGTTCTACGAGTCGGGCGCGGAGTACCAGCTCTCCAAGGTCGGCCGCTCCTTCATCGCGGGCCTGCTCAAGCACGCCGCCGAGATCTCGGCCGTCACCAACCAGTGGGTCAACTCCTACAAGCGCATCTGGGGCGGCTCGGCCCGCACGGCCGGCTCGGGTGGCGAGGCACCCTCGTACATCTGCTGGGGCCACAACAACCGCTCCGCCCTGATCCGCGTCCCGATGTACAAGCCCGGCAAGACCGGCTCCTCGCGCGTCGAGGTCCGCTCGATCGACTCCGGTGCGAACCCGTACCTGACGTACGCGGTCCTGCTGGCCGCGGGTCTCAAGGGCGTCGAGGAGGGCTACGAACTCCCGGCCGGTGCCGACGACGACGTGTGGGCGCTGTCCGACGCGGAGCGCCGCGCGATGGGCATCGCGCCGCTCCCGCAGAACCTCGGCGAGGCGATCGACCTGATGGAGCGCAGCGAGCTGGTCGCCGAGACGCTGGGCGAGCACGTCTTCGACTTCTTCCTGCGCAACAAGAAGCAGGAGTGGGAGGAGTACCGCTCCGAGGTCACGGCCTTCGAGCTGCGCAAGAGCCTGCCGGTGCTGTAAGGGCGCTGGTCAGATCACTATTTGAGTGTCCTGCCGCCACTCCGGGCCGACGGTCGTGAACCGTTGGCCCGGAGTCGTGTCGTGCGGACCTGCGACAGCCGGCCCCACCACCTGGGGGGCAGGCCGGAGGCGGCCGGCGCAGTGGGCACGCTCATCGAGCTGCTCGATCATGACCCTGACGACGATGTCCGCGCCGCGGCGATTTCGTCGCTCGCCATTTTCGAGCGTGCGGACGACGAAAGCACCCGGGAAGCCGCGGCCGCGCTCGACCGTTACGGACTCGCCCGATGCCGGCCTTCGCTCGCAGTCACTCCCCGGTGCGCTGCGGCGCACCGGACACCAGGCCGACCTGAGCGGCGGATCTGGCACTGGACGACGACACGCCTCCGGCCGTCCTGGCCGAACTGAAGCGCTTGATCGTGCAGCTCCAGACGTCCGGCTGGGCCGAACGGCGCGATGGGGACAGCTACCCGGATCCCGAGGACCGGGCACGCATGCTCGCCACCACCCTGGAGGATCTGCGCGAATACGCTCCTCCGAGTGAGCGGTAGGCGCGCAGCGTCCCCTCCTCCCACAGGAGCCCCCAGCGAGTCGACCGGCACGCCACGTATGGACATCGTTGATCGATCGCCGGCGGGCCGACCCGATCATCTCGGCATGCACATGGTGTGCCTTCGTCGACGGCGGCGGGCTCACGGGCCGGGCAGGGTGAGGCAAGAACCTGTCCTCGTGGCCCCGCCTTCTTGCTGGGGATGCGAACCGGGCCAGGTGCGGTGACTCTGGAGGTACGGGAGCCCATGTGGCGAGGAGGAAATCCCCATGTCCATGATGGACAAGATCAGGAGCATGCTGAAGGGCCATGAGTCCGAGGCCGACAAAGGTGTCGAAAGGGCCGGTGACACGATCGACGACAGGACTCAGGGCAAGCACCGGCGCCAGGTCGACACGGGTCAGGAGAAGCTGAAGGACCAGTACGGCTCGCAGGGCCGGCAGGAGCCGCCTCAGCCCTGAGCCTGCGTCCGTTCCGACTGCGCCGCAGGCCTGGGCGCGCCGTACCAGCGCCACTCGGTGAGACGAGCGTGGCCCGGCAGCTCGGCCCGCCCCGTCGCCCACAGCAGTGTGGGCCACGGGGCCGTGGTGCGCGGGGCGCCGGGAAACAGGCGTGTCAGGATCCGCGCGCACAGGTCCGCGGGCGGAGTCCAGGTGAGGCCGAGCCCTTTGGCCAAGTCGTAGGTGTGGACCAGGGATTCGACGATGCCCATCGCGGCGAAGCCCTCCGGGTCCGACGCCCCGAAGACGTGGTGGGCGCGGACATGAGGCGGTGTCGTACGCACCATGGCGGCCAGCAGGGCGCCGCTCGCCTCCAGCACCTGAAGCAGACCGGCGGGACCCGCCGCGCGGTTCGCGTGGATGGAGTTGGCGGGGCCGCCGGGCCTGCGGCTTTCGAAGACGAAGGGGACGGGGCCGTCCAACGGCGGTGTCCTCGGGCCCAGTTGGACGGCGTACGCGAAGAGGTCGTCCGCGAGGTGCTCGACCGTTTCCCAGCAGCTCCACTCGAGCGAGCCGGCCTTGCCGTCCCAGGCCGTCGGGGGCGCGCCGCGCAGAGCGGTGACGGCGAGTCGGACGGCGAGGTCGAGGTCGTCGGCAGTGACCGGCGTGACCGGCATGACGGGGGTGGTGGGTATCGCAGGCATGACAGGACCGTAGCCGGGCACGATCTGCTGCCGGGCGACGACCTCGGACCTCGCGCCGGGCGTCAGCGCTCGGACAGCGGTGAGGGGGCTTCCTGGACGCACCACGTGTTGCCGTCCGGGTCCTTGAAGAACATGAAGGAGTTCCACGTCTCACCCGGACCCTCCTCCCAGCCCGTCGCGCCCACGTGCTGGATCGCCGTCACGGGCACGGACTTCGCCGTGAGCTCGGCGTGGGCGGCCGCGATGTCCGTGACGCACAGCTGCAGGCCGTGGAGCGTGCCCGGGGCCATCTGCGGCTGGTCGGGGTGTGACGGCATACCCGCCAGCATGGCGATCGAACAGCGGGAGCCGGGCGGCGTCAGCTGGATGATGCGCATCCCCGGAGCCACCTCGTCGTCGAGATCGACCTTGAAGCCGCAGCCCTCCTCGTAGAACTTCTTCGACCGGTCGAGGTCCGAGACCGGGACCGGGATGACTTCAAGGGTCATGTCCATCGGTGAGCTCCCTGGGGTGTATAGGTGGATCACTGAATGGTTCACTGTGCCGATCACTGTGGATCACCGGGCGAACTGCCAGCGTGTCTGGCCGAACACCTCGCCCTTCGCAAAGCCGAACGCCGTCCGCGGCGCCACCCGGAACACCAGGGCGGGGCCGCCGTCGCCGACGAAAACGTCGTCCCGGACGTCGAATGTCCACTCCGGACCGTACTTCTCGATGTACGCCCCGGCCAAGGCCCGCAGGGTCGGTTCGTCGGTGACCCGGACCGCCTCGCCCTCGATCACCACATCCGGCCCCTCGCTCAGGGAGTTGACGCCCGTCGTGAGGACGACCTCCCGATGGTGGCGGAGGTTGCGGGCCTTGCGCTCGTCGGCACCGGTGCAGAAATGCAGCCCTCCCTCGTGCCAGACGGCGATCAGTGGGGTGACGTGCGGGCGGCCGTCCGGCCGGACCGTCGTGAGCCAGAAGGTCTCGGCCGTCCGCAGCCGTCCGACCGCGTCCGACCAGTCGGCCGCCGACGCCTTCGGGTCGCTGTAGCGGGCATCGAGCTCGGTCAGCGGCTGGTTCTCGGACATGGCGCGGTCCTCTCGTAGCAGGGTCACCGCATGTGTAGACCGCGCCGGTCGCCGGTACTCATCGGTCCCGGCTCGGCCGGGCGGAGCCCGTGGCGCAAGCGTCCGGGCTCAGCCACCAGCGGCGTGCGGCGGCCCGCGCTCAGCCCACCGGGCGCCACGCCGTCGGCGGTGTCCGCCCGTCGGTCTCGGCCCAGTACAGGCGGCCCTCCTGGCCCAGCGCCGCCAGCGCCGTACTCTGCCGCCCGGTCTGTGCACCCGCGGGTGCGCCCACGAACGGCGAGCCGGCCGTATGCCAGGTCGTCGGCCCGGTCTGCGCGGACTGCGCGGACCGTACGGCGGCCTGGTCGGCGCGGCCTGCCTGCCCGTGCCGGTCCGGGGCGACCAGCGCCGTGCCCGGGACACCCGTCCCGGAACGGAGCGCCAGCACACCGTTGCCGGGCCCCGACGCGCTGACCGGGCCGAAGCCGGCCGGACCGCCGAGATCCGAGAGGGGGGAGGCCAGCGGTCCCGAGAAGTGGACGGTGCGCGCCGCGCCCGATCCGGGCTTGCGGAACCACAGCCGTACGCCGTCCCCGTCCGCGGCCGCGGCCGCGGACAGCGCGAGCGTCGTGGGCGGCAGCCCGGTCGCCGTCGGGCCGCTCAGCGGCGCGCCGGGCGCCGTCTGGGTCCACGACAGCACCGACCCCGGGGTGGCGACGAAGACGTGCTGGCGGCCTGCAGCGTCGGAGGCCACGGCCGGATCGCCGTGCAGATCGTGGCCGCCGCGCTCCTTCCACGGCGTCCACGAGCCGTCCGCCCGCTGGGCCGTGGAGCTGAGCGAGTGGTGGCCGTTGCGCAGATAGACCGTCATGCGCCCGGCGTTGTCCACCGTCGCCGCGGGGGCGCTGATGTCGGAGAGGCCGGATGCGTCGTCCCTCTCGGGGGTGCCGAGCGAGAGCCACGGCCCGAACGTCCCGTCGGGCGCGCCCTGCACGGCCATGACGACGTCCCTGCGGTAGTCGCCGGGCGCCCGGCCCAGCGTCGTACGGGTCGCGAACACGGCGATCCGTCCGTCCGCCAGCCGCACGGACGTGACGCCGCTGTCGATCCCCCCGCCGGCCAGCAGCTCCGGACCGCTCCAGGCGTCCTGCCCGCCCGCCGCCCGGTGCCAGACGGCGAGCCGGTTGTCGAGCACCGAGAACGCCCACAGCCCCCCGTCCCTGCCCGGCTGCAGCCACGACGTCGACTCGCCGCGGGTGTAGCGCACGGAGGACGCCCAGCCGTGCCCGGCAGGGCGCGCGGCCGTCTTGCGGTCGCCGCAGCCCACCGGATCGGCGCAGTAGTTGCGGGCGTCCGTCCAGGCGTACGTCCTGAGGGTGGCCAGCTTCGCCTCGGCACTCGCCGCATCCAGCGTGGCCGGCAGCCCGCCGGTGCGGTAGCCGAGATAGTTCTGCACGCTGAAGACCGGGTGGCCGGGGGAGGCCGCGTACTGCTCGAGCGCGGCCTGGGTGAACCGGGCGCCGAACGTATGGTCCTGGTGGTCCGAGGACTGGCCGGTCTCCTCGACGAGGCCGGGTGTCGGGTCCAGCATCCGCACATGCGTGGGCCGGAACCGCTCGAGCAGCCCGGCCACCGTGTCGATCACCTGCTGCCTGGTGTACGCGAAGTCGGCCTCGACCGGAGTGCCGGAGGAGAGCTGTGCGCCGAGACGGTCCACGCGACCGTCCCACAGCCCGTGCAGGCTGCTGGGACGGTCGCCGAGTATCGAACCGGCCTCGCGCAACTGCACCCACACCAGGCGGATCTCCGGCCGGGCACGCAGGGTGTCCAGCTCGGCCGTGCCGCCGCCGGCCGTGGGAATCGCCCTGCGCTCCCACGGGCTGGTGCGGTCGCCGGTGGCCATCTCCGCGTATGCCGCGCGGATGCCGTTCTGCCGGGCCTCCGCATAACGGGCCTTGTCCGCGAGAGGCGGCGTGACGGGGGCCAGCGGGCCGGTACGGGCGGCATTGACCCCGTCGGACTCGCCCGCCGTGAGATACACCGAGGTGAGGTTGCGGCGCGCGGAGATCGACTGACGGGTGTCCGGGTTCATGAAGAACAGGTCGTCGTCGGGGTGGGAGACGATCTGCATCACAGAAGCGGTGGTGGCGGTACGGGGCGTGGGGGCCGGCTTCGGCTGGGTACGCGCGGAAACCGCCTTGTGCCTCCCGCCCGAGGCGCCCGGCGCCGCCTGGGTGTCGGAGGTGGCGAGCGCGGCGCCGGAGAGCCAGCCGATCCCGATGAGGGGAGCGGCGATCATGGCTGCCTTCGTGCCCCGGTGGGACAGCAGGGCGGGGCGGCGACGGAACCCGGACGTGCGCATGCGGAAGGGCCTTCGATGTTCAACAAGGGCAGGATCTGGCCAGCAAGATCGGGGTGATCGCCGTCGGCCGGCCGAGTAAACGGAATACTGAGCATGAAGGTCGGCGGCGCCGAACGGCAATGAACATGGCGTATCTCACGCCGCGTCCACGCGGTACGTCCCTTTCGACCGCGCGGCGCCGGATGCGTGGCGCAGGGCCGGGGCCCGTCCGGTCGCACCGAGCAGGCGTCGGGCGCGGCCCGCACCCGTCGGTCGCCCGGCCCGGCCGGGCGCGTATCGGCTCGCGTCGGATCCCGCCCGGCACGCCTCGGTCGCCCCGCCCGCGCGGGTCGGTAGCTCCGCCCGGCAGGCGCCGATCGGCTCGGTCGGCTCTCCGTGCCCACGCCCCACGCCCCACGCGGCGCGAACCGGCCCGTGTGCCGTGAGCGGTGCCCCGCCCCTGCTCCAGGTCCCGCGCACGCCCCGCGTGGGCCGCGGGGTGCGCCGCGGCGTGCGGAGGCTAGGCTCGAATCCGCAGCTTGATCGCACAGTCGGACAGGACGGGAGACCGGGATGACGGGGCCGGGGCGCAGAAGCAGTACATTCACCCGACTGCTGCGGCACGGCTTCACCGACCCCTCCGCCGCCCAACGGCTGCTGGACCTGCCCGACATGTCTTCCGTACGCAGCGATCCGGTGCTCCTCGACTCCCTCGGCGCGAGCGCCGACCCCGATCTGGCGCTGCGCTCCCTCGTACGCCTGGTGGAGGCGCAGGAGCCCGGCGAGCGCCGGCGCCTGCTGGACACCCTGATCACCGCGAAGCCGCTGCGCGACCGGCTGCTGGGTGTGCTCGGCGCGTCCGAGGCGCTCGGTGACCATCTGGCCCGCCACCCGCGCGACTGGCAGGCGCTGGTCACCTACGAGGCTTCCGACCTGCACCCCGGTGTCGAGGAGTTCGAACTCTGCCTCACCGGCGCGGCCGACCCGGTCTCCCTGCGGGTCGCCTACCGCCGCTGTCTGCTGTCGATAGCCGCCCGCGACGTGTGCGGCACCACCGATGTCGCCGAGGCTGCCGCCGAGCTCGCCGACCTGGCCACCGCGACCCTGCGCGCCGCCCTCGCGATCGCCCGCTCCGCCGCGCCCGCGGACGCCGCCGCCTGCCGTCTCGCCGTGATCGCCATGGGCAAGTGCGGCGGCCATGAGCTCAACTATGTGTCCGACGTGGACGTGATCTTCGTCGCCGAGCCCGCGGACGGCGGCGTGGACGAAGGCAAGGCCGTCCAGGCCGCCACCCGGCTCGCCTCCCATCTGATGCGGATCTGCTCCGAGACGACGGTCGAGGGCACCATCTGGCCGGTCGACGCCAATCTGCGCCCCGAGGGCCGCAACGGGCCGCTGGTGCGCACACTCTCCAGCCATCTCGCCTACTACCAGCGCTGGGCCAAGACCTGGGAGTTCCAGGCCCTGCTCAAGGCCCGGCCGGTGGCCGGCGACCTGATCCTCGGCGAGGAGTACATCGAGGCCGTCGCCCCCCTTGTGTGGCAGGCCGCCGAGCGCGAGAACTTCGTGCCCGACGTGCAGAAGATGCGCCGCCGTGTCGTCGACAACATCCCCGTGGCCGAGGTCGAGCGCGAACTGAAACTCGGCCCCGGCGGACTGCGCGACGTCGAGTTCGCCGTACAGCTGCTCCAGCTGGTGCACGGCCGCAGCGATGCCACCCTGCACAGCGGTTCCACCCTGGAGGCGCTCCAGGCTCTGGCGGCCGGTGGCTACGTGGGCAGGGCGGACGCGGCCCAGCTGGACGACGCGTACCGCTTTCTGCGCGCCATGGAGCACCGCATCCAGCTCTACCGGCTGCGGCGCACACATCTCGTGCCCGAGGACGAGGCCGATCTGCGCCGCCTCGGCCGCTCCCTCGGGATGCGCACCGACCCCGTCGCCACCCTCACCAAGGAGTGGAAGCGGCACGCCTCCGTGGTGCGCAGACTGCACGAGAAGATCTTCTACCGGCCGCTGCTGGACGCCGTCGCGCAGCTGGCGCCCGGGGAGATCCGGCTCAGCCCGAAGGCGGCCGTCCAGCGTCTGGAGGCCCTGGGCTACGCCGACCCGGCCGCGGCCCTGCGCCACCTGGAGGCGCTGACCGCGGGCGTGAGCCGCAAGGCAGCCATCCAGCGCACGCTGCTGCCGGTGCTGCTGGGCTGGTTCGCGGACTCGGCCGACCCGGACGCGGGACTGCTCGGCTTCCGCCAGGTCTCCGACGCACTCGGCAAGACGCCCTGGTACCTGCGCCTGCTGCGGGACGAGGGCGCCGCCGCCGAGAACCTGGCGCGCGTGCTGTCCGCCGGCCGGCTCGCCCCCGACCTGCTGCTGCGCGCCCCCGAGGCGGTCGCGATCCTCGGCGACCCCGAGGGCCTGGTGCCGCGCGGCCGGGACCATCTGGAGCAGGAGGTGCTGGCCGCCGTCGGGCGCGCCGACACCGCCGAGGCCGCCGTCACCACCGTCCGCGGGGTACGCCGCCGGGAACTGTTCCGGACCGCGGCAGCCGATCTGATCGGCTCGTACGGCACCGAGGACAGCCCCGCCGAGGCCGACCCGGGTGCCCTGGTGGACCGGGTCGGCAACGCGATCACCGACCTGACCGCTGCCACCATCGCGGGCGCGCTGCGGGCCGCCGTGCGCGAGGAGTGGGGCGACACCCTGCCGACCCGGTTCGCGGTCATCGGCATGGGCCGCTTCGGCGGGCACGAGCTCGGCTACGGCTCCGACGCCGATGTGCTCTTCGTCCACGAGCCGCGCGAGGGCGTGGACGAGCAGGAGGCCGCGCAGGCCGCGAACACCGTCGTCACCGAGATGCGCCGGCTGCTGCAACTGCCCACCGCGGACCCGCCGCTGCTGATCGACGCCGATCTGCGGCCCGAGGGCAAGAGCGGTCCCATGGTGCGCACACTCGCCTCCTACGAGGCCTACTACCGCCGCTGGTCGCTGGTGTGGGAGAGCCAGGCGCTGCTGCGCGCCGAGCCCATGGCGGGCGATCCGGAGCTCGCGGCCCGGTTCGTGGAGCTGGTCGATCCGCTGCGCTACCCGGCGGAGGGTCTCGGCGAGGACGCGGTACGCGAGATCCGCCGCCTCAAGGCCCGTATGGAGTCCGAACGGCTCCCGCGGGGCGCGGACCCCATGCTGCACGCCAAGCTCGGCCGAGGCGGTCTCAGCGATGTCGAGTGGACGGTCCAGCTGTTCCAGATGAACCACGGCTGGGCGGAGCCGGGTCTGCGCACGCCCCGCACCCGCGAGGCGCTGGCGGCCACGCACGCGGCGGGCCTGATCGACACGGAGCACGCGCAGATCCTGGACGAGGCCTGGGTCCTTGCGACCCGGGTCCGCAACGCCGTGATGCTGGTACGCGGCCGCGCCGGAGACACCTTCCCGTCCGACGGCCGGGAGCTGGCCGCGGTGGGGCGCTACCTCGGGTACGGGCCAGGACATGTGGGCGACATGCTCGACGACTACCGGCGCATCACACGGCGTGCACGCGCGGTGATGGAGGAGCTGTTCTACGGGGCGTAGGGCCGGGGCGGGTCCGAGAGCGCCGGGAGCGCGGGGTGTGCCCGGGCGGGCAGCGCATCCTCGGGCACCGCATCCTTGGGCAGGGCGTCCGCAGGCACCGCATCCTCGGGCAGGGAGAGCCCGAGCCCCGGGGATTTCAGGTGCGTGCGGCGGGCAGGAAGCGGCGCAGGCCGTTGTTCGGGTCGCGCGGCAGGGCCGAGGGCGCCGGCGCCAGCTTGGGCAGCTGGTGCGGCAGCGCCCGGAACCAGGCGTAGGAGACCGCGAAGCCGAACGCCAGGCACATCATGCCGCCCACCGCGTCCAGCCAGAAGTGGTTCGCCGTGGCCACGATGACGACCAGCGTCAGGGTCGGGTAGAGCACGCCGAGGATCTTGGCCCAGGGCGCGGTGGCCAGCGCGACGATGATCATGCCGCACCACAGCGACCACCCGATGTGCATCGAGGGCATCGCCGCGTACTGGTTCGACATGTTCTTGAAGTTGCCGGAGGCCATCGAGCCCCAGGTCTCATGGACCAGGACCGTGTCGATGAAGCGCTGGCCGTTCATCAACCGAGGCGGTGCGAGCGGGTACAGGTAGTAACCGACAAGTGCCACACCGGTGGTACAGAACAGGACGAGTCGGGCGGCGGCGTAACGGCCCGGGTGCCAGCGGTAGAGCCACACCAGCACGCCGATGGTCACGATGAAGTGCAGCGTGGCGTAGTAGTAATTCATCGACACGATCAGCCATGTCACCGAGTTCACGGCGTGGTTGACCGTCTGCTCCACTGCTATGCCGAGGGTCCTCTCGACGTCCCAGATCCAGTCCGCGTTGCGCAGCGCCTGGCTCTTCTGCTCCGGCACGGCATTGCGGATGAGGGAGTACGTCCAGTAACTGACCGCGATCAGCAGGATTTCGAACCAGATCCGCGGGCGGCGGGGCGACCGGGGGGCGCGGGGAGTGCGCTGCCGGGTGCGGGCAGGAGTTTGCGCGGCCTCGTCGTCCACCATGGGTGACGGGGTCGCCGTCCGGCCTTCCAGAGTCTTCACGGTCGCTTCACCCATGGGACGAGAGTCTGCCAGATACACGGCTCACCACTGATCATCCCTCGGTCGGGTTCAGGCCGCACGCGGTACACCTTACGGACGACTTACCCCCCCCAGGTCACCCCAGGGGTGCGGAAATCGTCGCGGAAGCGGGAGCAGCCGCCGTTGAACCGCGAACCACCAGCTCCGGCATGAAGACGAACTCGCCGTGAACGGGAGTCCTTCGCTGAGCCGGCGGCGCCCCGGTGGGCCGGCTGTCGCCGATCTCCTCCAGCAGGGTGCGGACCGTGGCCTGGCCCATCGCGGGCACAGGCTTGCGGATCGTGGTCAACGGCGGATCCGTGAAGGCGATCAGCGGCGAATCGTCGAATCCCACCACGGAGATGTCGTCGGGCACTTCGAGCCCGCGCTGCCGCGCCGCCCGTATCGCCCCCAGGGCCATCATGTCGCTGGCGCAGACAACAGCCGTACAGCCGTGGTCCATCAGTACGGAGGCGGCCGCCTGGCCGCCCTCCAGGGTGTAGAGCGAATGCTGGATCAGCTCGGTCGCGATCACCCGCGCAGCCGGCCCCAGCTGGTCCCCCACGGCCTCGACGAACCCTTCGATCTTCCGTTGTACGGGGACGAAACGCCGTGGTCCGAGGGCCAGGCCGAGCCGGGTGTGACCGAGCGAGATCAGATGAGTCACAGCGAGCCGCATCGCCGCCCGGTCGTCGGGGGAGATGAACGGCGCCTGCACCTTCGGGGAGAAACCGTCGACCAGGACGAAAGGGACGCCCTGTGAACGAAGTCGATCATAACGCCGCATGTCGGCGGTGCTGTCCGCGTGCAGCCCGGAGACGTAGATGATTCCTAAGACGCCTCGGTCCACCAGCATCCCGGTGAGTTCGTCCTCCGTGGAGCCGCCCGGCGTCTGGGTCGCCAGCACCGGCGTGTAGCCCTGCCTGGTCAGCGCCTGCCCGATCACCTGCGCGAGCGCGGGGAAGATCGGGTTCTCCAGTTCGGGGGTTATCAGGCCGACCAGGCCCGCACTGCGCCGGCGCACTCGTACGGGCCGCTCGTACCCGAGCACGTCGAGTGCGGCGAGCACGGACCGGCGGGTGGTCGCGGCGACCGACGGCTTCCCGTTGAGAACCCGGCTCACCGTCGCTTCGCTGACCCCCGCCTGGGCTGCGATGTCGGCCAGGCGCGCGGGAGCGGTCACAGGATCGGACTGTACCGGTCGTCCTTCCGGCTGCCCATCAGGCGAGTCGCTTCTCGAGCAGCAGTACCCCGTAACGGCTGCCGTCAGCGGCCGCCTTGGCGGGCTCCTCGCCGGCGACGCGGTACCCGGCGGCCTCGTAGTACGTCCGCAGCCGCGGGTTGCGGCTCAGACAGTCCAGCCGTGCCAACTCCCGCCCGGCGGCGGCAATGCGCCGTTCGGCATGGGCGAGCATCACCCGCCCCGACCCGGTCGGCGCCTGCCCACGGGCGGTCATCAGACGGTGCACATATCCGGCGACCGGCGGCTGAACTCCCCACGCGGGCTCGTCGTCCCACCACACCTCGTACGCTCCCGCGATCCGAAGCCCTGCCTGCTCCAGCAGCCAGACCTCGCCCTCCTTCATCCGGCGCCGGAAGTGCGCGGCGTCCTTGCCGCCGGGCTTCCACTGGTCGATTCCCCTGCGCAGCATCCAGTGCGCCGCGTCGTCGTACAGCGCGACCAGGGCGGTCACATCGGCGGTGGTGTCCGCGGCACGTCGGAAGGCGGAGTCGGCGATCATGACAAGAGACTATGACCGACCCGGCCACCGGAGCGAAGCCATGCCCCAGATCACCGTCGACTACTCGCAGAACCTGGAGTCCTTCTTCGACCGTCAGGGGTTCGCGCTGGCGCTGCACCCGCTGATCGCCGAGACCGCCGAGGCCCAACTGGCCGCCTGCAAGACCCGGTTCCGCCGCGTCGACGAGACCGTCGTCGCCGCCGGCACGGCCGAGGACGCCGTCGTCCACATCGGCATCGCGCTGCTGCCGGGCCGGACCCCGGAGGTCAAGGCGCAGTTGTCCGAGGTCGTACTCGATCTGCTGGCCGAGTATCTGAGGCCGGCCGGCGACGTCACCGTGGTCCTCTCCGCCGAGGTCCGTGAACTGGACGCCTCCTACCGCAGGCGCTGAGCGGGCACCTTCGTCACCGCGGGCGCCAGTGCCATGAGCCGTTCGACGAGATCGCCGAACGGTCCCTCGGCCGGCTCGTCCGCCAGGATGCGTATCAGCAGCTTCGCCATGTCGTCGTCGTACGCGGCGCTCACCGCGCTGAGCGCCGCGAAGTCGTGCACCAGCTGCAGTTCCAGCTCGGCGCGCGGCACCTGCCGGCCGTCCAGCCACAGCAGCGCCGTCGACTCGGCGAGCGAGACCCAGGAGCGCACGACCAACTGCAGCCGTGGCGACGGGTCCTCGATCGCCAGATGGGCCAGGATCTGCCGGTACGCAGCGTGCCGCACCTCGTCGATCATCGCGTTGGTTGCCGTGGAACCCACGGCCGGGCCGCCGCGCATCAACGCGGCGAATCCGAGGCCGTGTTCGTCGACGAAGTCGAAGAACCGGCCCATCACCCGCAGCAGCCGCGCCCCGAGCGGCCCCTCGTGCGGCTCCTCGAACCGCCCGGCCAGCTCGTCGGCCGCCCGGTGCAGTGCCGCCTCGTACAGGCTCTGTTTGCCCGGGAAGTAGTGGTAGACGAGCGGCCGCGATATCCCCGCGGCCGCCGCGATCTCATCGATCGACACCTCGTCGGGGGAGCGGAGGCTGAACAGCTCCAGCGCCACACCGATCAGCTGCCGCCTGCGCTCATCGACGCCCATCCGTCGCCGCACCCCGGTCGTCATGCGAACACCCTACCGACTGAGCGGAAGGGCTCCGTCCTATGGGTTGAGTACCGGCCGCGCGACGCAGGCCGGCCCCTCGGAACAAGTCCATGACCCCGTCCCCGCCCCCACAGGGCCGTTGTAGCAGGTCCGGCACCACGCCCGCAGCCGGGCCGGTTCAGTCGAGGGCACCGACGCGGGTCCCGTCCGGCAGGCGGCCGGTGAGCTCCGCCCGCGTCCCCTCCTTCGCACGCACGGCCAGCATCCGGCCCGCGGTCTGTCCCTCCACCCCGCCCGACACCGCGAGCGAGCCGAACTGCTCGCTGCCCGCCGCGAGCACGTACCACTGCCCCGCCCGGGACTTCCACAGCACTCCGGCCAGCACCCGCGGTTCCCGCACTCCGCAGGACGGCGAGTCCTCCGCTCGCGCCGCGATCGCGCCCGGGGCGTCCGGCCGGGGCGCCGGGGGCTGGAACTGGGTCATGACCCGGCTGCCCGTACCGCGCCAGGTCTCTGCACGCGTGCACAGCCAGGCAGCGGTGCCGTTCGCCTCGGGCAGCGCCTGCTGCGCGTACTGCCACGAGTTCACGCTGCGCACCCCGTGCGTCCGCACCCCGGGCAGCAGGCAGGCCGTACGAGCCCAGGCAGCACGGGCCGCCGCCGCGGTGACGTCCTTCGGGGCACCCGGCGGACCGTAGGTGAGCCGGGCGGGGGTCAGTTCGCCGAGGTCCGTGAGCACCCGGGCGGCGCTCCCGTCGTCCAGCTCGAGCGCTTCCCAGGCCACGCATTCGCGCGCCTGCGCGGGGCTCGGCAGCGGGGCCGTGACACCGTCGGCGTCCCGCGCGAGCGGGCGCGGATCGCCGGTCGGGTCGAGGAGCTCCCGTACGGTGGCCCGCCGTACCCAAGGAGCCGTCAGATAACGGACATTGCCGTCGGTGCGGCCGGCCACCAGCGCACTCGCGGACGCCGCGTCCGCGCCGTCCGTGCGCGCGAAGTCGAGCGCCGCACCGCCGTCGAGGCCGTCGTCGCCGACCGGCTCGGCGTACCGGGCCACCCGCAGCCCGTCGTACAGCAGCACCACCCGCGCCCGGTCCACCTCGCCCGCGAACAGCAGCTGCGCGGGCCCCATCGGTGGGCCCGACGGGGTGCCGGGGGTCGCGGAGACCTGGACGCCGCTGCCGGGCCTGGCCCAGACCGCGAGCGCCCGGCGCAGCAGCGCGCGGTCCTCGGTGTGCGTGCCGCGCGTGGGCCAGACGGAGAAGTCCCGGCGGGAGGAGACCTGCCACGCCGTGGGGGAGACCCGGGTCAACCGGCCCGGGTCGAGTGCCGCTTCGGCGGCAGGATTACGGGCGTACACAGGGGCCGCCGCGCCGTTCGGACCCCAGCCGTCGCCTGGCAGCCCGAGCAGCGCCCCGCACACCGTGAGCGCCGCGACCGCCACCAGGGCCGCCTTGGCATGCTGACGGCGGCGCATCAGGTCGGGGGGACGCACCTGGAGTGAACAGGGGTCGAACTCGGACGAGCCGAGCAGCGCAGCGGCCCGCCCGGCGCCCTGCCCGTCCTGGTCGCGCATACCGTTTGCGTCCGTCAGCGCCGCCTCCACGTCCTCGACCCCGGCGGCGCTGAGGGCGCCGCGCACCTCCGCGACGGTCAGCCCCTCCAGGCGGCGCAGCACGTACGCGGCCCTCGCGGGCCCGGAGAGCGCGCACAGCCGCTGGTCCAGGGCGAGTTCGTCCGCCCCGCCGGACCGGGGGAAGACCCGCAGCCCCCACACATGCGGCAGCAGCGGCGGGAACTGGGCGCGCCGTGGCCGCGCGAGGCGGCGCAGTGGCAGACCCGCCTCCAGCGCCTGGCGCAGCACCCGGCCCCGTACATACGCATAGCCCGGGTCGGCGGCGCCCGTGGCGCTTCGCGGGTGCGGGACCCCGCCCGCCGCCGGGGCGGTGCGGGCGCGCGGCAGCGAGCGCTGGGCGATGGCGTGTGCGGTCAGCACACGCCGGTTGCGGCCGAGCGACGGGGGCAGCACGAGATAGGCGATCCGTACGAGACGGGGGTAGTGCTCGATCAGTGCCGCCTCGGCCTGCTCGACCTCGACGGGGGCGGGAGCGGGGGAGTCCGCGGACGGGGCGGGAACGGTGACGACATCCTGTGGGCGCACGTTCAGCTGAACGAGCGAATCGTCCGATGGTCACCAGGCGGACTCGCGGCGGCGGGTGAGGGAAGCCCTCTTCAGGGCGTGACGGTCAGCAGCGCGCGGATCCGCTCCAGCGCCTTGGCCGGGACGCCGAGACCTTCGCGTACGTATTTCTCCATGCTGCCGTAACGCGCATCGACCTCGTCCAGCGCTGCCTCCAGGTAGTCCGGGACCACGCCGATGATCGCCAGCGCGGTCTCCGGTTCGCCGCCCTGTGCGGTGAACCCCTTCACCATGGGCGCGAACGCCTGCCGCACCGCCGTGTTGACGGCCAGGTACTCGGCCTCCACGGTCTCGGGCGTCGCCCCGAGCAGGGTGAGCACGATCGTCGCGGCCCAGCCCGTACGGTCCTTGCCCGCCGTGCAGTGGAACAGCAGCGGAGCGGCCCCGGGTTCGGCGAGCTCGTTGAGGAACGCCCGGTAGGAGGCGCGGGCCGAGTCGGTGGTGACGAAGGAGCGGTAGATGTCGCCGAACAGGGTCTGTGCCTGGCCGCCGCCCAGCTCCTGCTCGGTGACGGCCGGGTCGGACAGCAGCTGGCGCAGCCGGGCGGCCGGCGGCATCCGGCCCGATGTCACCTGGTCCGCCAGCACATCGGCGAGCAGCAGCCGCCCGCCCACGGGGATCTTGTCGGGGCGGGCGCTGCGTTCGGCCCGGGTGCGGAAGTCGACGACGGTACGCACCCCGAGGGCGGCGACGGCCCGGTCGGCCGCGGCGTCCAGCCGGTCGAGCTGCCCGGAGCGGAAGAGCAGACCGGAGCGTACGGACCGGCCGTCGGTCAGGGGCGTGCCGCCGAGATCCCGGAGGTTGGCGACGGTGGTGGCGGGGATCGCGTTCATGGCGCGGCGGCTCCCTGACTGCTCGGACGGCCCGTACGGTCCGTGGGGCCGTTATCTGCACAATCCTCCGACTGTGTCCCGTTTCCTAGGGCACGTTAGCCGACGACGGCGGTGCCGGACGTGAGCGACCATCCGCTGAAGGCGACCGTGCCCCGCGCCCCGCTGCCGCCGTTCGTGGCGCTCATGAAGAACCCCACGTCCTGGCCGGCCACCGCCCCCGGCACGGACACCGTGGCGATCGTGCGCCAGGTGGCGCCGCCGTCGGTGGAGCACGCTCCGGTGAAGGACGTTCCCGTGTTCTTGGTCAGCCTGAGCAGCACGGGGGCCTTGATGCCGGTGAGGCGCCGATAGGTGTCCAGGGTTCCATCGCCGTTCGTGTCGTACGACAGCACGACACCCTGCCCGGGGGTCACCGCCAGATTCAGGAAACCCGTGCCCCCCGCCTGCCCGAGGCTGTTGCGCACGACGATGCCCGCCCTCGCCCAACTTCCTGTGTTCTCCTGCGCGTCCACCCGCACCACCGCACTCCTGCCCTGCGTCAGCGCGCCGGGCCGGTAGGCGGTGCCGAACTGGGCGGTGCCCCGCCACAGGTCGTTGCCCGCGCCGTTGATCGCGAAGCGCTCGCCGGCCTGCCCGAAGACGGCCGTGTTGCTGGTGAAGGTGTGCCACCCGGCCGCGAGCGGCGAGGCCAGATGCACACTGCTGCGCTGGGTGACCGCCACCCGTTCCTCGCCACGCGGCCCGTACTGCGTGCGCAGCGCGTACGGCATCGGCACCAGCGGCTCGGTGAGAGGCTCGTCCGGGGCCGTCACCCGCCAGGAGACCTTGCCGCTGCCGCCCTCCGGCACGCTGTCCAGATACGGTTCGCCCTGCGCCACGGCGTCCAGACCGGTCAGCTCGAAGTCGACACGGCCGGTGGCGCGCAGCCCGTTGAAGTTGCGGAAGTCGGCCGTGAGCGTGCCGGTGCTGCCGGGGGTGAACGCCGGCGGGTCCACGCTCACGGACACGAAACCCTGGTACGGGGCGCGGGCCAGGGTGTCGTGGACGCGCTGGGCAATGCGGTGGGCGTCACCGGTCGCCCGCACCGGATACGTGGTCCTCTCCCGCGTCCATGCCTCCTCCGACGGGTACCAGTCGAAGGCCTTGGGGGCACGGCCCTCGGACATCGCGGCGGCGTACTCGGTCAGATACACCTCCCACTGCGGGACATGGACATCGTTCATCAGCCCCTGCCAGTCCCGGTTGGCGTAGTTGCTGAGCTGGCCCGCGGCCGCCCGGTCCGCCCAGGTGGTGATCAGCACCCGGGCCGTGCGCTCGAGCTCCACCGCCTCCTCGGGGCCGGTGGCCAGCCGTTTGGCGTCCTCCAGCCATGGCCCCAGCAGGAACGAGCGGTGGCAGCCGGCCATGGTGTCGGTCAGCCGCATCATCTTCAGCCACAGCGCGCTCAGGGCGCGGAAGGCATCCACGTCCTTGTCCAGATACGCGGCCCGCATCGGCAGCTGGAGCGTGCGGGAGCGGTTGGCGAGGGCTTGGCGGGCCAGGTCCGTCACATCGTGGCGGTACGCGTCGCTCTCCCGCAGCGAAGGCCGTACCTTCAGCAGCGCGGCGAACGCCCGGTCGAAACCCGCCGGGTCGAAGGCCGTGCCGATGGCCGAGGTGAGGCTGGGGCGGCGCGAGAACAGCGAGTCGTAGGGGCGGCCGTCGGTGCTGGTCAGCTTGTAGGCGGTGGCGGCGAGTGCGCCGAATGCGGCGCGGGCCGAGGGGTCCTCGCCGCCGTAGCGGATCTGCGCGTACTGCGCGAACCACTCCTCGCGGTCGATCTTCTCCTCGCGCCAGGCCAGTTCGCTGAACAGCTCCAGGGCCGCGGGGTCGCGCTCGGCGGCCTCCGGCATGTACGCGGTGCCCACCAGCGCGCTGCCGGGCTTGTCGCGCCAGGCCGTGAACTTCTCCGTCCACCGGTCGGTGTTCGCGCCGATCGTCGTACGCCCGCCGAAGTTGGGGATGGTGCCGAACGCGTACGGCGCCCCGCCCCACTCCTTCTCCCGGTCGATCACCGTGTCCAGGTCGGAAAGACCGTCGACGATCAGCAGCCGTTCGGTGTCGATCGCCTCCAGCAGCGCCGGACGCGGGTTGGACTGCCAGCCGAGGATCACCCAGGTCGCGCCGGTCCGGGCGCTCTGCAGCGATCTCTCCACGGCACGCGCCGCGGCCGGCACGGGGACGTCACCGGCCGTACCGCCCTCGTGCAGCAGGTCCATCTTGAAGTGGTTCACCTCGCCGAACAGTTCCCCCTGGTGCCGGTAGAAGGCGGCGGCGACATCGGCGAAGCTCTGCGTACGCGGGTCGAGCCAGTCGGGGCGGCGCAGACCGTTCCAGGTGCCCTGGGGGACGACACGGGCGTCGCCGGGGTTACGGGCGACGAAGCCGTCCGGGACGGTCCCGAAGTAGCCGGGCAGCACCGGGTGCATACCGAGTTCCCGCATCCGGTCGGCGATGCGCCGGCCGAGGTCGGTGCGCCGCTCGATCAGCCCGTGCGAGAGCGGGCCGCCGTACTCGCTCATGTTCTGCAGCAGCCACCACGGCTGGTG
Organism: Streptomyces sp. NPDC002889; assembly: GCF_042888425.1. Taxonomy (NCBI): domain Bacteria; kingdom Bacillati; phylum Actinomycetota; class Actinomycetes; order Kitasatosporales; family Streptomycetaceae; genus Streptomyces; species Streptomyces sp. NPDC002889. The sequence continues at coordinate 126,700 of NZ_JBIAPT010000020.1, forward strand.
CGACGGCGCGGGCAGCCAGGTGCGGGCCTCCGTGTCGGAGTACCCGAAGTCCCTCAGCAGCCGGTGGTACACGGCCTCCTGGCCGGGCGTGACCAGGATCTCGTTGCAGCCGTGCAGGGCGAGGACGTCGATCAGCCGCTCCCAGCGGGGCCAGTCGGCGTACGGGGCGGTGTAGCCGTCGTGGGTGTCGTTGTACGCGAACCGGTGCGCGACGCTCGCCTTGCGTTCCAGGGGGCGGCGGGGCGCGGGCAGCCGGTGGGGCAGAGCGAGTTGGCTGCCGGACCAGGAGACATGCGCCCGGCAGACGTACTTGAGATACCAGTGCACCCCGGTCAGCAGGACGGCCGGGCTGGTGCCGGCGACCTCGATCCGGCCGGTGGAGCCGGTGACCCGGAAGCGCTCGGGCCCGGTGAGCATCCGCAGCCGGAACTGGTCGGCGTGCCGGGGCAGCAGCCGGCCGAGGGCGGCCAGCGCGGGGCCGGTGGTGAGCCGGGGGACAGGGGCGGCCGGGAGTTCGGACCTGGGCGCGGCCAAAGCCGCCGTGGGCCCGGCGAGTACGGCGCCGGCTCCGACCGCTCCCGCGGTGCCCAGCAGCGTACGTCTCGACAACTCGTTCATCAGCGCTCCTCTGTGTTGCTCAGGCGACAACAGATGCGTGCGGGAGCGCACGTTACCGCCGGTTCTATCGCGCGAAGAGGGGGTGGGAGTGCACCATGGCTGGATGCGGACGAGTACGAATAACAGCACGTGGCGGGCGGCCCGGACAGGACTGGCCGCTGTGGCCCTGGTCCTGGTGGCGGCCTGCGGTTCCGGTGGCGACGACGACGGGCGTGTCGCGGACGGCAAGGAGCCGAAGGCGGCGACGGGGACCCTGGAGGAGCTGGCCGAGCAGGCAGCGTGCAAGCCGAACATCCAGACGGACGCGGCCGAGCTGCGGCAGGCCAACTGCGCCACGGCCGACGGCAAGTATGTGCTGACCACCTTCGCCACCGACCGTGGTCAGCGCGAGTGGATCAACGCGGCCAACGACTACGGCGGCTCCTATCTCGTCGGCCGCAAGTGGGTCGCGTCCGGCGAGGAGAAGGTGATCGCGGCGCTGCGCGACCGGCTCGGCGGCACGGTGGAGACCGGCGCGGATCACCACTCGGGGAGCGGCGGGGGAAGCGGGGAGAGCCACGAGGGGCACGAGGGCAAGGAGAGCCACGAGGGACACCACGGGGGCTGATGGCACGGGGCTGTGGGTGGGGGTCGGTCCGACCGGTCCGGGCCGGCCCCCATCGCTTCGCACGTCCGCGCCGGCGTCCGGCCGGCACGTGCGGCGGTGGCCGGCCGGGGCCTGCCGGCCCGCGGCCGTACAGCAAGATCGGGCCGGCCCGCTTCCTGTTCGGGCCGACCCGATCGCTTGGGTTCGGTGGTGCTGACTTCAGGTTCCGACTTCTCGGTCCTGATGCCGTCCGGCTACGTCGTCTCCGACGACGGCGGGACTAGTTGCACTTCTGTCCGTTGTTGATGCAGTTCACCACCTCCTCCATGAGCTGCTCGTCGAAGACGTTGATGAAGTCACCGTGGTCGGTGATCGGCTTGTGCAGCTGCTCGGGGAATGAGTCGACCGCGAACACCGAGGCGTTGTCCCCGTCGAAGACCGGCGGCGGCACGTCGTAGACGATCCGCTGCACGAGCTGGGGGATGGCCTGGAAGCCGTTGCCGCACTGGCCGTTGTCGTCCGCGAAGGCCACATGCGTGCGGTGGTTGGCGCTGTCGATGTTCTGACCGTCCCAGCAGCTCTGGAACTTGAAGCTGCGGACGACCTGGCTGCCCTCCGGGCAGATCGGGTACTTGTCCTTCAGCTGGCGGTCCTCGAAGCCGGTGCAGCTCCAGGAGGCATTGGCATTCGCGTCGCCATTGACGAAGGCTTTGGCGTCACCGGTGATGATCCGCAGGAGGCGGGGCATTGCGGTGACCTTGCTGACCGGATTTCCGACGAAAGTCATCGTCACCTCGGAAGGCGTCTGAATCTCGCCGACATTCTGGTCCTTGCCGCCGCCATCGGCCTGTGCGTCGGCCTCGTTCTGACCGTTCTGCAGACGCAGCACGGGCCAGAAATACGACGACTTGTCACCCTGGTTCTGGCAGGAGGTGTCGCCATTGGCAAGATCGTCGTCACTCGCGAATGCGTCGTTCGCCTGGTTGCCGACGTAGTCGTGCATATGGTGCGCACCGTTGCTCACACCGGGCGCGACGATCACATTGTCGGGGTTGAACAAACCGTTGGCGTTGACACCGCAGTCGGTGGTGAAGGTGCCGTTCGAGCCGCCGTCCTGCTGCTGCGGGTTCTGGACGTTGGGCTGCACGTTCTGGATCTCGACGAAGTCCGACGCCTCGGGGCCGTTGCCCGCCTGACCCTGACCCTGACCCTGGTCCTCGCCCTGGTCCTGCCCTTGGTCCTGCCCTTGGTCCTGGCCGTCGTTCTGGCCCTGGTCCTGGCCCTGGTCCTGGCCGTCGTTCTGGTTCTGGTCCTGGCCGCCGTTCTGGTCCTGGCCATCGCCGGCATTCGTGTCGGCGTCGTCGGCCTGCAACGCGCACGGTGCCATCGGCTCCAGGCCCTGAGGCCGAGGGGCTTCACGGTCGATCATGGAGACGATCCGCTGGATGATCACCAGTCGTTCGTTCTTCAGCGGCGTCAGCAGCTGATTCTGTGCGAAGGTGCGGTCGCTCTGGATCCGCTCCTTGTTGTCGGCGAACCGCTGATATGCCGTGGTGATCTGGGTGTCCAGCGTGGCCAGTTCACGGTCGACCGCTCCGCGTACCCCATCGGGTACTTCGGACAGGGCATTACCGACGTCGGGGCAGTCAATTGTCGAGGCCGACTGATTGACATTTTTGGTCTGGTTGTCGGAACTTCCGCCGTTCCAGCCTTCTCCGGCGGATGCGTAGACATTGGCCGCCACCAGACCACCCCCGCCCAGAATCAGGGCAGCCGAAGCAGCGATCGCCCGGTTGGCCAGAGTTGAGCGTTTTCTCGTATTGCGTCCCATGGAACTCCAATCCCGGGGGAGGGAAGTAGCGCGTCGTTCCATACGGACTGCGTGGGTGGGGTGTTCATCCGCGTGAGGAGATCGTAGAAATCTCCAGCGGCAAAACGGTGCATCCCGTCGATGCCGGGCGACGTGCCGGGGGTTACCGTAGGTTCGGTGTGTCGCGTCGGTTTCCGGCCGTGCGGCCGTGGTCGAGATAGGCCAGCACCGCGAGCACCCGACGGTTGTCGTCGTCCGACACCGGAAGGTCCAGCTTCCCGAAGATGTTCGAGGTGTGCTTGGCCACCGCCCGCTCCGTGACGACCAGTTGGGCCGCGATCGCCGCGTTCGAACGACCCTGGGCCACCAGCTCCATGACCTCCCGTTCGCGCGGGGTCAGCCCGCCCATCGGTTTGTCCTGCGCCCGGCGCGACAGCAGCTGTGAGATCACCTGCGGATCCATCGCCGTCCCGCCGGCTGCCACGCGCCGTACCGCGTCGACGAACTGCTCCGCGTCGAACACCCGGTCCTTGAGCAGATAGCCCACCCCGCCGTTCCCGTCGGCCAGCAACTCCCGGGCGTACAGCTGCTCCACATGCTGCGACAGGACCAGCACCGGCAGTCCGGGCCGTGCCCGCCGCGCCGCCAGCGCGCACTGCAGCCCCTCGTCCGTGTGCGACGGCGGGAGCCGGACGTCGACGACGGCGACGTCCGGCTCCAACTCGGCGAGTGCCTTGGTCAGTTCCGGTCCGCTCTCCACGGCGGCCAGGATCTCGAAGTCGAACGCCTCGAGCAGGCGGACCAGGCCGTCGCGCAGCAGGAACAGATCTTCGGCTAGGACAACGCGCAAGGGATCTCCATGGTGACCATGGTGGGACCGCCCGCGGGGCTGCTGACGGCCAGGACTCCGTCGAATGTACCCAGTCGCCGTTCGATGCCGCGCAGACCGGAGCCCGAACCGATCACCGCGCCCCCTTTCCCGTCGTCCGTCACCGAGATGCGCAACGCGCCCTGCGCGTAAGCGATGTCGACCCATATGCGGTCCGCGCCCGCGTGCTTGACGGCGTTCGTGAGCGACTCGCTCACCGCAAAGTACGCCGCCGACTCCACCGGCGCCTCCGCGCGCCCGGCCAGATCCACATCGACCTCGGTCGCCACCGGAAGCCGCAGGGCCAGCGCCTTGACCGCATCGCCCAGACCGCGCTCGGCGAGCACCGGCGGGTGGATGCCGCGCACCAGGTCGCGCAGCTCGGTCAGCGCCTCGGCGGAGGACTCACGCGCCTTGGAGATGAGCTCCTTCGCCTGGGCCGGGTCCTTCTCGATCAGCGCCTCGATGGTGCCCAGGTTCATGCCCATCGCCACCAGCCGGGCCTGTGCGCCGTCGTGCAGATCCCGCTCGATACGGCGCAGTTCGGCGGCCGAGGAGTCCAGGGCGTCGTGCCGGGTCTCGGTGAGCCGGCCGATGCGCTGCTCCAGCTCTTCTTCGCGGTTGGGGGTGAGGAGGGCCCCGGCCAGCCGGAAGTGTGTGCGTACCAGGTACGGGTTGACATGGAAGGCGACGATCAGCCAGACGACACCCAGCAGCGAGGCGAGTCCCGCCGTGCCCCAGCTGTCGACCCGCACGAACGAGTACCAGTACGCGCCGTCGGCCTCGACGATCGGCTGCCACACGCCCGCGAGCAGCACGAACCCGAAGATTCCGTCCAGGATCAGCGTCGGCGGGAGGATCGCCACGATCGCGCCCCCCGTCATGTCCGCCAGCAGCCACCGCATGTCCCGCCAGGTCGCCGGGTCCTTCAGCATCAGCGCGCAGCGCTCGACCTGGCCGATGACGCCGGAGCGCAGATCCCGGGGGAAGGGGCGGTAGTGCGCGGGGATACGTACGCCCGACCACTGGGCCGCCAGCAGCCGGCGGCGGCCGACATGGGCCCGCACCAGGGTCAACACGTGGGGAGTCGTGAACACGCCCACACCGACGGCGATCAGCGCGACGGAGACCACTGCCAGGACAAAGAGCGTGATCGATCCGACCAGTGCCAACAGGGTCAGCGCCAGCCCTTGTGCGCCGGCCAGCACCGCATCACGTGCCTTCGTCTTCTTCACCGTGTTCCCCTCGCTGTTCGGTCTCGGGCACCAGTGTCGCCGGAGTCGCGGACGCGGGCACTCGTCTCCGACACCACATGGGGGTGTACCTGGCACCACCCCCGCGACCTCGCCCTGTGGCTCCGTGACAGGGGGCTTCGACGGCTGGGGCGAGGGCCCGCGGATTCCTAGCGTCGTACTCGACCTGATCGGCGCTGACCTCTGGGGGCGAAGGCCATGAGGCGAAACCTCGCGGCACGTATCGGTGTGTGGAGCGCACACCACCGTAAGACGGCAATCATCGGCTGGCTGTTGTTCGTCGTCCTGGCCACCGTTCTCGGCGGGGCGTCCGGGATGGTGGAGATGACCGAGTCCGAACAGGGCACGGGTGACTCCGCCCGGGCTCGGAAGATCCTCGACGACGCCGGCCTCGACCAGCCGGCCGGCGAGCTCGTCCTGGTCGGCAGCGATACGGCGGGCGGCTGGAAGGCCACGGCGCGCGAGCTGACGGCGGCCGTCGAGAGGACGGGCGAGGCGCAGAAGATCGAGCCGCCGCTGCCCTCCAAGGACGGCTGGCAGGCCCTGATCCGCTTCGAGGTCAAGGGCGACTCGAAGACCGCGGCGGAACGGGTGCAGCCGGTGCTCGACGCCGTACGGGAGGCGGGCCAGGGCGAACCGCATGTCGAGGTCCACCAGTTCGGGCAGGCGAGCGCCGAGAAGTGGCTCGGCGATCTGCTCTCCGAGGACTTCAAGAAGGCCGAGTTCACCGCGGTGCCGCTGGCGCTCGGCATTCTGCTGGTCGCCTTCGGTGCGGTCGTCGCGGCCCTGCTGCCGGTCGCGCTCGCGCTCACCGCGTGCATGGCGGCCTTCGGACTGCTCTCGCTCGCCAGCCACCAGCTGCATCTGTTCCAGAGCACATACTCCGTGATGTTCCTGATGGGACTCGCGGTCGGCGTCGACTACTGCCTGTTCTATCTGCGGCGCGAGCGGGACGAGCGCGCCGCGGGCCATGATGCCGACACCGCGCTGCGGATCGCCGCCGCGACCAGCGGGCGGGCCGTGCTGGTGTCCGGTGCGACCGTGATGCTCGCGATGGCGGGGATGTTCCTGTCCGGGCTGATGCTCTTCAAGGGCTTCGCCCTCGCCACGATCCTCGTCGTGTTCATCGCGATGCTCGGCTCGGTGACGGTGCTGCCGGCGCTGCTGGCCTGGCTCGGCGACCGTATCGACGCGGGCCGGGTGCCGTTCCTCAACCGCCGCCGAAGGAAAGGTGCGCACGAGAGCGGCGCGGTCGCGGGTGCGGTGCTCAGGCCCGTCCTCGCCCGGCCGAAGCTGTTCGCCTTCGCGTCGCTCGCGGTGCTGCTGGCGCTGGCGGCGCCCGCGCTGGGCATGAAGACCGAACAGCTGGGCATGGAGAAGCAGTTCGGCTCGGACGCCGCGCTGACAGTCGCGCACAGGAAGATCACCGAGGCGTTCCCGGGCGGGCCCGCACCGGCCCTGGTGGTCGTCAAGGCCGACGACCTCCGGTCACCGCGGATACGGGCCGCGCTCGCCGCGTTCGACCGGGACGAGGTCACCGAGCACCCGGTGCAGGGCGTCGCCGAGATCGAGGTGCCGCTGCCCGGCGACGGCAGCGACAACCGCTCCGAGGCCGCGCTGGCCGACCTGCGCGAGCACCGGGTGCCCGACGCCTTCGACGGCACGGGAGCGCAGGTCTACGTCGGCGGGGAACTGGCCGCGTCCGTCGACTTCAACGACCAGCTGAAGCGCGGCATCGTGCCGGTGCTCGTGTTCATCACGGCGGTGACGTTCCTGCTGATGCTGTTCTGCTTCCGCTCCTACGTCATCGCGGTGACGTCGGTCCTGCTCAACCTGCTCTCGGTGGCCGCCGCGTACGGCGTCATGGTCGCCGTCTTCCAGCACGGCTGGGGAGCATCGGCGCTCGGCGCCGAGGCGGTGGGCGCGATCGAGGGCTGGATGCCGCTGTTCGTCCTGGTGGTGCTGTTCGGACTGTCCATGGACTACCACGTGTTCGTGGTGTCACGGATCCGCGAGGCGTACGACCGGGGCGCGCCGACACGCACCGCGATCCGCGAGGGCATCCGCCGCACAGCGGGCGCGGTGACCGGCGCGGCCGCGATCATGGTGGCGGTGTTCGCGGTCTTCGGCACGCTGTCGATGCAGGACATGCAGCAGATGGGTGTGGGCCTGGCGGTGGCGGTGCTGCTGGACGCGACGATCGTGCGGATGGTGCTGCTGCCGTCGGCAATGGCACTGCTGGGCGAGCGCAACTGGCGTACTCCGCGGGGCCTTCGGTGGCTGCCGCGACCGGCACACGGCGAGGATGACCTCTCCCGGCCGTCCCGCCATGGGCGTCACGCCGCCCCGGTGAGCGCAGGCTGACCCTCCGCGCCTCCGGTGTTCGAGGGGCCGGGTTCGGGGCGGACCCACGGCAAAGGTCGTGGACGAACCCGGGAGCGGACCCCTCGCAGCGGCCCGGCACCCAGACCCGTGGCAGCGGTCGGCGTCGCCGGGCGCTGCCACGGGTCGCGGGTGCTTCACCCGCCCAGGATCTTCGCCTCCAGCTCGGGCGACAGACCCAGCACCGGGCGGTCGGGGCGCTGCGGCGCGGTGCCGCCGATCGAGGTGAGCCAGGCCCAGGTGTCCTCCACCGTGTCCGCGACCGGGCGGCAGCGCAGGCCCGCCGCGAGTGCCCGGGAGACGTCCAGGGTGTGCACCGCGTTGTACAGCTCGGGCTGTTCGGCCTGCGGGACCCAGATCGGCAGGTCCGACCACGGCTCGACGCCCGCCTCCAGCAGCGTCCGCGCCGGCGTCCAGCGCAGCTCGGCCGAGGAGCCCGTGGCCCGTACGCACGCCTCGAGCAGTTCGCCGATCGTCGTACGGCCCGCCTCGCCCACCAGGTTGTACGGGCCGCTCAGCCCGCGCTCCGCCGCGTCCAGCATCCATTCCGCCAGGTCGCGCACATCGATGTACTGCACCGCCGTGTCCCGCGGGCCCGGCGCCAGAACGGGACCGCCCCGCGCGATCCGCCCCAGCCACCACGGCAGCCGGCCGATGTTCTCCCGCGGGCCGATGATCAGCCCCGCGCGCACCAGCAGCGAGCGCTCCTGGCCGAACGCGTCGAGCACGGCCAGCTCACCGCCGCGCTTCGCCTCGGGGTAGGGCACATCGCCCGCGTCCGGCGAACCGTCCACCACCGGAGCGCTCTCGTCACAACCGGCCGCCGGCGGCCACGCGTACACCGAGCAACTCGACACATGGACACAGTGGCCGACCCGTCCGGCCAGCAGCCGCGCCGTGTCCCGGACGGCGGCCGGTGCCGCCGACCAGGTGTCGACGACCACGTCCCAGTCGCCCTCGGCATCCGCGAGTGCGGCAAGACCCCCCTGTGCCGTCCGGTCCCCGAGGAGCGTGGTCACGCCCTCCGGAGCGGTATGCCGTCCGCGGTGAAAGGCCGTCACCTCCCATCCCCGGGCGAGCGCTGCCTCCGCCACCGCGTGGCCCGCGAACTCCGTCCCACCAAGAATCAGAAGCCTCATGACTGCGACTGTGCCCCGCGTCCACCCGGGGCGGACAGTGATTCCGCTGCGGGGTGAATGATCCAGAAGGGGCAGCTCTCGCCGCAACCGCTTGCGGGATGGCAGCATATGCGGACCATGACGGATGCCCGGTCGCCGATACGCGCCTTGCGGGCCGCACTTTTCGCGGCTGTTGCCGTCACTTTGGCCGCCGTGGGGCATTCCTCCCTGTCTGCGCATGACATTCCGATCCCCGCACTGCTCGCCGCGCTCGGCGTGACCGCCGCCGCCGGTTGGCTCGCGGCCGGCCGGCGCCGCGGCATCCGCTCCTTCGGGGCCGGGCTCTTCGCCGTGCAGGGCGCGCTCCATCTGCTGTTCACGACCGGACGCTGGCCCGCCCGGCACCCCCACATGGGCCACCAGCACCAGGACACCGCCGGATGGGCCACGGGCATGGACACTCAGTCCATGACCACCGGCATCGGCACCGACGCCGCCATGCTCACCGTCCACCTCGCCGCCGCTGTCGGCTGCGCGCTCTGGCTCGCCCACGGCGAGGCCGCGCTCTTCGGGCTCGCGCACGCCGTCGCCGCGTTCGCCGTCACCCCGCTGCGCCTGCTGCTCGCCGTCGTGCGGCTGCCCCGGCCCGCGGGCGCCGCGCCGCGTCCCGCCTGCCGTACCCCACGCCCCCTGCACGGCACGGCCCTCGCCCACACGCTGGTCCGACGGGGCCCGCCCGCGCCTCTCCTCCCTCGCGCCACGGCCCCCGGAGCAGCCGTCTGACCTGGGGCCGCTCTCCCCATGTCAACGCCGACTCCTAGGACCACCATGTCCATTGACGTCCCCAGCAAGGGCACCGAACCGGCGGACGAGACCGGTACCGCCACCGATCCCGTATCCGATCCCGGAACCACTTCCCTGTGGAGCTCACTGCGCCCGCTCGTACTGCGCCTCCACTTCTACGCGGGCGTGCTGATCGCCCCGCTGCTGCTCGTCGCCGCCGTCACCGGCCTGCTCTACTCGCTCTCCTTCCAGGCCGAGAAGTTCGCCTACAGCCACGAGCTCCAGGTGCCGGCCGGCGACCGCTACGTCCCTCTGTCGACCCAGGTCGAGGCCGCCCGCAAGGCGCACCCCGAGGGCACGGTGACCGCCGTGTGGCCCTCCTACGAGGAGGGCGCGACAACCCGGGTCCTGATGACCACCCCGGAGGTGGAGGAGGGCGACTCCCTCGCCGTCTTCGTCAACCCCTACACCGCCGAGATACGCGGCGAGCTGACCGACTCCTTCGGCGCACTGCCCCTGCGAGCCTGGCTCAGCGGGCTCCACTCCAACCTGCACCTGGGTGAATTCGGGCGCAACTACAGTGAGATGGCCGCCAGTTGGCTGTGGGTCGTGGCACTCGGCGGACTGCTGCTGTGGCTCGGCCGCAGGCGCCGCACCAAGCGTGAGCTGATCCTTCCCGAGCGCGGCGCGACCGGCCGCCGCAAGACCCTGACCCGTCACGGTGCGATCGGCCTGTGGGCGGTCACCGGGCTGGTCATCCTCTCCGCGACCGGACTGACCTGGTCCAAGTACGCGGGCGAGAACATCGACGCGCTCCAGACCCAGCTCGGCGGAGCGACGCCGTCGGTCTCGGCCGAACTCGAGCCCGGCGGCGGTGAGGGCGGCGGACACGCAGGACACGGCGGCGGTGGCGGCGCGGCCCACCAGGGCCCGGACGTCGGGATCGACAAGGCGGTCGAGGCGGCCGCGGCCAAGGGGGTCGAGGGGGAGATCTCCGTCGCCCTGCCCGCCGAGGGCAGCGGCTATGTCATCAAGGAAACCGACAAGCAGTTCCCGGTCCATCTCGACTCGGTCGCCGTCGACCCGGCCGACGGCAGGGTCATGGACGAGCTCAGGTTCGCCGACTACCCGCTGCTCGCCAAGTTGACCCGGTTCGGGATCGACGTCCACATGGGCAGGCTCTTCGGCCTCGCCAACCAGCTCGCCCTGGCCGCCCTCGCCCTCGCGCTGATCCTGCTCATCGTCTGGGGCTACCGCATGTGGTGGCTGCGCAGGCCGACGAAGGACCGCAAGCTCGGCGTCGGGCGGCCGATGCCGCGGGGCGCCTGGCGCAAGCTGCCGGTGACCGCGCTGCTGCCGATCGCCGCCGTCACGGCGCTGGTCGGATGGCTCGTGCCCCTGCTCGGCATCAGCCTGCTGGTGTTCCTGGTCGTCGACATGGCACTCGGCGCGGTGGCGAAGGCGCGCTCCCGGGCGTAGCACCTCGATGCGACAGGGGCCCGGTTCCGGAGACGTCCGGAACCCGGCCCCTGCGCGCCCGGATCAGGGGGCGTACTTGTAGCCCACGCGCCGTACGGTCTGGATCGCCTGGCGGTGTTCGGCACCCAGCTTGCGGCGCAGCCGGGCCACATGGACGTCGACGGTCCGGCCGTCGCCCACGTGTCCGTAGCCCCACACGGTCGTCACCAACTGGTCGCGGGTGTGCACCCGGTTCGGATGCGCGACGAGATGCGCGAGCAGCTCGAACTCGAGGTAGGTCAGGTCCAGCAACTGGCCGTCCACCGCGGCCGTGCGCTGCACCGGGTCGATGACCACAGGACCGTCACCGGCCGGCGCCTGCTGCTGCGGTGCGGGCACGAGCGCGGGCTGCTGATCGGCCGGTACGAGCACCAGATAGCCGATCATCGGCGGCCGGCCCGGGAGCGTGGGCAGCGTGTGCTGGGGTGCGGGCAGCCAAGTGGCCCCCGGCGGAAGGAAGTCCGCGACATCGACGACCTCGTCACGGTCGACGGCACGCAGCCGGTGGCGGCCCGCCGGAGCCTGGACGGTGGCGGCGGTGGAGAGGGAACGGGCGGAGGTATGGGTGTTCGCCATGAGAGGTCAGCTCTTTCGCGCGGAGGAAGTCGTCGAGTTCGTCGAGAGGACGGACGTACGTCGTGCGCGCTGGCCGAAGGCCGGATGAGCGGCTTTAGAGGGCCTGCGCGTTCACCGCGCGGCAACACACCCGGTCGAAGTCGTGGTGCTGCCGGGAAGGCCAGAACGGCTCGAGGTCGCTGGGACCTGTCGCGGTGTGCTGGTAGCTGGCCATGCTCCTATTGAAGCAGACACACCGTCGTCACAGCAGGGCCCTCTCGTACGTTGATACGTGACCTTGTCGACACTCCGCTGTCGTCCGGCCACGGCCACCGTGCCCGGCGTCGCGTACGGTCGTGGGCCGTCTTCGCCCACGGCTGCCGGCAACTCCCTGGCCAGTGCCCGCACCTCGTGGCCGGCGGGCGGTGCCGCGTCGTCCAGGATGTCGGGTGACATGACGCGCCGGGCGGAGTGCGCACAGCGTTCCACCGCCGCCGGGTGCCCGACCCGCGCCCGGTCCGAGCGCGCCCAGTGCGGTGGCGGAGTCCGGCAGCAGGCGGACCGGGCCGTCCGCCGCGTCGGCGGCGACGGCGGGGAACTGCGCCGGCGCGCCGAGCCATTCGACGCGGGGCCGGGCGGCGACCCGCCGTGCGACCGGCCCGGCGGCCGGGCCGTAGACCTCCACCGCGGCCTCCATCTCCACCGGCACATCGTCCTCGGGCCCGTAGGCATGCTCGAACGCAGGACCCCAGCGGAAAGGGGCGCCCGCCGGATCGGCGGGCGCCCCTTTCCCCTGAAGCCTGGACTCAGACCTGGCCGGCCTTCTCCAGCGCCGAGCAGCAGGTGTCCACGATCAGGCAGGTCACCACGTACGGGTCGACGTTGGCGTTCGGGCGGCGGTCCTCGATGTAACCCTTGCCGTCCTGCTCGACCTGCCACGGGATACGGACCGAGGCGCCACGGTCGGAGACGCCGTAGCTGTACTCGTTCCACGGGGCGGTCTCGTGCAGACCCGTCAGACGGTCGTCGATGCCCGCGCCGTAGTTCTTGACGTGGTCGAGCGGCTTGGAGCCCTCGCCGAGGGACTCGCACGCGGTGATGATCGCGTCGTAGCCCTCGCGCATCGCCCTGGTCGAGAAGTTGGTGTGCGCGCCCGCGCCGTTCCAGTCGCCCTTCACCGGCTTCGGGTCCAGCGTCGCGGAGACGTCGAAGTCCTCGGCGGTGCGGTAGAGCAGCCAGCGGGCCACCCACAGCTGGTCCGCGACCTCGAGCGGCGCCAGCGGGCCGACCTGGAACTCCCACTGGCCCGGCATGACCTCGGCGTTGATGCCCGAGATACCCAGACCCGCCTTGAGACAGTTCTCCAGGTGCGCCTCGACGACGTCACGGCCGAAGATCTCGTCCGAGCCGACACCGCAGTAGTAGCCGCCCTGCGCGGCCGGGAAGCCGCCCTCGGGGAAGCCGAGCGGGCGGGTGCCCTTGAAGAAGGTGTACTCCTGCTCGATGCCGAAGATCGGCTCCTGCGCGGCGAACTTCTCGTAGACCTCGACCAGCGCGGCACGGGTGTTGGACTCGTGCGGCGTCATGTCCGTGTTGAGGACCTCGCACATGACGAGGATGTCGTCGCCGCCGCGGATCGGGTCCGGGCAGGAGAAGACCGGCTTGAGGACGCGGTCCGACGCGTGGCCCTCGGCCTGGTTGGTGCTGGACCCGTCGAAGCCCCAGATGGGCAGCTCGGCGACGCCGGCGGCGGAGCCCGTCAGTATCTTCGTCTTCGAGCGAAGCTTTGCGGTCGGCTCGGTGCCGTCGATCCAGATGTACTCAGCCTTGAAGGTCACGGGGCCTCATCCTTTGCGGGTGCGCGGTATGCCGCGCAGCTTCGCAATACGCGATTTCCCGGCCGTTGCCCATGTGTGAACCCCACGTTACGCAGGAAGCACAGCGGTCAGGTCCGGCGTGTCATCCGTGACCTGCGGCCCACCTCGTGGGCATTGAGCAATGCCGCGAAACCCGCGTCGTGGATGCGGCTCACCAGCGCGTCGTAGCCGGTACCCAGCGCGACAGCCGTGCTCTCCAGATGCCAGCCGTGGTCGTGCAGGGTGCTGAGCAGGTGGCCGCGCCGGATCTGTGCCTCGGAGAGCCGGAAGGTCTTGAGGTACGCGACACATCCCTTGTGGTCGGTGATCACCTCACCGATGTGCTGCTCCGGCAGCCCGCGCCGGAACGACGGCAGAAAACGCCACAGGCTGAACGCGTCCATCCGGTAGACCCGCTCGAAGGCGTACCTGCCCTCCAGCAGCCGGTCCGTCATGAGGGTGTCGTGGTTCTCGGCCCACAGCCGCTCCTGCGCGCGGGCCGCGGCCCGCAGATCGGCGACCGTCCGCAGATGCGGGCTGTCGCGGATGTGAGCCGTGAAGTCGGGTACGGGCGCGCCGAAGTGGGCGTACTGGTGCACCAGTTCGCCGTACAGGTCCTCGATCAGCGTCGGGTGCAGGGTCCGGTAGTCGTCGGGGTGCGGCACCACGAAGGCGGCGGCGAGCGCGTCGGCGGCGTACACGAGCACCCCGCTCTGCCCGGGATGGATCTCGAAGATGCGCAGTGCCTCGCTCAGACCGCTCACCGCCCAGCCGCCGTAGGCGGCCTCGGCGCGCGGTGACAGGCCCTGCCGCACCGCCTGCTGGGACCACTCGTCCCACACGATCGACGGCCCTTTGAAGTGCAGCGCCAGATAGCCCTCGAGCGCGAGATGCAGCGGCAGGAAGCGCAGCCGCTTGTGGGCCACGCCTTTGGTGCGGGCACGCTTGGCCATCCGATGGTGGCGCCGCACCGGAATACGGTCCGGAACGCCGCCGTCGTGCCCTCCCAGCTGGGTGCCGTACGCGGCTGCTTCGCTCGCCGCGTTTTCCTCGTCCCCCTCGTCCGACCAGTCGGCGACGAAGCCGTGCGGGATGTACGAGCAGTAGTGGGTACGCGGCCCGACCTGGACCTGTCCGTACCCCTCGTAGAGGCGGCGGTGCAGCCGCAGCCCCGCCACCGGCTCCTCGCGTACCAGCGGCACCAGTCGGATGCCGCCCCACACCTGGGCGGGCATGGTGGTCAGCCCGGTCATGTCCAGCTTGTTCACGTCGCTCCTTCCAGGAAGCGGCCGGTCCGTTCGTCCAGGTGTGCCCGCAGCTCGGCGAGTCCGGTGCGGCCTTCGGTGAACTGCGCGATCTCCACCAGGGCCGCCAGGTCCTCCGCGTCCCGGATTCCGGCTGTCGGCACGCTCGGCGCCAGGCGGCGGACGTCGAATCCGTCGGCGTCGTATACAGGGTTCACATGCACCACACTGGTGCGGCGGTCGGGGTCGAGCCGCTTGCGCCAGACACGCAGCACCTCGCCCGCCAGGCCGGGCGGCGCGTTGTCCCAGCCGTCCGAGACGATCACCAGCCGCTCCGGGGAGTCCTCCAGGGCGTCCAGGATCCGGGTGCCGAGCGGGGTCGGCCCGAGGGGCCGTACGAGCAGCGGATCGCGCGCTCCCGACGTGAAGTGCGCACGGTAGGCACCTGCGCCGGCGAGAGCTTCCAGCAGGAAGTGGCAGCCGATCGCGACCGCGAGCGGGCGGCGGCGCTTCACGGACGAACCGGACGCGGAGTAGCTGTCGTCCAACACGGCGGCGACGCGGCCCCACGTACCGGCGTACGGGCCCGCTGCCCGCCGCGCGGCCGCCCGCAGGGCACCGGTCAGCTCGGTGCGTCGCGTGACCCGCTCATCGAGCGGCAGTGACAGCACATACAGGGCCAGCCGGGTCAGCGGCATGGCGGTCAGGTCCACCCTGCGGGCGGCCTCGGCGCCGGACCCCTGACCGCGCAGCCGCTCCAGCCGGGTCATGCGCGGCGCGATCCTCTCCATGAACCGATCCCGCGGAACGCCGTGCTTGGCGGCGAACCCCTCGGCGACGGTGAACGGCAGCTCGTAGATCGCGGCCTGCTCGAAATGGGCACGGCGGTACGCCTCGAGGAAGGCGTGGTCGTAGCGCGCTCGCTTGCCCTGACGGAACAGGAAGTCCCCCAGCTCGTCCTCCTCGAACGACAGATGAGCGTGGCGGGCGGCGGTCGTCAGGCCGCCGCGGTACTTCACCGCGTCATGGCCGGCGTCCGGTCGCGCCGCCAGCCAGTCGCGCATGATCGCGCGTGTACGGCGGTTGTTGACCTTGGCGGCGCGCAGCGCTCGGAAGAGCCGGTACACGCGTTGCGGAGGGAGTACGGCCAGCCGGGCGGCGATCAGCGCGCCCTCGGTGCGCTTCTCGTCCGTGCTCGCCTCGCCCGCCGTGCGCAGAAGGTGCTCCACGATCAGGGCGGCGTTGTGGTCGTTGATGTCGAGCGCCAGCGCCGCGGCGTACACGGGCCGGTAGTTGACGCGGACGTACTCGTGCAGAAAGGACAGTGACAGCTGCTGCTCGAATGCCTCGGAGCGGAATTCGCGCTGCCCGGTCGATGTGACGGCGGCATTGACGAACAGCAGCACATCCTCGGCCGCGATCAGGTCGGCGAAGGTCTCCGCCATGATCCGTCCCCCACTGTTTCCCCCTATGGGCATGTCTTTCGGACCAGGTCCGAAAAGCCGGAGCCGGCCGGGGAATGGGGGCGCGATCAGCGAAATCACTGCTTCACAGGCAAGTCTCGGAAGTCGCACCGGAGTCCCGCGGCCGGCCCGGGAAACGTAGCACCGTTCGGCCTGTGTTCCCCGGGATTTTCCGCCGCGGGGCCCACCGGCGGGCGCCCACGGCAGACTGGGCGCGTGACGAAGCCGCTGCGTGTCGGACTCATCGGCGCCGGGCCCTGGGCGGAGCGGAACCAGGCCCCCGCGCTCGCCGGCCACCCGGAGGTCGAGTTCGGCGGGGTCTGGGGGAGACGGCCCGAGGCGGCCGCCGCACTCGCTCAGGCCCATGGGACGACGGCGTACAGCTCGGACGAGGGGATCGACGCCGTCTTCGCCGCGAACGACGCCGTCGCCTTCGCGGTGCCGCCGGACGTCCAGGCGCCGCTGGCGGCCAGGGCGGCCGCGGCCGGCTGTCATCTGCTCCTGGACAAGCCGCTGGCGACGACGGTGGCGGCGGCCCGGGCAACCGCGCGGGCGGCGGAGGGCGCCGGGGTGGCCTCGGTGGTGTTCTGCACGCTGCGCTTCGCCGCGGGCTCCGCGTCGTGGGTGGCCGAGCGGGCGGCGGTGGGCGGCTGGTTCACGGCCCATGCGCAGTGGCTCGGCTCGCTCTACGCGCCAGGCGTGAACAGCCCCTATGCGGCCTCGCCGTGGCGGCGGGAGAAGGGGGCCCTGTGGGACGTCGGCCCGCATGCGCTCTCGGTGCTGATCCCGGTGCTCGGGGATGTGACGACGGTGTCCGCGGGACGGGGACCCGCGGACACCGTGCATCTGGTGCTGCGGCATGCGTCGGGGGCATCGAGCACCGTGACGCTGGGCCTTGCAGCACCGCTGAAGGCGGCGGGCGTGAGTCTCCGGCTCGTGGGGGAGCAGGGGACCCACACGCTGCCCGCCGCGTGGGGGGACGGGGTGGACGCGTTCCGGGCAGCAGTGGACGGGCTGCTCGGTGCCGTACGCACGGGTCATGCGCACGACTGTGATGTGCGGTTCGGGCTCAGGCTGACCGAGATCCTGGCCGGCGCGGAAGAGGCGCTGGCCAGGACGGTGCCGTGACCGCCGTCGGGTGTGCGGCCCGGCGGCGCGTGCTCCTCCTGGGACAGTGGGGAAGGGGGAGCGGGGCGGCACCGTCCTGGAGTCTCCCGGCCGGCCGACGCCTGGGTCGGCCGGCGGGGAGTCAACCGGTGTTTCCGGTCAGCCGACGCGCTCGATGCGCGCCTTGCGGATCAGGAACTTGCCGGGCTCGCGGACCTGCTCGAACGCCGCGTTGTTCAGCAGCGCACAGCTGCCGGACGCGGAGGTGACATCGACCGTCGTGGACTTGTTGTTGTCGAGGTTGGTCACCTTGAGCTTGGTGCCGATGGGGAACTCGCCGCTGGAGGCGGCGGGTGCGCCGCCCTCGCCTGAGAGCGTGACGGTCGAGCCGGCGCAGACCACTTCACCGGTGGCACCGGCGTCGCCGCCGCCCGCGGGCGGCGCTGCCTCCGCCGGGGGCTCTTCCGCGGCGGGCGGCTCTTCCGCGGCCGGCGGCTCCTCCGCGGCGGCTCCGCCGCCGACCTTCTCGATGCGGACGTTGCGGATCACGTTCTTGCCGGCCTCACGGACCTGCTCGAATGCGGCGGCGTTGAGCAGTGCGCAGCTGCCGGAGACCGACTTCACCTCGACCTCGGTGGTCTTGTTGTTGTCGAGGTTGGTCACCTTGAGCTTGGTGCCGATGGGGAACTGGCCGCTGGAGGCGGCGGGTGCGCCGCCGTCGTTGGAGAACGTCAGGTTCTGGCCGGCGCAGACGACCTCGCCGGAGGCTCCGGCGTCGCCTCCGCCCGCAGCCGGCGCTTCCGCGGCCGGGGCCGCCGCCTGGTCTCCGCCGCCCGCGCCCTCCGCGCAGCCGGCTGCCTTCTGCTGGACCTTGATCTGTGCGATCACCGCCTCCCGGTTGGTGATCCGCGCGGCCGACTGGGCGTCCGGGTTGGCCTTTTGGCCGGCGATGAAGTTCTCGTTGTTGCGGATCGCCTGGGCGAGCCCGTCACAGGCCGCCGAAGCATTGCTTGTCCCGGTCATGACAATTGCAGTACCGCCGACCATGGCCGCGGCTCCGACGAGGAGGGCGATCTTCTTCTTACCGCTGAGGGTCTTCTTGCGCGACACGTAAGGGCTCCTGTCCCCGGCCGTGAACGGCGGCCGGATGGTTCCTGTGCCCTTACTTACGGGTAGCCCCAACCGTCCATTCAGCCCTCTCACCCGTCTCTTCCTTAACTTTCCTTAAGGTGACGGCAGGTCAACCGGGTGGCAGGGAACGGCACAACGCGTCCAGGGCCGCCGGGTAGTTGTGCTCGGGCGCGGGGTCGCGTACCCGACGACCAGTCCGTCGCGGCCGTCGTCGGGATACCGCGGATGCCGGTACTCGGCCGGCCCCTCGCCCGCCAGCCCCTGCCAGGCCGCCGCCTGCACCACCGCCCGCTCGGTCCCCGGCGGCAGTTCGAGCACGGCGTGCAGTCCCGCCGCGATACCGGTCACCCGCACCGTCGACGCCCACAAGGCGGGCGAGAGCGAGGAGCGCCTGCACATGACGGCGGTCCGGCGCGAGGCCAGGCACTTCCTGACCGAAGGAGCAGGCGGCCCTGGCCCTCGCCGAAGCGGTGACGCCGATCGCCGGCGGCGGGGTCCCGGACGCGGTTTACGCGCAGGCGTCCGAGCAGTTCGAGGAGCGGGAACCGTCCCAGCTGCCGGCCCCGATTCTCACGATCAACACGTGGAACCGGATCGCGCCGGCACGGGGAAGGTGGTGGGCACGGACGAGCGGTGACGGCCGGGCCGGGCTCCGCGTCACGCCGGGACCGGGGCCCCTCCCGCCTGCCGCCGGCCCGTCGGTGACCACATTCAGCCGCGGCCGAGCGCGTCCCGCACCGCCTCCTCCGTACGGCCCACCACCGCCGACCCGTCCTCCGCGGTGATGATGGGCCGCTGGATCAGCTTGGGGTGCCGGCTCAGCGCCGTGATCCACTGCTCGCGCGAACCGGCGTCGCGTGCCCACTCCTTGAGCCCCAGTTCCTTTGCCACGTCCTCCTGGGTACGGGTGATGTCCCACGGCTCGAGACCGAGCCGGCCCAGCACCTCCCGGATCTCGTCCTCGGTCGGCACCTCCTCCAGGTAGCGCCGCACGGTGTACGTGGCGCCTTCCGTGTCGAGCAGATCGATGGCGCTGCGGCACTTCGAACAGGCGGGGTTGATCCAGATCTCCATGCCCGCAACCGTACCGCCCACGGGCGTCTCAAACACTGCCTGGCCAGGGGCGATTGTCAGTGGTGGGAAGTAGACTGAACAGTAGTTCGGGATGGTCCCGCCACCGCGCCAGGAGGTTGCCGATGGCCGTTGCCACACTCACGACACAGCCCCTTTCCCTGCCTCTGCCCACACCGACATCCGCGCACCAGCCGCCGAAGAAGAAGCCGCTCCCGGCCGGACAGCCGCGCGAGTGGTACGTGACCCACAACCGCCGACTGAAGGCCATGCGCCTGGCGATCGCCCTGCTCGACTCGGGTGTCTACCACCCGGCGACCGCCGACAACCGCCGGATACGGGCGACCGCCGAGCGCATCGGCGCCCATGTGCCGTCCGACACGACCTGCCGGATGGTCAGGGCACTGATCCGCTACGGACGCTGAGCGCTCACGGGCGGGGCTCCGGCTCGGCCGGGGTCCCGCCCGTTGTGCTCCACGACGCGTGCACCGCATCGCCGACGGCGAGCGTGCCGCCGGACCGCCGCCTTCATGCCGCAGCCGACCCGGTTGTCGTACCCCGGCTCCCGCCGGTACGGGGCGCGGAACTCACGGCGCGATGCATGTGGCGGTTGCCAAGGGCCCGGAAGCGGTCGCCGACCTGGGGGGCCCGTCGCCCACGGTCACGGTGCAGGTCGCCCGCCCGCCGTCGGGGCCGAGTGTGACGACGAGCGCGCCGTTCGTGCCGAGACCGTCGGCCTCGACCTCCTTGCGCCACGGCAGTGACCGGGCAGTCTCCTCGCTGGTGGCGGGATCCCCGTTGCGCCAGACGGAGTACATGATGGCCGCGTTCTTCGCGTTCCCGGTGACCTCGTACCTCACCTTCACGGTCCGCGTGACCTCGTCCGAGACCTCGCCGACGACGAGGCTGACGGCGGCCAAGCAGCCGCCGGCCGGCAGCAGGGCGACGACAAGCAGCACCCATGGCCACCGCCGGGGCTGCTTCGCCGGAGGCGATGGGGGCCGCGGCGCATCCCGGCGCGGCCGGGGACCGGGCTCGCTCATGGCGCCAGCGTCGCCCGTACCGCCCCCCTACGCGACCCGGGCGCCCAGCCGATCCTTCACCGCGGGCCACTCGTCGGCGAGGATCGAGAAGTAGACGGTGTCCCGCCATGTACCGTCCGGCCGCCGGCGATGGCGTCGCAGTACGCCTTCGCGGTGGGCGCCGAGCCGTGCGATGGCGGCCTGGGACCGCAGATTCTTGTGGTCCGTCTTCAACTGCACGCGCCCCATGGCGAGTTCCTCGAAGGCGTGGGTCAGCAGGAGGAGCTTCGCCTCGGTGTTCACGGCGGTCCGCCAGTAGGTGCGTCCGTACCAGGTGAAGCCGATCTCCAGCCGCTCGTTTGCGACGTCGATGTCCATGAAGCAGGTCCAGCCGACGGCCCGCCCGCTCGCGAGGTGCACGACGGCGAAGGGTACGTACGTGCCCCGCTCGGCTTTTCCGAGCAGCTCTCGCAGCGTCGTCCCGAGCTCGCCCGGGGTCTGCGGAGCCGTCCCGCCCTGCCACCGCCACACCTCGTCGTCCCCGCCGCCTGCGGCGAACAGATCGTCGAGGTGCTCCGTGGAAAGGGGTTCGAGCCGTATGTGCCGGCCGGTCAGGGTCAAGGGGCGGGGGCTCTGTGCAGACATGATCAAGAACCTATCCGTATGACGCACTAGCCGCAATCGCCTTTTGAACTAGTGCAAAAATGGGCTGTCTGTCCCTCAGTCCCACCGGGCCATCAGGTGGCCGTCCTCGGCCGTGACGCTCGTGCCGAGGGAGGCGCAGGCGGTGGTGAGGCGGTGGCGGATCCAGGCGTACTCGCGGGGGGTGGCGGGGCGGGTGTGGCAGTAGCGCAGGCCCAGCGGGAACGCGTCGACGCGCCGGAGCGACGCGCCGTCCAGGGTGAGCAGGAAGAGCAGCCCGAGATCGTTGCGCAGCCGGCCGTCCGTGGCGTAGTCGTCGATGAAGTCGCCGAGGTCGAAGAGCACGTGGCGGGTGAATCCCTGGAAGACATGGGCGGAGTGGCCGACGATCAGCGTGGCTCCGGCGTCCAGCAGCGCGGGGGCCGATCGCAGGACGTGGCGGACGGGGCTGGTCGCCATGTTGGGGCCCCAGTGCGCGGTGACCAGGGTGACGTCGGTGTCCTGGCGCAGGTCGCGAACGGCTTCGGTGAGCCAGCGCGGTACGCCGTTGTGCAGGTCGGCGTAGGCGGTGCCGGGTGTGTGCGGTCCCGCGGCGTATTCCTCGGGGTGGTCGGCGATGCCCAGGAGTCCGATCCGCAGCCCGCCGGCCGTCAGGACGAGAGGGGCACGGGCACGTGCGAGGTCGGGGCCGGCCCCGACCGCCTCGATTCCCGCGTCGGCGAGGAGCGAGCGGGTGTCCGCGAGCGCCTGCGGGCCGTAGTCGAGGGCGTGGTTGTTGGCCAGGGTGACGGCGTCCACGCCGAGCAGAGCGAGGGCGTCGGCGGCCGACGGCGGGGCCCGGAAGAAGAAAGCCTTTCCGGGCAGCGGGGCGCGGTGGCCACGGGCGGAGACACAGCACTCGAGATTGAGGAGGAAGAGGTCCGCCTGATCGATGACAGGTTTCAGCTCGGGCGCGAAGAGCGAGCGCGGTCCGAAGTCCGCGAGCTGCCGGGCAACACCGCGGCCGAGCATCGTGTCGCCGGCCAGGGCGATCGTGACGGTCATCGTGGGTCACCGCCTCGTCTCCCAGTGTCGGTCGCCCCGGGTCGTGACGGAAGAGCAAGCTGGAAGGGGAGCTTCCGCGCGGGTCCGAGGGCCCGGGAGGTGAGGTGGACCGTGCTGTTCGTCGATCGTGCGGCGGCCGGGGACCGGCTGGCCGATGAAGTACGGCGGCTCGAGCTGCGGGATCCCGTTGTTCTCGGTCTGCCTCGTGGCGGGGTCCCGGTGGCGGCCCGGGTGGCCCGTGCGCTGGGGGCGCCCCTGGATGTGATCGTCGTCCGCAAACTGGGGGTGCCCGTCCATCCCGAGCTGGGGTTCGGTGCCATCGGGGAGGGCGGGGTGCGGATCCTCAACGACGGCGTGGTGCGGATGGCGCGGCTCGGCCGGGCGCAGCAGGCGAGCGTGGAGGAGGCCGAGCGCTCGGTGCTGGAGAGGCGACTGCGGCAGTACCGGGGGCACCGGGAGAGGGTTCCGGTGGAAGGGCGGACCGTTGTCGTGGTCGACGACGGTGTCGCGACGGGCTCCACCGCGGCGGCTGCCTGCCGGGTGGCGCGGGCACAGGGCGCGGCCCGGGTCGTGCTCGCGGTGCCGTTGGCGCCGGCCGAGACGCTCGCCTGGCTGCGGCAGGAGGCGGACGAGGTGGTCTGTCTGTCCTGTCCGGACGATTTCGGGGCGGTGGGCCGCTGGTACCAGGACTTCTCGCAGACGTCCGACGAAGAGGTCGGTGCCCTGCTGGCCGAGCACATGGACCTCGCCCCGGACCCGGTCCCCGCTTCCGGTGAGGAACCCGCCGAGGACGCGGACCCGGAGGTCGTGGTGCGGGCGGCCGGTGCCGCGCTGACCGGCGACCTCACTCTCCCCCATGACGCGCCCGCGATCGTGGCCTTCGCGCACGGCAGCGGCAGCAGCCGGCACAGCCCGCGCAACCGCTCCGTCGCCGAGGCTCTGCAGCAGGCCGGTCTGGGTACGCTGCTCTTCGATCTGCTCACCCCGGGCGAGGGCGACGACCGTGACCGTGTCTTCGACATCCCGCTGCTGGCGGCGCGGCTCACCGGCGCGACCGGCTGGTTGCGTGCCGAGTACGGCCTTCCCGTCGCCCTCTTCGGCGCCAGTACGGGTGCCGCGGCGGCGCTGACGACCGCCGCGGAACCGGACGCGGACATCGCCGCCGTGGTCTCCCGGGGTGGCCGTCCCGACCTGGCGGCCTCCCGGCTCGCCGACGTACGGGCTCCCACGCTGCTGATCGTGGGAGGCCGCGACACACGCGTACTCGAACTCAACCTTGAGGCGGCGGCCCTCATGCGCTGCGAGCACCGCGTCGAGGTCGTTCCGGGCGCCACCCATCTCTTCGAGGAACCGGGGGCCCTGAAAACCGTCTCGTCCCTGGCCGCCGACTGGTTCATCACGCATCTGTCCGCGAGACCGTGACCATGTCGTCGCTCAGGCACCCGCACCGGCGCATCCTGCCGGACGGCCGCGCCACGCCGGCCCGTTCGCCGTGGCTCGGAGCCTGCTCGGGGCCGGATTATGCCGCGCGGCATGGTGTGAAGTGTCACAGACAACGCGGCTGCCCTGTGGGAGCTTCAACTGCGTTGCTCCTCCGTGGAGTTACTGATGAGCCGAAGAGGAGGCCCGGAAGGCCACGCGGATCTCGTTCGCCGCCCCGTCGGGGAGCCGGATGCGGAAGCGCGGGCCGGCGGTTCCGCATCCGGCTCGGGACGGTCTGCCCGCATGTGGAGAGGATCGAATGAGTACTTTGGAAGCCGTAACGATTGACCAGGTGGTCGACACGGCCCGGTATCCCCTGTCGGAACTCGAGTGCGCCGAGGGGCAGGCCGTCGTCTCCCGTGCCCGGCGCGAGCTGCTGACCGTCGGCTGCACCGTGCTGCCCGACTTCATCCGCCCTTCGCTCCGCGATGTGCTGCGCCAGGAGTGCTCCGCCATCGCCCCCCGTGCGCACTTCGACGTGGAAACGGTCAACGTCTACAACATCCCGGTGGATTCCGCCCTGCCGCAGGACCACCCCGGACGGAGAACCTTCCAGCGCGGCAACGCGTTCGTCGCGCGGGACCGCGTCCCGGCGGACTCCCTCATCAGCCGGCTCTACTCCCACACGGTGTTCCAGCGCTTCATCGCCCACTGCTTCGAACTGCCGCAGCTCCATGAGCTGGCGGACCCGCTCTCCGGACTGGTTCTCAACGTCGTCGAGCCGGGCATGGAGCATCCCTGGCACTTCGACACCAACGAGTTCACTGTCAGCATGCTCACGCAGGAGGCGCAGGACGGCGGGGTCTTCGAGTACTGCCCGAACATCAGATCCGCCCACGACGAGAACTTCGACGACGTCCGTGACGTACTGGACGGCCGGGGCGAGCGACTGACCCGGCGCCTCTCCCTGCAACCCGGTGACCTGCAGCTGTTCAAGGGCCGCTACTCGCTGCACCGGGTGAGCCCCGTGCGGGGCGAGGTCGCGCGCCACTCCGCGATCTTCGCCTACAGCGAGCGCCCCGGCGTCATCGGGAGCGTGGCACGGACCCGGCAGCTCTTCGGCCGGGTACTGCCCGAGCACCTGGCGGCCGAGGGCCGGGCCGTGCGGGGCGACCGGCTGCTCGACTAGGTCCTGTCCGGGCGCCGAGCGCCGTCGGCCGGTATCCCACTCAGCCAACACGGAGGAGTAAGCCCTGTGCGATTCGACGCGACCGGGAAAGTCTCGCTCGACCACATCTACACGCAGCCCGATCCGCGGGCCTATTTCAACGTGCTGCGCCCGCTCGGCTACTGCGTTCCCCAACAGGCCAAGCCCTACTTCGAGAAGCTCATCAAGGAGTACCGGGAAGCCCGGCACGTCCGGGTGCCGCAAGTGCTGGACATCGGCTGCTCGTACGGGATCAACGCCGCCCTGCTGAAGTACGACGCGACGATGGACGAGCTGTACGCGCGCTACGACGACGACGGTCGCGAGGGGGAGAGCCGCGAGGACCTGCTGGCCCGCGACCGGGAGCTGTCCCGGTCGCGTCGGCCCGCGCAGCCCCTCCGCTTCGTCGGCCTCGACACCTCCGGCAGCGCGCTGTCCTACGCGCTCGACGCCGGGTTCCTCGACGACGCGGTGCACGCCGACCTGGAGGCGCACGAGCCCACGCCGCGCCAGCGAGCCCAGTTCGCCGGGACGGACCTGGTGATCTCGACGGGCTGCCTCGGGTACGTCACCGAGCGGACGCTCACACGCGTCGTCGAGGCCCAGGGCACCCGCCGGCCCTGGATGGCGCACTTCGTACTGCGGATGTTCCCCTTCGACCCCGTCGAGCACGCACTGGCAGGACTGGGCTACCGGACCATTCGTGTCGAAGAGGTATTCAAACAACGGCGGTTCGCCTCTGAGCAGGAGCAGGCGCTCGTCCTCGAGCGCATGTCGGCCGCCGGAGTGGATGCGCGGGGCCTGGAAGCGGAAGGCTGGCTGTACGCACAGCTCTTCCTTTCCCGACCCCACGACAACCCAGTTTCCAACGATCCGAATCGAGAGCGGAATTGAAGATCAGTCAGGACGTAGCAGCAGGCAACGCAACCTTCGCCCAGGAGGACAGTCTGCCGCGCGTGCCCCTGCCCACGCTGGAGGCGAGTTGTGAGAGGTTTCTCGCCTGGTCGGCGCCGCTGCTGACCGCCGACGAGCGGGCGGCGACCGAGGCGGAGGTGGCCGCCTTCCTCCGGCCTGGAGGCCCCGGCCGGGTGCTGCACGCGGCGCTGGAGGAGTACGACGCCACGGAGGGCGTGCACAGCTGGCTCGACACCTTCTGGCCCTACCGCTACCTGGGCCGCCGGGACCGCATCGCGCTCAACGCCAACTTCTTCTTCCTGTTCCAGGACTCGGGCCAGGCGCAATGTGAGCGGGCTGCCGGGCTCATCGCCGGGGCTCTCCACTACAAGCGGCAGCTCGATCAGGGGCTCATCCCGCCGGTGGTGCAGCGCGGAGCGCCCCAGTCGATGGTGCAGAACAAGTTCCTGTTCTCCGCCACCCGGATCCCCGGCGCGCAGCAGGACACCGTACGAGCCCCCTACACCGAGCAGTGGCCGGGCCCGTCCGACGCCCGGCACATCGTGGTGTTCTTCCGAGGCGGCATGTTCCGGCTGGACGTGCTCGGCCCGGACGGTGTCCCGCACAGCCTGGACGACCTCGAGGCGGGGCTGCGCGCCGTGATGAAGTCCGGGGCCGAGCCTGCCGCGGCGGACACCTCGGTGGGGCACCTCACCACCATGGCCCGCGCGGAGTGGGCGGCAGCCCGTGAGTCCCTCCTCGCCTGCCACCCCCGCAATGCCGGCGCACTGGACGACGTCGAGACCGCGCTGTTCTGCGTCGCCCTGGAGGACTTTGCACCCGCGGACACCCAGGACGCCTGCGACCAGCTGCTGTACGGGGACCGCGGCAACCGCTGGTTCGACAAGGCCGTGTCCTTCATCGTCTTCGGCGACGGCCGGGCCGGCATCAATGTCGAGCACTGCGAGCTGGACGGCACCACCATCCTCAGCTTCACCGACGCCCTGCTCAGCACCCCGGCCGAGGAGCATTCCCGGCAGTCGGGGGCCCGCTCCCAGGGGCTGCCGGCGCTGGAGCCGCTCGTGTTCGAGCTGGACGACGCCTTGCGGGCCCAGGTGCGCTCCGCCGCCGAGGCGTTCGCCGCGTACGGGGAGAACACCGCCACCCGCACCGTGTCGTTCACGGACTTCGGCAGCAACGCGGCCAAGGCTCTGGGAGTCTCGCCGGACGCGTTCGTCCAGGCCGCCTATCAGCTCGCTCATCAGCGGGCCAAGGGGCATCTGGGCGCCACGTACGAGTCGATCGCCACCCGGCAGTACCGGCACGGGCGGACCGAGGCCATGCGCGTCGTCACCCCTGAGATGCTGGCGTTCGTGGCGGCGATGGACGACCCGTCGACGGACGCGGACACCCGGCGCGCCGCTTTCCGCGCCGCTGCCCGGGGCCATGTGGCACGCGCGAAGGAGTCCCAGGCCGGGCAGGTGCCCGAGCAGCACCTGTGGGAGCTGGAGCTCATCCAGCGACGGCGCGGGGCCGAGCTCGGGGTGACCGAGCAGCCCGCCCTGTACCGGACGCCGGGCTGGCTGACGATGCGGGACGACTATCTGAGCACCAGCTCCGCGCCGTCCGCCAACATCCAGTACTTCGGCTTCGGGTCGACCAGCAGCCGGTGCATCGGCGTCGCCTACGTGCTGCTGCCCGAGCGGTTCAACGTCTACCTGAGCACGCCGCTGCCGGTGGCCGACCAGATGCGCACCTTCGCCGACCGGCTCCGGGAGGCGGTGGCCGAACTGCGGGAGCTGCTGGCTCCCGCGCCCTCCGACGGCTGACAGCAGGGCGAAGCGGCCGCCACCCCGCGCCGGGGTGGCGGCCGCTTCAGATACGGCAACCGGCCCGGCCCGCGGCCCTTGTCGCGGGCGGCTCAGCATATTCAGGGGATCAATCGGGGCATTCCAAAGTTTTTGATCTTAGGGTGGGGCGTTGTGGACGGCCACCAGCGAGTGCGGGACGACGAGGGGAGCGCGGCACGACTCCTCGCGCTGTCGGACGGCGTGTTCGCCATCGCGATGACGCTCCTGGCGCTGGACATCACGCTCCCCGGTGGGCTGGACCCCGCCGGTTTCGAGGAGGCGCTGGGGGACGTGGCGCCCAACCTGTGGGCGTACGGCCTCAGTTTCCTGGTCATCGCGGCGTTCTGGCGGGGCCACCACCAGATCTTCCGGTACACGCGGGAGGTGGATGGGACGGTCATCCGGCTCGGGCTGCTGAGCCTGGGGGTGATCGCCCTGATGCCCTTCCCCACCACCCTGCTGGCCGAGTACGGGAACCTGCCGCAGTCGGTGGCCATCTACTCCGGCGCCGTCGCGGCCATGGGGGCCACACAGCTCGGGCTGGCGGTCGCCCTGTGGAAGCGCCCGTGGCTGGGCAGCGCGCCGACGCCCGATCCCGTCGCGCGCAACGATGTGGTCGATCTGGCGTCGACGGTGCTCGTTTTCGCCGTCGCCGTGCCGCTGGCCTTCGTCTCCCCGATGGCCGCGAAGCTGTGGTGGGCGGTGCTGATCCCGATCAAGTCGGTGACGGGAAAACGGGGCAAGCGCCTGCGCGAGGCGGCCCAGCAGTAAACGGCCCTGGTCCTCAGGCTGGTGCCTCGTCCCTCCGGAGGTCACCCTCCAGGTCGGCGGGGCCACCTTCCCGGCGACGGCCGGTCGGCCCGCTTGTGGCCGGCGGTGGTGGCCGCGATGCCCTCGTACGCGGCCTACCGCACCGCGACGACGCGGTCTTGCCGCTCCGTTCCGTGGCGCAGGCAGACGGTGATGACCGGGCATCTTGTGCGGAGCCGCTCCCCACTTGTCAAGCAGTGCCCTGTGCGGCTCCCGGAGCCACGACCGAGGGCCGCCACCCAGAGGTTGGGTGGCGGCCCTCACTGTCTGACACTGGGTCAGGGTTTGACTAGATGTCGAAGTACAGCTCGAACTCGTGCGGGTGCGGACGCAGCTGGATCGGCGCGATCTCGTTCGTCCGCTTGTAGTCGATCCACGTCTCGATCAGGTCGGACGTGAAGACACCACCGGCCTGCAGGTACTCGTTGTCCTGCTCGAGGGCGTCGAGGACGGCCGGGAGCGAGGTCGGGACCTGCGGGACGCCCGCGTGCTCCTCGGGGGCCAGCTCGTAGAGGTCCTTGTCGATCGGCTCGGCCGGCTCGATCTTGTTCTTGACGCCGTCGAGACCAGCGAGCAGCAGGGCCGAGAACGCCAGGTACGGGTTCGAGGACGGGTCCGGGGCGCGGAACTCGACGCGCTTGGCCTTCGGGTTCGAGCCCGTGATCGGGATACGCATCGCAGCCGAGCGGTTGCGCTGCGAGTACACCAGGTTGACGGGGGCCTCGAAACCGGGCACCAGGCGGTGGTACGAGTTCACCGTCGGGTTGGTGAAGGCCAGCAGCGACGGGGCGTGCTTGAGGATGCCGCCGATGTAGTAGCGGGCGGTGTCGGAGAGACCCGCGTAACCCTGCTCGTCGTAGAACAGCGGGGTGCCGCCCTGCCACAGGGACTGGTGGACGTGCATGCCCGAGCCGTTGTCGCCGAAGATCGGCTTCGGCATGAACGTCGCGGTCTTGCCGTTGCGCCAGGCGACGTTCTTCACGATGTACTTGAAGAGCATCAGGTCGTCGGCCGCGGCGAGCAGCGTGTTGAACTTGTAGTTGATCTCGGCCTGGCCGGCGGTGCCGACCTCGTGGTGCTGGCGCTCGACCTGGAGGCCGGCCGCCTCCAGCTCCAGGGAGATCTCGGCGCGAAGGTCGGCGAAGTGGTCGACCGGCGGGGCCGGGAAGTAGCCGCCCTTGTAGCGGACCTTGTAGCCGCGGTTGTCCTCGACCGCACCGGTGTTCCAGGCGCCGGCCTCGGAGTCGATGTGGTAGAAGCCCTCGTTCGCCGTGGTGTTGAAGCGCACGTTGTCGAAGACGTAGAACTCGGCCTCGGGGCCGAAGTACGCGGTGTCCGCGATGCCGGTGGACGCGAGGTAGGCCTCGGCCTTCTTGGCGATGTTGCGCGGGTCGCGGCTGTACTGCTCGCCCGTGATCGGGTCGTGGATGAAGAAGTTGATGTTCAGCGTCTTGTCGCGGCGGAACGCGTCCAGGCGAGCCGTCGAGAGGTCCGCACGCAGCGCCATGTCGGACTCGTGGATGGCCTGGAAACCGCGGATCGACGAACCGTCGAACGCGAGCTCCTCGGTCGGGTCGAATGCCGTCGCCGGGATCGTGAAGTGCTGCATGACGCCCGGAAGGTCGCAGAACCGGACGTCAACCATCTTCACGTCGTTGTCCGAGATGTACTTCTTGGCCTCGTCGGCGTTCTGGAACATCCAACTCCTCCTACTCCCACCCGGGGGAGGGGTGGGCTTGCAGCTCGTCCGTGCGGCCAGTGCGGTGGCACACGCTGGACCCGACCTTAGGCAGACCGGATTTCTCAAGCATGACCCATTTGTTTCGAAGAGGTTAACCGGGCCGGAGTCACTCTCGGGCGACGCATCTGTGTCATATCGGTAAAAACCCCCGGCCGCAGGGGGTGAAACCGGGCCCAGTACCGTGGACGGGTGGACAACAGGCAAGTAATCGGATCCTGGCTCTCCGGGCCCCGCGCGGCGGCCGAGGACATGGGCGTCGACTTCGGCTACCGGGGCCGGCGGCTCGGTCTGCCGGAGAGCGGGCCGGGCTCGATCGCCCCGCTCGGACGGCGCTTCGGTGCGCTGTTCGTCGACTGGGGGCTCTGCGTCCTGATCGCATACGGACTGTTCTCGGGCGGTGACCAGCAAAAGGCGTCGAACGTGGCCCTGGTCGTCTTCCTTGTGCTGAGTGCGCTCACCGTGGGTACCGTCGGGTTCACCCCGGGCAAGCGGCTCTTCGGACTGCGCGTCGTCGCCGAGAACGGTGAGCGACTCGGCGTCTTCCGGGTCGTCGTCCGCAGCGTGCTGCTCTGTCTCGCGATCCCGGCGCTGGTCTGGGACCGCGACGGGCGCGGGCTGCACGACCGTCTCGCCCGCGCCGTACAGGTGCGGATCTGAGGCGGCCGAGCACGGGAGAACGAGAGAGGCGGCCGGGACATCGTCCCGGCCGCCTCTCTCGTTCGTAGGTCGTCAGCGCGTCTTTCCGCCGCGCGGCATCCGCATGCCCTTGGGCATCGGACCCTTCGGCAGGGGCATGTTGCTCATCACGTCGCCCATCGCCCGCAGCCGGTCGTTGGCCGCCGTGACCTGCGGGCCGGTGAGCACCCGCGGGAGCTTGAGCATCGTGGTGCGCACCTTCTTCAGCGGCACCTGGCCCTCGCCGTTGCCGACGATGATGTCGTGCACCGGCACATCGACGGCGACGCGGCTCATTTTCTTCTTCTCGCCCGCGAGCAGTGCCTTCAGCCGGTTCGGGTTGCCCTCGGCCACCAGCACGATGCCGGCCTTGCCCACGGCCCGGTGCACCACGTCCTGGTTGCGGTTCATCGCCACCGCAGGTGTCGTGCTCCAGCCGCGCCCGACGTTCTGCAGCACCGCGGCCGCGGCGCCGGGCTGGCCCTCCATCTGCCCGAAGGCAGCTCGCTCGGCGCGCCGCCCGAAGATGATCGCCATTGCCAGGAAAGCCAGCAGGAAGCCGAGAATGCCCAGGTAGATGGGGTGGTCGATCAAGAAACCGATCGCGAGGAAGACACCGAAGGTGACGATTCCCACAGCCGCGACGACAAGACCGACCTTCGGGTCGGCCTTTCGGGTCATCTTGTACGTCAGGGCGATCTGCTTCAGTCGCCCGGTGTTCGCAGCAGCGTCAGCGCTGTCTGAGTTTGCCTTCCTCGCCATGCTCTGAAGTTTACGTGGCCTAAGAGCGGTGGTCAGCCGCGGCCTCCAGTACGTGCTGGGCCTCGACCCGGTCCTTGGCCCGGCGCCGGTCTTCGAGCACTGCGTTCCATGCGTTGCGGCGGGCGGTGCGCTGCCCACTGCCCAGGAGCAGTGCCTCCATGGCGCGCAGCGCGTCGGTGACGGACGGGATGGCGGTAGCGCTTACGGGACGAACCGGAGCGGCCTGCATGGTGGAGGTCCCCCTCAGGAGAGACGTCGGCGAGTGGGTGTGAGCGGTGCGTGATTCCAGGGTCACTGATTGGTGTTACCAGTGCGTGACTGGCCGGTCAAACACCGATGAAACGTTTTCGCACGGCATGGAAGCGGTCCGAACGCACTGACGCGGCCCGTACCCGCTCCCGACCTGCGAGGGAGGGTACGAACCGCGTCAATCGGCCATTACTGGTCGGTAACTACTTGTGCCTGAATTCACACAGTCCCGCTCGCCGCCGGTCCTGCTTCGCAACGCCCCGGCTCACACGGTGCCGTTGGCCGCCACCGCGCCACGCCGCTCCATGGCCTGCTGGAACAGACGCCCGGCCCGGTAGGAGGACCGCACCAGCGGGCCCGACATCACCCCGGAGAAGCCGATCTCGTCGGCCTCCTCCTTCAGCTCCACGAACTCCTGCGGCTTCACCCAGCGCTCGACGGGGTGGTGTCGCACGGACGGACGCAGGTACTGGGTGATCGTGATCAGCTCGCAGCCCGCGTCGTGCAGGTGCTGCAGTGCCTCGCTCACCTCTTCGCGGGTCTCGCCCATGCCGAGGATCAGGTTGGACTTGGTGATCAGCCCCGCCTCGCGGGCGCGCGTGATGACCTCGAGCGAGCGCTCGTAACGGAAGCCGGGCCGGATCCGCTTGAAGATCCGCGGCACGGTCTCGACGTTGTGCGCGAGCACCTCGGGGAGGGAGGAGAAGACCTCGGCCAGCTGCTCGGGCACCGCGTTGAAGTCGGGGATGAGGAGCTCGACCTTGGTGCGGCCGGCCTCGCGATCCGCCGTCTGCGCGTGGATCTGGCGCACGGTCTCCGCGTACAGCCAGGCGCCGCCGTCCTCCAGGTCGTCGCGGGCGACGCCGGTGATGGTGGCGTAGTTCAGGTCCATCGTGACAACCGATTCGCCCACGCGGCGCGGCTCGTCACGATCCAGGTCCTGCGGCTTGCCGGTGTCGATCTGGCAGAAGTCGCAGCGTCGGGTGCACTGGTCGCCGCCGATGAGGAACGTCGCCTCACGGTCTTCCCAGCACTCGAAGATGTTCGGACAGCCGGCCTCCTGGCAGACCGTGTGCAGGCCCTCGCTCTTGACCAGTTTCTGCAGCTGGTTGTACTCGGGGCCCATCTTCGCCCGGGTTTTGATCCACTCGGGCTTGCGCTCGATGGGGGTCTGGCTGTTGCGGACCTCCAGGCGCAGCATCTTGCGTCCGTCGGGTGCGACTGCGGACACGACCGGCTCCCTACAGCTTCGATTCTTCGGCGGACACCAGGGTACGCCCGTTAAAAGTGCGGCCTTACGTGTGGCCAACCTGTGGCCGCAGGCGCGCATTCCCCGGGGCCGCGAGCAGGCGTCAGGCGGACGCCCGCTCGATCTCGCGGGGCCGTGGCTCCGCGCTCTCCAGCACTTGGCGCAAATGCCTCTCCAGAACCGGGAGCACCTCCTCGATCGTGATGTCCCGGCCCGCCTCGCCCGCGAGTGAGGCCACGCCCGCGTCGCGGATGCCGCACGGCACGATCCGGTCGAACCAGGTGTTGTCCGGGTTCACGTTCAGGGCGAAGCCGTGCATCGAGACGCCCTTGGCGATACGGATGCCGATGGCGGCGAGCTTGCGGTCCTCCCGGCGCTGGCCGGCGTTGGAGGGCGCGTACTCGGGGCCGTTGAGGCGCGGGTCGAACTCCTCGTCGTGCAGGCGCGGGTCGAAGTCGAGGGACAGGCCTCCGGTCGCGGCGCTCTGCGCGGCCGCGTCCTCGGCGTCTCCCAGCACCCACACGCCGCTGCGGCCCTCGACCCGGGACGTCCGGACGCCGAACTCCGCGCAGGTGAGGATCAGCGCGTCCTCGAGGCGCCGCACATGCGCGATGACGTCCACCGGGCGCGGCAGCTTCAGGATCGGATAGCCCACCAGCTGGCCCGGACCGTGCCAGGTGATCTTGCCACCGCGGTCCACGTCGATGACCGGCGTGCCGTCCAGGGGGCGCTCACTGTCCTGGGTACGCCGGCCTGCCGTGTACACGGGCGGGTGCTCCAGCAGGAGGCAGGTGTCCGGGATCTCGTCGGCGAAGCGGGCGGCGTGCACGTCGCGCTGCTTCTGCCAGGCCTGCTGGTACTCGACGGCTTCCCCGCCGAATCCCAGTCGGACGAACCGCAGCTCACTCACTGCTGTGCCTCCCTAAACATTCACCCTGCAGTTGTTCGGGCCCCAGCCACTGTACGGCGGGCCCGAGGGCAGCGGCCGGGCAGGTCGTTCCGCGCGGGCGCCCTACGGGTGCCGGCCGGCGCCTGTCATGTGCCGTGGTCAATCCTCACACGATCGGATGAATGTAGGGCGAACGCGGCAGTAGCGCCGGGAAGGGAGGCTAAATTCGCGCCGTTCCATGAGGCCTCTTCTGGCCCGGAAGGCAGGAGACCCGACAGCTGATGACGGAACGCACCTCACAGCGGACCCCCAACCGACAGCTCGCCGCACTCATCGCAGAAGCCGGATTCTCCAATGCGGGACTCGCACGCCGGGTCGACCAGCTCGGACTCGAGCACGGCCTGGACCTGAGGTACGACAAAACCTCGGTGACCCGGTGGCTGCGTGGCCAGCAACCACGCGGTACGACCCCGGCGCTGATCGCCGAGGTGTTCACCCGTCGGCTCGGGCGACGGCTCTCGGCCCAGGACTTAGGGCTCGACGCCTGTGCGCCGGTGTACGCGGGCCTGGAGTTCGCGGCCACGCCCGAGGAGGCCGTGGACATCGTCAGCGGGCTGTGGCGCAAGGACTCCGGCAGCCACGCGGAGCTGCGCAAGATCGCGTTCACGCCCGCCGGTCTGGTCGTACCGAGCCGGGACTGGCTGATCGGGCGGGCGGACGAACGGGTGGGCCGGGGGGAGGTCCCGCACGCCGCGGCGATCCGCATCCCCGTGCAGGGGCGGGCGTCCGTTCCCCGGCAGCGCGTACCCGAGCGCTCCACCGACCGGGGACCCGGCCAGAAGGTCTCCAGCGGTGACATCGCGGCGCTGCGCTCGGTGGCCGAGCTGTTTCGCACCATCGACCACGCGTACGGCGGCGGCCACGCCCGCCAGGCCCTGGTGCGCTACCTCGAGCACGAGGCCGAGCCGATGCTGCGCGGGACGTACGGGGAGGTGACCGGCAGGCGGCTGTTCGCGGCGGCGGCGGATCTGACCAGGCTGGCCGGCTGGACGTCGTACGACATCGCGGCGCACGGCCTGGCCCAGCGGTACTTCGTACAGGCCCTGCGGCTCGCGCAGGCGGCGGGGGACCGGGCCTACGGGTCCTATGTGCTGGTGACCATGAGCCGCCAGGCGGTCTATCTGGGCCACGGACGCGAGGCGGTGCAGCTGACCCGGGTCGCCCAACAGGGCGTCGGCGCCTCGGCCCCACCCCTCGTCCAGGCACTCCTGCACTCGGCGGAGGCACGCGGGCACGGGGTGCTGGGCGAGGCGCGGGCGTGCACGGCGGCCCTGGCCCGGGCGGAGCGTGCGCTGGAGACGGCACGGCCGGGGGACGACGTGCCGCACTGGGCGCGCTTCTTCGACGAGGCGCAGCTCGCGGACGAGTTCGGCCACTGCCACCGGGACCTGCAGCAGTACCGCTCGGCTGCACACCATGCGGAACGCTCGCTCCAGCTGCGAGCGCCTGCGCTCGCGCGCAGCCGCCTGTTCTGCCGGGTCGTCCTGGCCTCGGCCCGCCTGGGCCTGGGCGAACTGGACCAGGCGTGCGCGCTGGGCGCGGAGGCGGCGCTCCAGGCGGCGGAAATGCGGTCGGCACGGGCGGCGGAGTACATCCGCGACTTCGAACGCCGCCTGGAGCCGTACCGCGACGCGTCGGCGGTACGGACCTATCGCGACCGCGTCGCGGCACTGGGCTGAACGGTGCCCTCGGGTGGGCGGCGTATCCGTGGTGGCCCCCCGGGGCCGTCCCGGCCGGGGTGGGCGGCGCCCTCGGGGCGCGCGTTCCTAGGCTGGGCCAGGCCGGGTGTTTCTCGGGCGCGGTCCGGTCCGCTTGTGTGGCGTTGGGCCGCAGGGCCCTTGGGCGGGCGGCGGGACCGGGCTGCACTCCCGGGCGGGGTCCGGTGCGTGTGGCGGCCCCCGCCGCGCACCCCGCTCCGGAGACCACGGCGCACGCACCTACTCACCCGCAACCGCAGGCGCACCGACCCCGGACGTACGTGGGGGCCCGCCCCCCGTGGGCGGGCCCCCGGTCCGTCACGCCGCCGCAGGAAGGGGCGTCGGCTCGTATCCCCAGTGGATGCCGAAGTCCGCGAGGATCGCGTGGGTCGCCCGGCGGGCCGAGAACAGTGCGCCCTGGGCCGTGGACGTGTCGCGGTGGTCGCCGCAGACGTAGAGGCCCGACAGCACCCGTACCGGGCGGCGCAGATCGTGGGGCGGGGGCGTGGCCGGGACCGCGTCCGGGGTGTGGTGGACCGTCAGCAGTTCCCACTCGTCCGTCGGCGTCCCGTACACCGACGCCAGCTGGTCCCGGACCCGGTCCTCCAGATCCGCCGCCGGCGCACCGGCACCCGCACCGAGCACCGTCGAGGAGATCAGCACCCGGCCCTCCGGCGCCCGCGACGGGTCGACCTCGCTCATCACCGCGGTGTACGCGACGGGCCCGGAGCGGTCCGCGTCCAGGATCAGGGCCGGGTCCGTGAGCGGCGGTGCGGGAGCCGTGTGGTGGAGCACGGTGACGGGGTGGAACGCCGGCACCCGCAGGCCTGGCAGCAGTGCGGCCGCGGCCCGCGCACCTGTCGCCACCAGCACCGAGCGGCAGTGGATCTCGCCGAGCTCCTCGGTCCTGACCCGCGTGGTGGAGACGTCCGTGACGCGCACACCCGTCCGTACGGTCCCTTCCGGCAGCCCGTCCGCCAGCAGTTGTGGCAGGGCGGCTGCCCCGCCCGCCGGTACGCACAGTCGGCCGCGCGCGTAGCCGCGCAGCGCGAGGTCCGCGCAGCGGCTGGATGTGGTGGTGAGCTCCGGGTCGCACAGCAGCGCCGACAGCAGCGGGCGCAGAAAGCCGTGCACCGTACGGGGCGGGAGCCCGCGCGCCGGGAGCACGTCCGCCGTGGGCCGTTCGGGGCGGGCGAGCACCCGCCGCACCGGCGTGGCGGCGAGCCGTGCCAACGACGCCCCGAGCCGTGCCTGGTCGAGCTGACGAGGCCGAGGGGCGCTCGCGAGGGCGCGTGCCACGGTGAATGCTCCCCCCACGCTCCGGAGGGCGTGGGGGGACCCCCACCGCGTGCTCCCGGTCTCGCCGGTGCGTTGGAGTCGTCCCGCGCTGTGCACGAGCACACCGGGGGAGAACGTCCGCATGCCGGCATCGGCGAGCCCCGCCGTACGGTGCAGCTCCGGATGCGAGGTGGTGAGCAACTGGCTTGTGCGGTCGAGCCGGAACCCGTCGATCTGCTCGGTGGCCATCCTGCCGCCCACCTCGGGGGCGGCCTCCAGGACGCTGACCGTGACACCCGCACTGGTCAGTTGATGAGCCGCCGAGAGTCCGGCGATTCCGGCCCCGACGATGACGACATCCGCATGATGAGCGGTGCTGAGCACGTGCCCCTCCCCGAGGTCGGCGCGGCTGGTGGGAGGCTCATGCCCCCAACAGGCTCCGGGAATACCCGAGTTCCCAGCGAGGGTAGGCATTTGCGACGCCGGGGCCAGTCGCGCACGGCGCGGTGCACCGGAGCGCGGGGGCGCACAGCCGCCGCCGCCCCGCCTCGGCCACGCCGTGCCCGTGCTACCTGAGCGCCGCCCGGATCGCCTCGTCGACGGTCGGGAAGGCGAAGCTGAACCCGGACTCCAACAGCTGTGCGGGCAGCGCCCGCTGGCTGCCCAGCACATCCGCCGCCAGCTCGCCCAGCACCACCCGCAGCGCGGACTCCGGGGCGGTGAAGAGCGTCGGCCGGTGCAGCACGCGCCCCATCGCCGCCGTCACCTCGGCGTTGGTCACCGGATTCGGTGCGGTCAGATTGACCGGCCCCGACAGGGACTCCGTGTCCAGAATGTGCCGCAGCGCCGCGATCTCGTCGTGCAGCGCGATGAAACTCCAGTACTGCCGGCCGTCCCCCAGCCGCCCCCCGAGCCCCGCCTTGAACAGCGGGAACATCCGCCCCCATGCACCGCCCTCGCGGGCCACCACCAGTCCGGTGCGGGCGAAGACCGTCCGTACGCCCGCCTCCTGGGCCGCGGCCGCCGCTTCCTCCCACTCCACGCACACGCCCGGCAGGAACCCGTCCCCCGGCGGTGAGCTCTCGTCCAGGACCCGGTCCCCGGCGTTGCCGTAGTAGCCGACCGCGCTCCCGCAGATGAGCACCCGTGGCGGTTCGGCAAGGGAAGCGACCGCCTCCGCGATCGCCGCCGTACCGAGCACCCGGCTGTCCCGGATCTCCTTCTTGTACGACTCCGTCCAGCGGTGGTCGCCGACCCCGGCGCCCGCCAGATGCACCACGCCGTCGCAGCCGACGAGGCCCGCCACGTCGACGTACTGCCGGTTCGGGTCCCACTCCACCTCGTCC
The DNA here is from genome assembly GCF_042888425.1 of Streptomyces sp. NPDC002889. Lineage (NCBI taxonomy): Bacteria > Bacillati > Actinomycetota > Actinomycetes > Kitasatosporales > Streptomycetaceae > Streptomyces > Streptomyces sp. NPDC002889. The sequence continues at coordinate 164,900 of NZ_JBIAPT010000020.1, forward strand.
CCGGCCTTCGCGGGACGCCGCACCAGGCGCACCACCTCGTGCCCGTCCGCGCGGAGCGAGCGGACAAGTGCCCTGCCGATGAGCCCGGTCGAACCGGTGATTGCGATCCGCATGGCCCCATCCTGCCCCCCGCCGGCCGCCCACGGCAGCTACGCCCCCGCGCCGGAATTCACGGGCGCACCTCTTGTGCCCCGTGCCATCGTTGCCCCCATGCCCGCAGCGCACATACGCCCCGCACGACACGCCGACGACACCGCTCTGCGCGACCTGGACGGTGCGGTGTGGTCACCGCTGCACTCCGTACAGCCGAGGCCGCGGCCGCCGTACGCCCCCTACTTCGATGCGAACGAACGGCCGGAGGACCTTCTCGTCGCCGAGGACACCGATGGCACGGTTGTGGGCTACGTCCGGCTGGTGCCGCCGACCCCGCTCGACTCCAACCGGCATGTGCGGCAGATCCAGGGCCTCGCCGTGGCGGACCGGGCACGCGGCCGCGGCATCGGCCGCGCGCTGGTGCGTGCGGCATGCGACCAGGGCCGACGCCAGGGGGCGATCCGCATCACGCTGCGGGTGCTCGGCCACAACAAGCCCGCGCGGGCGCTGTACGAGTCGGAGGGCTTTGCGGTGGAGGGCGTGCTGCCGGGGGAGTTCCACCTGGACGGGGAGTACGTGGACGATGTGCTGATGGGCCGTCGCCTGACGCCCTGACGCCTCGTCGGCGTGAGCGGTCACACCGCTCCGAAGCGCTCCCACAGCCTGGGGAAACGCCCCGCCAGTGCCGCGTCGTCGTCGAAGTCGAACGGTGTGCCGACGGGCTCGGCCGGCTGCGGCGCGATGCCGAGGTCCGGCGCGACGACGCCGGTCAGCTGCTCGTACGCCTCGTCCGCCGCGTACCCCAGCTCCTCGCCGTCCCCGTCGATGTCCTCGTCGAACTCGTCCAGCAGCTCGGCCAGCGCGTCGGGTTCGTGCACCGCGCCCTCGAAGATCTCCCGGCCCTGGCCGATGAGCCAGCAGCGGAAGTAGTCGAAGGCGTCGTCGCTCGCCCCCGCCAGCAGCACGGCGGCGGCGCCCCACAGGTCCCAGGTGTACGCGCGGTTGTAGCGGGCCTCGAAGTGCCGGGCGAAGTCCAGCACGGAGTCGGGGTCGAGTCTCAGCAGGCGCTCGACGAGCAGATCGGCATGGTCCTCGGGGTCGCCCTCGGCGGCCTCGCGGGTGCTGTCGATGATCTCCCAGAACTCCGTCTCGTCCATCACGGGACAAGCATCGGGGTTGACGGCGGGCTGCGCACGCGGAGCCACGGTTTTGTCCCCGTTCTGCGTGCATCTCTGTTGAATCACTCGAATGGCGACAGGGGATGTCGGGTATCCGTGCGACGGTCGGGCCATGACGACGAACAAGCCACTCGCCGGAAAGATCGCACTGGTCGCGGGCGCGACACGGGGCGCGGGCCGTGCCATCGCTGTCCAGCTGGGGGCCGCGGGCGCGACCGTCTATGTGACCGGCCGTACGACCCGCGCGCAGGTCAGCGAGGTCGGCCGGGCGACGGAGACCATCGAGGAGAGCGCGGAACTGGTCACGGCAGCCGGCGGCGAAGGCATCGCCGTCCCGACGGACCACCTTGAGGCGGATCAGGTCCGGGCACTGGTCGAACGCATCGACCGGGACCACGGACGCCTCGACATTCTCGTCAACGACATCTGGGGCGGAAACTTCCTGCTCGACTTCCGTACCAAGATGTGGGACGTCGACCTGGAGCGCGGGCTGCGGATGCTCGACCTGGGAGCGAAGAGCCACATCATCACCAGCAGCATCGCGCTGCCCCTGCTGGTGAGGGAGCCCGGCGGCCTGGTCGTCGAGGTCACCGACGGCACAGCCGAGTCCAACAAGGGATTCCGCGAGAACTTCTACTACGACCTGGCCAAGAACGCCCCGATCCGGATGGCCTTCATCCTGGGGGAGGAGCTGAAGAGTGTCGGCGGCACGGCGGTGGCGGTCACCCCGGGCTTCCTCCGGTCCGAGGAGATGCTGGACATCTTCGGCCTCACCGAGGAGACCTGGCGCGACGGGATCGAGAAACAGCGGCACTGGGCCCTGTCCGAGTCGCCGGTCTACGTCGGCAGGGGGGTCGCGGCGCTCGCCGCGGATCCGGAGCGGGCGCGCTGGAACGGACAGTCGCTGGACAGCGGCCGACTGGCCAAGGAGTACGGCGTCACGGACGCGGACGGCAGCCGGCCGGACGTGTGGGCGTACATCCTGGCCGAGCAGGCGGGGGACAAGCCCCGGACGGAGGACTACCGGTAGGGGGTTCGTGCGGCCCCGCCCCGGTCACCTGCCGACGAGGCCAGGGCCCCCTACTCGTACAGGTCTCCCATCCGCGCCACCGCCCGCGCGAAGCGCTCCCGGAGTTCGGTGGGGCCGAGGATCTCCACCTCCGCTCCCAGGGACAGGAGTTGGGTGAACGCCACGGTCAGGGACTCCACCGGGAGCGTGAGGGTCACCCGGCCTTCGGCGTCCGCAGGGCCGGCCGCGGCCAGGGCCTCCTGGGCCGCGGCGCGGTCCGTGGCGTACGGCAGCCGGAGCGCGCCCTGCTCGGTGACCCTGAGGAGCACCTCGGCGCGCAGGATGGAGCGAGCGAACTGCGCCGCGCGTTCCGCCCAGAAGCCGGGCAGGTCGAAGTCCTCGTCGCGGGCGAAGCGCGCCCCGTCGGACTCCGCCGAGGAGAACCGGTCGATCCGGTACACCCGGAAGGTGCCGTCCGCCCGGGCGCACAGATACCAGACGCCCGCCTTCAGGACGAGGCCGTACGGCTCCAACTCCCGCGCCACCTCCCTGTCCTTGCGGCGGTACGTCGCCCGGATGCGCCGGTCGTCCCACACCGCCTCCGCGATCAGCGGCAGCAACTGCGGCGCCTCGGGCTCCTGGTACCAGCCGGGAGCGTCGAGATGGAACCGCTGCGCCGCGGAGTGCGAGGCGCCGCTCAGCGACGGGAGCAGCGCCGCGGACACCTTCAGACGCGCCGCGGACGCCGCGTCCTCGAGGCCCATGTCCCGCAGCGCACCCGGCAGTCCGGACAGGAACAGGGCCTCGGCCTCATCGCGGCCGAGGCCCGTCAGCCGGGTCCGGTAGCCGCCGACCAGCCGGTAGCCACCGCCGCGGCCCCGGTCGGCGTAGACCGGGATACCGGCCTCCGACAGAGCCAGCGCATCCCGGTTCACGGTCCGCTCGGACACCTCCAGCTCCCGTGCCAGCTCGGCCCCGGTCATCGCGGGCCGCGACTGCAGCAGCAGAACCATCTTGATCAGCCGGGCAGCACGCATGCCTCCATCATCGCGCAGCTCAGGCGAGCGGCTCCTGGAGCTCGGTGACCCACTTCTCCTTGTCCGGCGGGCACTCGAGGTAGATCTCCCGGGCGTAACCCGCCGAGCGGTGGCCGCCCGCGTCGATCCAGCGGGCCAGGTTCTGCGCCGTGGGCATGACCGCGTCCATCGGCCCGCGGTGCACGATCGTCGCCGCCCGTCCGACGGCCGGCAGATCGGCGATCTCGAAGTCCTGGCCGGGCGCCCGGTCGTCAGCGACCGTGCACCCCGCGTGCACCAGGATCGCGCCGTCGCCCTGCGGCGCGTCCTCGTAGTACGCGATACCGGGCCCCGTCGGGGTCACCCCGGCCGCCTTCAGCCGCCGGAACAGTTCGTCGTACAGCGGCGAGATGACGGGGCCGATGTGCTCGGGCGCGTAACTGGCGGCCACAGCGGTCAGTTCGGCGACCCGCACCGCCGGTGTGCTCTTGATCATGACGTCCTGGGTGGGCATGTGACCCTCGCTCTCGATCGACCGGAGCCTCGCCTCGACCTGCGCCAGCCGCGCGGCCGCCCCTGCCATCGCCTCCTGGAGTTCCGCGTGCCGCAGTTTCAGCATCCCGCGCAGCTTCTCCGTGCTCACCCGCTCCTCGAGGATCTCCTGCACCTGCTGGAGCGTGAAACCGAGATCCTTGAGAGCGACGACACGGTTGAGCCGGTCGAGCTGAGCCGCGGTGTAGTAGCGGTACCCGCTGCAGGGGTCGGTGAGGGCGGGACGCAGCAGCCCGATCGCGTCGTAGTGACGCAGCATGCGGGCCGACACACGGCCGTGCCTGGCGAAGTCTCCGATGGTGAACATGACGGCTCCCAGTGCACGGCTTCACACGGTGTCAGGGTCAAGCATCACCGAAGGCGCATGGCAGAACCCCCGGCGGCCGTCGGGCCGCCGGGGGTTCTGCCATGCCTTCTGCAGGCCGTAGCGCTCTACAGGCCGTAGCGCTCGCGTGCCTCCTTCACGGCAGAGGCAGAAACCTCGCCGCGCTTGGCCAGCTGCGCCAGCGCCGCGACCGCGATCGACTGCGCGTCGACACCGAAGTGGCGGCGGGCGGCGTCACGCGTGTCGGACAGGCCGAAGCCGTCCGTGCCGAGCGAGGACCAGTCCTGCTCGACCCACTGGCTGATCTGGTCCGGTACCTGGCGCATCCAGTCGCTGACCGCGAGCACCGGACCCGGCGCACCCTCCAGCGCCTGGGTGACGTACGGGATCCGCTGCTCACCGCGCAGCAGCGCCTCGTCGGCCTCGAGCGCGTCCCGGCGCAGCTCGCCCCACGAGGTGGCCGACCACACGTCGGCGGTCACCTCCCAGTCGGCGGCCAGCAGTTCCTGCGCCTCGAGCGCCCAGTGGATCGCCGTACCGGAGGCGAGCAGCTGGATCCGCGGGGAGTCCGCCGAGCCGGCCGCGCCCTCCTTGAAGCGGTACAGGCCCTTGACGATGCCCTCCTCGACGCCCTCGGGCATGGCGGGCTGCGGCTTGGGCTCGTTGTAGACGGTGAGGTAGTAGAAGACGTCCTCGCCGGAAGGAGAGGTCGCGGTGGGGCGGTACATCCGGCGCAGACCGTCCTTGACGATCACGGCGACCTCGTACGCGAACGCCGGGTCGTAGTTGAGCGACGCGGGGTTCGTGGACGCGATCAGATGCGAGTGGCCGTCCGCGTGCTGCAGGCCCTCACCGGTCAGGGTCGTACGGCCTGCGGTCGCGCCGACGATGAAGCCCTTGCCGAGCTGGTCGGCGAGCTGCCACATCTGGTCGGCCGTGCGCTGCCAGCCGAACATCGAGTAGAAGATGTAGAAGGGGATCATCGGCTCGCCGTGCGTCGCGTACGACGTGGAGGCGGCGATGAAGTCGGCCATGGCACCGGCCTCGGTGATCCCCTCGTTGAGGATCTGGCCGTCCTTGGCCTCCTTGTAGTACATCAGCTGGTCGCGGTCGACCGGCTCGTACGTCTGGCCCAGCGGCGAGTAGATACCGGCCGACGGGAACAGCGACTCCATACCGAACGTACGGGCCTCGTCCGGGACGATCGGCACCCAGCGTCTGCCGGTCTCCTTGTCGCGCATCAGGTCCTTGGCCAGGCGCACGAACGCCATCGTGGTGGCCATCTCCTGCTTGCCGGACCCCTTGTACAGGGCCTTGAAGGCACGCTCCTCGAACTCGGGCAGGGCCACGGCGTGCACCCGGCGGGCCGGGGCGGGACCGCCGAGGGCTGCGCGGCGCTCCTGGAGGTAGCGGACCTCGGGGGAGTCGGCGCCCGGGTGGCCGTACGGCACCAGGCCGTCGGCGAAGGCGCTGTCGGCGATCGGGAGCCCGAGCAGGTCACGCATGCTCGTGAACTCGTCCGTCGTCAGCTTCTTCATCTGGTGGTTGGCGTTCTTGGACTCGAAGCCCTTGCCGAGCGTGTAGCCCTTCACCGTCTGCGCCAGGATCACGGTCGGCGTGCCCTTGTGCTCGACGGCCGCCTTGTACGCCGCGTACACCTTGCGGGCCTCGTGGCCGCCGCGGGAGGTGTAGAAGCACTCGGCGATCTTGGCGTCGGTGAGCAGCCTCGCGAGCTCGACGAGCGCGGGCTCGGAGCCGAAGAAGTGCTCACGGATGTACGCCACATCGCGGGTCGCGTACGTCTGGAACTGGGCGTCCGGGACCTCGCGGAGCCGACGGACAAGCGCCCCCGTCGTGTCGAGCTGGAACAGCTCGTCCCAGGCGGATCCCCAAAGGGATTTGACGACATTCCAGCCGGCGCCGCGGAACTGGGCCTCCAGCTCCTGCACGATCTTGAAGTTGGCGCGGACCGGGCCGTCGAGGCGCTGCAGATTGCAGTTGATGACGAAGGTCAGGTTGTCGAGCTGCTCGCGGGCGGCGAGGGCGAGCGCCGCGGTCGACTCGGGCTCGTCCATCTCGCCGTCGCCGAGGAACGCCCAGACGTGCGAGTTCGCGGTGTCCTTGATGCCCCGGTTGTGGAGGTAGCGGTTGAAGCGCGCCTGGTAGATCGCGGAGAGCGGGCCGAGGCCCATGGAGACGGTGGGGAACTCCCACAGCCAGGGCAGCCGGCGCGGGTGAGGGTACGACGGCAGGCCGTTGCCGCCGGCCTCCTGGCGGAAGTTGTCGAGCTGCTGCTCGCTGAGGCGTCCGTCGAGGAAGGCGCGGGCGTAGATGCCGGGCGACGCGTGGCCCTGGATGTAGAGCTGGTCGCCGGAGCCGTCGCCCTCCTTGCCGCGGAAGAAGTGGTTGAAGCCGGTCTCGTAGAGCCAGGCGGCGGAGGCGAAGGTGGCGATGTGGCCGCCGACGCCGAAGCGGGAGCCGCGGGTGACCATCGCGGCCGCGTTCCAGCGGTTCCAGGCGGTGATTCGGGCTTCCATCGCCTCGTCGCCGTCGAAGACGGGCTCGGAGGTGGTCGGGATGGTGTTGACGTAGTCCGTCTCCAGCAGGCGGGGCACAGGAACCCCGGCCGCCTCGGCGTGCTGGAGAGTGCGGCGCATCAGGTACGCGGCGCGGTGCGGGCCGGCGTGCTCCGTGACGGCGTCGAGGGACGCCGCCCACTCGGCGGTTTCCTCGGCATCACGGTCCGGGAGCTGGTCGAGCTCGCTCGGAAGCTTGCCTACGGGGTCGGTCATGATCGCCGCCTTCCGGACAGGAGGGGGGTGGAGACAAGGGGGTGCCGTGTCTGGCAGGACAGGGCGACGGGTTGGTGAACCCGTCGTCGACTGTAAGTCTCTGATCGATGATCGATCAAAGCGTCGCCCCCAAAAACTCCTGATTCTGACGAAATTGGCATCGCGTGCCGCGAAACAGGGCACCGGGTGCCGCGATAAATGGGGTTTTTCGGGCGTGGGGAGGGGCGGGGGTTGGGGGTCGGGCCTGGGTGTGGCCGGGTTGGTGTGGTGGGCGTGGGGTCGGTCACGGGGTGGTGGCCGGGTCCGGGGGTGCGGGGTGGGCCGGTCTGGGGATTGGCCGGGTCCGGGGGTGTGGTGTGGGGCCGTCCCCGGGCCGGTCTCGGGGGTGGCCGGGTCCGCGGCTTCGACGAAGGGCCGGTCTCGGGTTTGGCCGGGTTGGTGGGTGTGGTGTGGGGCCGGTCTCGGGTGGGCCGGGTTGGCGTGGTGAACGCGGGGCCGCCCTCCTGGTCTTGATGGTGGCGGCTTCGGGTCGGGCGTCAAGGGCGCTCGGTCGTTCCTCCCTCGCGTCGCCGTTGGCGATTTC
>NZ_JBIAPT010000021.1:0-25278 GCF_042888425.1 Streptomyces sp. NPDC002889
GGAACGGACGCTTCCTTTGTACTCACCCGCAGAACACTTTCTGGGGCTTTCCTCCGGGCGCTTCCCTTCGGTCTTGCGTTTCCGACTCTATCAGATCTTTCCGATCCGATTTCCTCGGTGCTTTCCGGTTCCCGCTTTCGCGTTTCCCTTCCGGCGGTTCCGACTCTATCAGATCCTTTCGGGCCTGATTCCCGGTCAGCGGGAGGTGCCTTTCCGGCTGTTGGGCCGTTCCGACGTCCAAACTCTAGCGGATTTCCCGGGCGGCTCATAATCGAGCCTTCGAAATGAATTTCGGCATGCCGAAATTCTTCCCGACCGGGAGTTCGTGCTGAGGTTGGTTGCCGCATCAGCGGCGTGATCGGCTGTCGCAGAACCGTTCCGGCCCCGTGACAACTCGAAGAACCTTACGGATCTGAGAGGACTGTGTCAACCTGCGGCCCCGTCCCTTCAGTCCAGATCGGTGAGCCGACCGCCGGCGTCCGGCTGATCGTGTTCCACGCGGCGCAGTACGCGGATCAGCAGCTCACCGAGGACGGCCCGCTCATCGCCCGAGAGGTCCTGGAGCAGATCCTCCTCGAAGTTCGTCGCCATGCGCATCGCCTCGAGCCACTTCGCGCGGCCCTCGTCCGTCAGCTCCACGATGACGCGGACCCGGTTGGTCTCGTCGCGGTCGCGGGTCACCAGGCCCTCGCTCGCCATGCGGTCGATGCGGTGGGTCATTGCGGCCGGGGTGAGGCCGAGGCGCTTGGCGAGTTCACCGGGGCCGAGGCGGTAGGGCGCGCCGGAGAGAACGAGTGTCTTGAGGACTTCCCACTCGGCGTTGCTGATACCGAGGTCGGCTACCTGGCGGCCGTACGCGACGTTCATCCGGCGGTTCAGCCGGCCCAGGGCCGACACGACCTTCTCGACCTGGGGGTCAAGGTCGCCGAATTCGCGCTGGTAGGCGGCGATCTGCTCGTCGAGGCTCGGCTCCTGGAGGCCGGGCGACGCGGGGCCCTCAGGGGTCGCAGTAGGCATGCGCCGAAGTATGACACGGACGCGTTGGCGTTGAAGTCCTTCGATGTGTATTGTTGACGTTCTAACTTTACTATTGAAGTCTTCAGACTTCAGTCGTCCAGGCTCTGCAAGAGCCCGACCTCCGTGACCTCGAAGTGGGTGAGTGTGACCAAGGCGAAGGGTGCAGCGATGCGCCGGATCCAGGCGGGGAACGCGCTGAGCGCGTTCGGACTCGGTTTCACCGTTCCGTACCTGTACATCTATGTGGCGCAGGTCCGGGACCTGGGCGCGAGCTCGGCAGGTGTGGTGCTCGCGGTCTTCGCGATGGCCGCGCTCGTCGCCCTGCCGTTCACCGGTCGGGTCATCGACCGGCGCGGGCCGCTGCCCGTACTCGTCGGGGCCGCGGTGCTGGCGGCCATGGGGGCCGTGGGCATGGGGCTGTCGGACTCGGTCCCGGCCGTCGTCCTGTCCACGGCACTTCTCGGTGCTGGTACGGCCGTGATGCAGCCCGCGCTGGCGACCATGATCGTCTGGTGCTCGGGCACGGGCACCCGCACCCGCGCCTTCGCCACGCAGTTCTTTCTGCAGAACCTGGGACTCGGTATCGGCGGTCTGATCGGCGGACACATCGTCGACGAGAGCCGGCCCGGCTCCTTCACCCTGCTCTTCGGCATCGAGGCCGCGATGTTCCTGGTGCTTGCCGGGATCGCGCTCACGGTGCGGCTGCCGCGTTCCCTCGCGCTCCAGGAGGCCCGCCCGGCCGACACGCGGACCAAGGCGACGGGCGGAATACGGACGCTGCTCGGGCACCGGGCGATGGTGCAGCTGTGCGTCCTGGGCTTCGTCCTCTTCTTCGCCTGCTACGGACAGTTCGAGTCGGGCCTTGCCGCGTACGGCACCGAGGCCGCGGGAATCGAGCCCGCGACGCTCGGGACGGCGCTCGCCGCCAACACCGCGGTGATCGTGGTCGCGCAGTTCATCGTGCTGAGGTTCGTGGAGCGCCGCAGGCGCAGCCGGGTGATCGCCTCGGTCGGGCTGATCTGGGCCGTCGCCTGGATCATGGCGGGGTACGCCGGGCTCGGCAACGGAAGCCAGGCGATGGCGACGGCCGCGTTCATCTCCACGTACGCCCTGTTCGGTCTCGGCGAGGCGATGCTGTCGCCGACCGTCGCCCCGCTGGTGGCCGATCTTGCCCCTGAGGGGAAGGTCGGGCAGTACAACTCCGCTTTCGCCCTGGTCAAGCAGCTCGCGCTCGCGGTCGGCCCGGCCGTGGGCGGCCCCATGGGGGCCGCGCTGCACGGGCCGTACATCGTGACGTTCGTACTGTTCTCGCTCGGCATCACGGCGCTGGCGCTGCGCCTGGGCAGGCATCTGACCCCCGTACACGACCAGCCGTCGCTCGCGGTGAAGTCCCGCGTGGTGGCCGTGCGCAAGCCGGAGCCCGAGCCCGAGGGCGTCGTCGCCTCGGCTCACTGACAGCTGACCGCCGGCTCACACCGGGCTCACTGAGGCAGGGCGAACTCGCACCAGACCGCTTTGCCGCCGCCGGGTGTGCGGCGGCAACCCCAGGACGAGGCGATCGTCGCGACGATGGAAATCCCGCGGCCCGCCTCGTCCTCCGATTCCGCGCGGCGGCGGCGCGGCAGATGGTCGTCGCCGTCCGTCACCTCGATGATCAGCCGGCGGTCGGTGCGGCGGAGTCTGAGGCGCATGGGCGGGATGCCGTGCTGGAGGGAGTTGGCGACCAGTTCGCTGACGGCCAGGACTCCCAGGTCGTGCAGCTCCGGCGAGAACCGCCACGAGGCCAGCACCCCGGAGGCGAACGCCCGGGCGCGCGGTGCTGCCTCGATGCCCCCGAGCAGGTCGAGGGCCGCGTTGTGGAAGAGCTCTGCGTCGACTCCCGTACGTGTCGGGTGCTGCAGGACGAGGACCGCTACGTCGTCGTCGTGCTCCGCGGTCACGCCGAGCGAGCGGATCAGCCGGTCGCAGACGACCTGCGGGGTGCCGGTCGCGCCGGCGAGCGCGCGTTCCAGCCCGGCCACGCCCTCGTCGATGTCCTCGCCGCGGCGCTCGACCAGACCGTCCGTATAGAGGACGGCGGTGGAGCCGGGCGGGAGGTCGATCGTGCCCGAGGTGTGCAGCCAGCCGCCGGTGCCGAGCGGCGGGCCGGTCGGCTCGGCGGCGCGGTGGACGATGCCGTCCTCGTCGCGTACCAGGATCGGCAGATGACCGGCGGAGGCGTAGACGAGGTGGCCCTCGTTCGGATCGTGGACGGCGTAGACGCATGTGGCGATCTGGCTGGCGTCGATCTCTGTGGCGAGGCCGTCGAGCAGCTGGAGCACCTCGTGCGGCGGCAGGTCGAGGCGTGCGTAGGCCCGTACGGCGGTACGGAGCTGGCCCATGACGGCGGCAGCACGCACGCCGCGGCCCATCACGTCCCCGATGACCAGGGCGGTGCGACCGGCGCCGAGTGTGATCACGTCGTACCAGTCGCCGCCGACCGCGGCGTCCGTGCCACCCGGCTGATACGTGGCGGCGAAGCGCAGATCGTCCGGCTGCTCCAACTCCTGCGGAAGCAGGGACCGCTGGAGCGTGACCGCCGTCTCGCGGTGGCGGCGCTCGCTGGCACGCAGCCGCTCGGCGGCCTCGGCGTGGTCGGTGACGTCGGCGGCGAAGACGAGGACACCTTCCGTGTCCTTGTGCTCCCCGGACCACGCGGCGGGCAGACAGGTGACCGTGTAGGAGCCGCCACCGTGGATCTTGCGGGACTTGACCGTGCGCGGCTTTCCGCTGCGCAGCACCTGGTCCATCAATGGGAGGAGGCCCAGCTCGCCGAGCTCCGGGCAGCTGTCGGCTGCGGTGGCTCCGGACGGACGGTGGCCGAAGGCCTGGACGTAGGCGTCGTTGACGTAGGCGATGCGGTGCTCGGCGCCGTACACGAGCGCGACCAGGGCGGGCAGGCGGCCGAGGATCTCCGGGACGGAGAAGTCCTCGAGGGCCGGGACGTCGGGCAGGGGATCGGGCTGCTGTCCGTACTCGCCGCGGGCCGCGGGTACGGAGCCTTCGCCTCGCTGTGCCGGGGAGATCCCGTGATCGGTTCCCCGCGCTGCGGCGCGACGCTGCGTACCGGGGAGCCTTGGGCTCCAACGCGTGAAGTTCACTGACTTTCTAGCCTCAATGGGTTGGTCGCCAAGGGTCACTCTGTGCAGGTGTGAGCCCACCTATGGTCACACGTCCAGTGTGGCCGATCGGACTGACAGTCGTCGTAGCCGAGCACCGTCGGCCGGATCAGGTGCCCCGCTAGGTGCCTCTGGCCGCGTCGGGCGCGGATCCGTCATCCGGTCCCTCCTCCGGGCGCTTCTGGGGCCCGTTCCTCCGTGTGTTCGCCGTGCCGTCGCTCGTGCCGATACCGATGCCGTTGCCCTTGTGATTACGTCGGCCACCGGCGGCCAGTTCGAACTCGGCGCGCGGGTGTTCCAGCGAGCCGAGGGAGACGATCTCTCGCTTGAACAGCCCGGACAGCGTCCATTCGGCGAGAACACGGGCCTTGCGGTTGAAGGTCGGCACACGGCTGAGGTGGTAGGCGCGGTGCATCAGCCAGGCCGGATACCCCTTGAGCTTGCGGCCGTAGACATGGGCGACGCCTTTGTGGAGACCGAGGGAGGCCACGGATCCGACGTACTTGTGGGCGTACTCCTGAAGAGGCCCGCCGCGCAGCGACGCCACGATGTTCTCCGCCAGGACCTTCGTCTGGCGCACCGCGTGCTGGGCGTTGGGCGCGCACGCCGCGCCCGGCTTGTCGGAGGTGAGGTCGGGGACGGCCGCCGCGTCGCCGGCCCCCCAGGCGTGCTCGACGCCGGCGACGGTGAGCCGGGCCGTGCAGTGCAGCCTGCCGCGCTCGTTGAGGGGCAGATCGGTGGCGGCGAGGATCGGCGCGGGCCTGACGCCGGCCGTCCACACGACCGTGCGGGTCGGGAAGCGCGAGCCGTCGCTCAGGACGGCGACGCGGTCCTCGCAGGAGTCGAGGAGGGTTTCCAGGCGTACGTCGATGTTGCGGGCGCGCAGCTCGCGCACGGCGTACTTGCCCATCTCCTCGCCGACCTCGGGCAGGATGCGGCCGGCTGCCTCGACAAGGATCCATTTCAGGTCCTCGGCCTTGATGTTGTGGTAGTAGCGCGTCGCGTAGCGCGCCATGTCCTCGAGTTCGGCGAGCGCCTCGACACCGGCGTAGCCGCCGCCGACGAAGACGAAGGTCAGGGCGGCGTCGCGGATGTCGGGATCGCGCGTGGAGGAGGCGATGTCCATCTGCTCGATGACGTGGTTGCGCAGGCCGATGGCCTCCTCGACGGTCTTGAAACCGATGCCGTGGTCGGCGAGGCCGGGGATCGGGAGGGTGCGGGAGATCGAGCCGGGCGCCATGACGAGTTCGTCGTAGGCCATCTCGACCGGGCCGGTGCCCTCCTCCTCGGTGGCGAGGGTGATGAAGGTCGCGGTCCGTTTGGCGTGGTCGATGGCCTTGGCCTGGCCGATGACGATCCTGCATCCGTCGAGGAGACGGCGCAGCGGAACGACGACATGGCGCGGGGAGATGGAGCCGGCCGCGGCCTCCGGGAGGAAGGGTTGATACGTCATGTACGGATCGGGTGTGATCACCACGATCTCCGCTTCGCCGCGCCCGAGCTCGGCCTTCAGCTTCCGCTGGAGGCGCAGTGCGGTGTACATCCCGACGTAGCCGCCGCCGACGACGAGAATGCGCGTGCGCGGCGGGGTGCCGGGGGTGGTGCCCCGGGTGTTTGCAGCCATCACCTTCCCATGACGCAACGGCCTCAGGCGTTTGTCCACAGCCCCGGCAAATTGTGTGACCGGAAGGCAACGGCGGCCCGGCCGGGGCACGGTTGCGGACGAAAGGGAAGATGCGCAGGTCAGAGAGGGTACAAGCGGCGGCGGGAGGGGGCCGAATACGGAACCTTCCGGCCCTTGCTCCGATCGGGGGGCGCTCTGTGCGGAAGTACCCTCTTCTGAATTGACCCTGGCTCAACTATGTTCGTACTTGGTCGGGGTGCCGGGTCACGGCACGCCCGACGGACTGGGCGGGGAGGTCTCCGGGGGGAGACAACATGACCGGGGGAACGCTTATGCATATTCAGGATTCGCATTGGCAGTCTGCTGCTGTCTCGTCTGCCGCAGCTGCGGCATCGGCCGCGTCGGCCGGGGACAGCAATGGGAGCAGCCGGGCGGGATCGGGCGGGGCCAGCCGCTCGACGCCGCTGCGGGTGGACGCACAGCGCAATCTCGAGCACGTACTGCGTGCTGCGCGCGAGGTGTTCGGCGAGCTGGGCTACGGCGCACCGATGGAGGACGTGGCGCGCCGGGCCAGGGTCGGTGTCGGGACGGTGTACCGCCGCTTCCCGAGCAAGGACGTGCTGGTGCGCCGCATAGCCGAGGAGGAGACCTCCCGGCTGACCGAACAGGCGCGTACGGCTCTGGGGCAGGAGGAGGAGCCGTGGTCGGCGCTCTCCCGTTTCCTGCGCACTTCGGTGGCGTCGGGCGCGGGGCGGCTGCTCCCTCCGCAGGTGCTGCGGGTGGGCGTGGACGACGAGGAGGCGAGGGACGTCGCGCGCGAGCCGGTGCGCAGCATGGCACGGGACACGGCGCACGAGGGGGTGCGGGTGCCCCAGCAGCGGGTGGGCGCACAGCCCGAACTGCGGGTGGTCGGATCACGGCCGGCACAGGAACAGGACGACGCGGGCGCGGCGGACCTGCTGGAAGTCGTGGGGCAACTGGTCGACCGGGCGCGGGCGGCAGGTGAGCTGCGCGGCGATGTGACCGTGGCGGACGTCCTGCTGGTCATAGCCACGGCCGCGCCCTCGCTGCCTGACGCCGCGCAGCAGGAAGCGGCCTCGGCCCGGCTGCTGGAGATCCTTCTGGAGGGTCTGCGTCCACGATCGGCATGACGAGCCGAAGGGCCTTCCCCGAACGAGTAATGAATCGCTCTCGCGTTCGGGGAAGTCTCTCGGATGAGTGGTTGCCGTTCGCGGGGGTTCGGCGCGTCGGCGCTCTGTGGCACGCTTGCACGGTGTTCGCGTCTGTAGGTGCTTACGAGGGTTTGTCACGATGAGCGGTGAGGGTCGGGACGAGTTACTCGGCAGCCCACTCGACGGCGCGGGCGTGTCGGAGACGGCCGGACACCCTCCTCGGCAGATGCCCGACCAGAGCGGGCCCGTCGACGAGCACGCGATACCGCAGCAGCGTGAGAGCGGCGGGCTCGGCAAGGGGCGGTCGCCCCTGCGTGAACTGCCCGTGTCCGACGCCGTGTTGGTCCAGCGCACGCGGGACGGCGACGACAGCGCCTACGAGCAGCTGTTCCGTCGGCACTCGGAGGCCGTCCGCCGGTACGCGCGCACCTGCTGCCGGGATGCGCACACGGCCGACGACCTGACGGCCGAGGTGTTCGCTCGGACACTCCAGGCGGTGCGAGGGGGCGCCGGACCCGCGCATGCGGTGCGGGCGTATCTGCTGACCACCGTACGGCGTGTTGCGGCGGCGTGGTCGAAGACATCGAAGCGGGAACAACTGGTAGAGGATTTCGCGGTGTTCGCCGCGGAGGCCGCGCGCAGCGCGGACATCTCGAGTGACGGCTCGCTCGACCGGGGCGCGGATGTGCGGGCGATGCACGAGGCCGAGCAGTCGCTTGCCATGCAGGCCTTCCGTTCCCTGCCCGAGCGCTGGCAGGCCGTGCTGTGGCACACCACGGTCGAGGAGGAGTCGCCGAGTGAGGTCGCGCCGCTGTTCGGGCTGACCGCCAACGCGACTGCGGTGCTGGCCGGCCGGGCGCGTGAAGGCCTCAAGCAGGCCTATCTCCAGGCCCATGTGTCCTCCGCGCTCACCTCGGGCGGCGACTGTGCCCGCTACGCGGACAGGCTCGGGGCGTATGCCCGGGGCGGGCTGCGGATGCGGGCCGAGCGCGGGCTGCGCAAACATCTGGGAGAGTGCGTCAGGTGCCGGCTGGCAGCGGGCGAACTGGCGCACGTCAACGCCGGGATACCGGCGCTGCTTCCGGTCGCGGTCATCGGCTGGTTCGCCGCCGGCTACGCGCTCAAGGCCGCCGGGATCGTGGCCGGCGGAGCCGTCGCGGCGGCCGGTGGCGGGGCGTCGGGCAGTGCCTCGGGCGGCTCGGCCGGCGGAGCCGTCGCCGAAGGACTGGGCGCGCCCGCGAAAGCCGGGATCGCGGCGGCGGCAGCCGTCGCCGCGGCCGCGGGGATCGTGTGGGCGCTCTCCATCGACTCCGTGCCCGCCCCCGAGGCGGAGGGGAGGCCGCCGGCCGTGCAGCCCGTCGTACCGCGGCCGTCCGCGTCGCAGCCGGTCGCGCCGCGGGCGGAGCCCGAGCCGGCGGCCCCGACCGCGCCCACCCCGCCGCCGGAGCCGGCGTCGTCCCGGCCGAAGCCCGCACCGGCGCCCACCCCGAAGCGCACACCGCCCACGACGGAGCGGAATCGTCCGGCGCCGCCCGCGCCCACAGGCCGGGCACCGGTTCCGTCCCGGACACCGCAGCCCGCCCCGGCGCCCCCGCCACCGCAAGCGCCACCGGCGACGGAGGTGCACCGGGTGAACCGGCTCGAGTACGGCGCGTTCGGCGACCACACCGCTCCCGAGATACGGCTGAGAGAAAGCACCTGGCTCTGGCAACGCCAGGGCATGTCCGTCGCGGGCAAGCAGTACGGACACGGAGTCACGGTTCACGCGACCTCGTCCCTCACCATCGACCTCAACCGCCGCTGCTCCGCCTTCGACGCGCTCGTCGGCGTCGACGATCTGACGCTCGGCATGGGCGCCGTGCGCTTCTCCGTCCACGGGGACGGGGGACGGCTGTGGCGGTCCGCGGTGATCCGTGGCGGGGATGCGGCCGTGCCCGTCCACGTGCCGATCTCCGGCCGGAAGACGATCCGCCTCGTTGTGGAACCGCACACGCACACGGGTTCCGTGGCGCTCGCCGACTGGGCCCGGTCGCAGATCACCTGCCAGTAGCCGACGCCTTCACCCGTCGTGGCGCTCGGCTCGGTCCGCCGCCGGGACGGCGTCCGGCAGGTCGATGACCTCGCCCACCGCCTGCGCGCTTCCCGCCGGTCCAGCCACCTGCGCGAACCCCACGCCCCGTCGGCGATCACCCATGCATGGGCCGGCAGTTCGGTCCCGGATCCCCGGCAAGGGCATCGACGAGCGCGCGGCACGAGGGGACTGTGTCACGAGCACCCGGAGCGGCCGGCCGGTCGGCCGTGCCCCGGGACCCACGCTCCCGGAGCGTCACGCCTGCAGCGTCGGCCTCGGCGGGACACCGCCCGCCACCGCACGGCGGCGCGGCGCCGCCGTGCCCGTCCAGCAGGTGCCGCGGCGGGATAGCAGACGACGCAGCCACAGCTCCGTGGAGACCAGATCGGCCAGGCCGTCCAGCGGAACGGGTTCGCCCTCCGATGCGGCCCGCAGCGCCTTGCGGACGACGCGGGCCTCGATCAGGCCCGCGTCCGCGAGCAGGGGTGCGTCGAAGAGTGCCATCAGGTGGGGGAGCGCGCCACGCAGGCCCGTGCGGGCCGCGGCGGTGGACGAGGCATGGGTCGTGGTGCCCCAGCCCGACGGCAGTTCGTGGATGCCCGCGCCCGCGAGCACCGCGCGCAGGATCGTCGCGCGCGCCCCCGGCTGGACCCTCAGGGATTCGGGCAGGTCGCGGCAGGCCCGTACGACCTGGTTGTCCAGAAAGGGGGCGTGCAGCCGCTGGCTTCGGATCTCCGCGGCCTGTTCCAGGATCCGCTGGTCCGAGGCGTGCCGGGTCAGCGCCGCCCGGGCCCGTGCCTCACCGGGCCGTTGGACGGAGGTCGGCCGTGTCGCCGCCTCCGTCAGGCGAACCGATACTTCAGCGAGCGCCTCCCCCGTCAGCCATCGCGCCGCGGGGCCGGGCCGGGACCAGGTCAGGGCGGCCAGCGACGCTCCCACAGGACCACCCTGAGGACCGACGCCCGGGCGGTTCGCCGCCAGGAGCCGGTCGGCCGCCGTCTCCAGGCCGGTGCGGTACGGCGTACGGGCCAGGCGCCTCGCCGCCCGGTACACCGTCAGCGGGATGAACAGCGACTGTGGCGAGGGTCTTTCGGTGCGGGCGAGGGCCGTGACCGGTCTCAGCAGATGGCGGCGACGCCGGTCCAGCAGCAGATCGGCCAGGCGCGCCGGGTGCGCGTCGAGCACCTGCCGTGCACCCGCCCCGGTGAAGTGGTCGGCGCTGCCCGCGGCCAGTCGGCCCCGGTGGCGTTCTGCGGTGACCAGGGACGGTGCGGGTTCGTCGGTCAGCGGTCCGGTGTCGAGTCCGGCGTAGGGCAGCGCTTCCTCGCCGGCGGCGACGACGACATGGTGCAGCCGCGGGTTGGCGGCGATCGCGCGGGCCCGTTCCAGCTCGGGTTCCCGCGTCTCGTGGCCGCTGGTGGCCAGGTCGTTGAAGGTGACGGCGAGCAGCCGTTCACCCGCGCCCGTTCCATGGCCGAGCACCGTGCCGGGCACCCCGGGCAGTCCGGCCGCCAGCAGGGCGAGGGTGCTGGACGCGCTGCCTCCTGACAGGTCCGCGCCGATGCCGGGCGCGGGCGCCCCCCGTGCCGCCCGGCGCTCGGCGGGCCCCATCCCCGGTACGGGCCCCGGGTCCGGCGGCAGGGTCTCCGGTGCGTGGCGCGGCGCGGTGAGCCTGGCCCGTACCGCCTCGACAAGCGCGTCACGGACCCCGTCGACGGCACGCGACGCCTCCATCTGCGGCCCGGCGACGGCGAGGGATGCCACCGGTTCGTACCCGGTGATCTCCCGCGAGCCCTCCCGCAGGATCAGCGCGTGTCCGGGCGGGATGCGCTTGACCCCGGCGTACGGGGTGGAGTCGCGCAGCGCCTCCGGGGTCTCGGGACAGGCGAGCAGCGCCGCCAAGTGGCCGATGTCCAGCTGGGCTTCGATGAGGTCGGCGAGCGGCAGGGCCGCGGTGGCGTAGGCGGTGCCGTTCGCCCAGGGGGTGTGGAAGACGGGTCTGGCTCCGGCGAGGTCGCCCACGACGGTGATCCGGCGGCCGACCTGGACGACAGCGGTGTAGCTCCCGGCCCATGCCGTCAGATGCCGCAGCGCACCGCCGCGTGCGGCGAACAGCCCGACCCGCAGTTCCTCGTCGCTGGCAGCGCAGCAGCCGAGTACGGCGAGCCGGGTGACGGCGGGTGCGCTCGAGCCGCCCGGGACGTGCCGCTGGGGCGGGGCGACGGTGACGACGCGGACCTCGTCGGGGCGCCAGTCTCCGACCGCCCACAGCGGATCGGGGTCGCCCCACAGCAGTTGGGCTCCGACGGGGTGGACGGTACGGCCTTCACCGGAGCCGCCGACGGCTCCCGCCGTACCGAAGTTCGCGGCGATACTGCTCCACCCCACCAGCCACCGCATCGCCGCCTCCACCATGTTTCCCGAAGCCGTTCGGGAACATGCTGCCACGAAGGAGGCGCACAGGTGGGGGTACGGGTAGCGCGCGCAAAAAGTGAACACGCCCGTGGCAATGGCCGTTTGCTGTCGGTCGGCGGGTCCTTCGAGGGGCCGCCGAGCGGGTGCCGAGGGCCTCGAGGGCCTCTTCGGGACAGACGTGATTCGGCCATTCTGTGTTCGTACGCACGTACCGGTTTCAGCGCAACTCGCAGTCCGGGAGGATCAGTTGAGCTTGAATTCACCTCCCGGACCGGTCCGCCGTCCGCGGGGATTGAGACGGCGGTGTCCCCCAGCCCACTGGTTCCAGTACGCAGTGGGCCGACCCACGCAGGACCCATGGAAGCGCTCCCCGACACACCCCGGCCAGAGCGCACGGACGGGCGCACGGCCACACGGCCGGGGCACGGGGGCGTACCCGCCAACCGCCCGCACAGACAACAATCTCGCCATACGGAAGACCGCCTCTTAACGGTCGGGATGTGGCGAACTACGCTGGGTTTACTGCTGTTCTCCACAGGCGCGCATATTCCGAAGGGCTCGGCCACCTGCTTTTGCAGCCGGGATCGCTCGGGGGCGGGATGTGCGAACCGGGAGGACACAGCACGAATGCCGTGCGCCCACGTGCGACGCGGCGGCCGTCGGTGTGTCGAGGGGTGGCGCATGTCCAGGGAGCAACGCGGGCCGAACGAAAAGCTCGGCACCGTTCTCGCCCTCGCGGGAATCAGCAACGCCGGCCTCGCCCGGCGGGTCAACGACCTCGGCGCGCAACGTGGTCTGACCCTTCGCTACGACAAGACGTCGGTGGCGCGATGGGTGTCGAAGGGCATGGTGCCGCAGGGTGCCGCACCCCATCTCATCGCCGCCGCCATCGGCGCGAAGCTGGGCCGTCCCGTGCCGCTGCACGAGATCGGTCTCGCCGACGCCGACCCGGCACCCGAGGTCGGTCTCGCCTTCCCGCGCGATGTGGGCGAGGCGGTGAAATCGGCCACCGAGCTGTACCGCCTCGATCTGGCCGGACGCCGGGCGGGCAGCGGCGGAATCTGGCAGTCGCTGGCCGGATCCTTCGCCGTGAGCGCCTACGCGACGCCCGCGTCGCGCTGGCTGATAACCCCTGCCGATTCCTCCGTGGAGCGGTCGCTGGACACGGCGATCGGCACGCCGGACGCCGGCGGGGCCCCGGATGCCGGTCAGTCCCCGGTCCGGGTCGGCCACAGCGATGTGGCCAAGCTGCGCGAGGCCGCCGAGGACGCCCGCCGCTGGGACTCCAAGTACGGGGGCGGGGACTGGCGTTCGTCGATGGTGCCCGAGTGCCTGCGGGTGGACGCGGCGCCGCTGCTGCTGGGTTCGTACTCGGACGAGGTGGGCCGGGCCCTGTTCGGGGCCACCGCAGAGCTGACCCGGCTGGCCGGGTGGATGGCGTTCGACACCGGGCAGCAGGAGGCGGCACAGCGCTACTACATCCAGGCGCTGCGCCTGGCCCGCGCCGCGGCCGACGTGCCGCTGGGCGGATACGTCCTGGCGTCGATGTCGCTGCAGGCGACCTACCGGGGCTTCGCCGACGAGGGTGTGGACCTCGCCCAGGCGGCGCTGGAGCGCAACCGCGGACTCGCGACCGCCCGCACCATGAGCTTCTTCCGCCTGGTGGAGGCACGGGCGCACGCCAAGGCCAGCGACGCGGTGGCGGCCGGCGCGGCACTCAAGGCGGCGGAGGGCTGGCTGGAGCGGTCCCGGGAGGGCGACGCCGACCCGTCCTGGCTCGGCTTCTACTCGTACGACCGGTTCGCGGCGGACGCCGCCGAGTGCTACCGCGACCTGAAGGCGCCGCGTCAGGTACGCCGCTTCACCGAGCAGGCGCTGTCGCGGCCGACGGAGGAGTTCGTGCGCTCGCACGGCTTACGCCTGGTGGTCTCGGCGGTGGCCGAGCTGGAGTCGGGAAACCTGGACGCCGCATGCGCGGCGGGCACCCGGGCGGTGGAGGTCGCGGGCCGGATCTCCTCGGCGCGTACGACGGAGTACGTACGGGATCTGCTGCACCGGCTCGAGGCGTACGGCGACGAGCCGAGGGTCGTGGAGCTGCGGGAGCGGGCCCGCCCGCTGCTGGTCGCCCCGGCATAGGCGGTCGGCGGCGGACCGGTGCGAGGTCCTGCACGGGATCGGCCGAGGGCACGCGTAGGGTCGGCACATCCCGGTCGGGCTGGTTTAAGCGCATTGTCGGTGGGCCAGTGCAGTATCGGGGTGGGAGGTGACGCGGTGACGGCGTCCGGGCAGGGCTTCGGTGGTGCCGGAGGATTCGGCTTCGACTGTGACGTGCTGGTGATCGGCGGCGGGATCGTCGGTCTCTCGGCGGCGTACGCCCTCACACGCGCGGCGCCCGGGACCCGGGTGACGGTCCTGGAGAAGGAGCCGGGCCCGGCCAGGCACCAGACCGGG
This sequence comes from Streptomyces sp. NPDC002889, assembly GCF_042888425.1. Lineage (NCBI taxonomy): Bacteria > Bacillati > Actinomycetota > Actinomycetes > Kitasatosporales > Streptomycetaceae > Streptomyces > Streptomyces sp. NPDC002889. The sequence continues at coordinate 13,909 of NZ_JBIAPT010000021.1, forward strand.
CGGAACAGCGGAGTGATCCACAGCGGGATCTATTACCGCCCCGGATCGCTGAAGGCGCGGTTCGCGGTGCGCGGCGCGGCCGAGATGGTCAAGTTCTGCGCGGAGTACGGCATCGAGCACAAGGTCACCGGGAAGCTGATCGTCGCCACCGGCCGGGACGAGCTGCCGAGGCTGCACGCCCTGGTCCAGCGCGGCCGGGAGAACGGGATTCCGGTGCGCGAGCTGGGCCCGGCGCAGATCAGCGAGTACGAACCGCAGGTGCGGGGCCTCGCGGCGATCCATGTCGGTACGACCGGGGTGTGCGACTTCGGCGCGGTGGCGGCGCAGCTGGCGCGGGCCTCGGGCGCGGACGTCCGGTACGACGAGGAGGTCACGGCCGTCGACCGCCGCCCCTGGGGCGTCGCGGTGCGCACCGCGTCCGGGACAGTGGTGCGGGCACGGGTGCTGGTGAACTGCGCGGGGCTGCACTGCGACCGGGTGGCACGGCTCGCGGGCGACGACCCGGGAATGCGCATCGTCCCCTTCCGGGGTGAGTACTACGAACTGGCCCGCCCCTGGCTCGTACGAGGCCTGGTCTACCCGGTGCCCGACCCGGCGTTCCCCTTCCTCGGGGTCCATCTGACCCGCGGCATCGACGGCGGCGTCCACGTAGGTCCGAACGCGGTCCCGGCGCTCGCACGCGAGGGCTACAGCTGGTCGGCCGTGCACCCCCGGGAGCTCGCGGACACCCTGCGCTGGCCCGGATCCTGGCGCGTCGCCCGCCGCCACTGGCGGTACGGGGCGGGTGAGCTGCACCGCTCCCTGTCCCGGCGCGCCTTCACCGAGGCGGTGCGCCGGCTGCTGCCCGCCGTGACGGATTCCGACCTGCGGCCGGCCCCGGCAGGGGTGCGGGCCCAGGCGGTGCTGCGGGACGGCACGCTGGCCGACGACTTCCTGATCCGCGAGGCCCCACGGACGGTCCATGTGCTGAACGCGCCCTCACCTGCGGCGACGGCGTCCCTCCCGATCGGCCGCGAGGTCGCCCGCCGCGCCCTGACGGCGCTGGCGGACGGCCGGCTGGTGCGCGCGACGGGGTAGTCGGGCGCCCTTCCCGCGGGGGTGCCGGGCGCAGCGGCAGGGGCTCGGGCGAGGGGCTCGTAGAATCGACGGCACTGTGCATGAGCTTCGAAACCCCACCCCCGACGCCGCCCGGCCCGTCATCCGCGCCAAGGGCGAGCCCCGCTTTCCCGGGGGGCCCGCCGCCGATCCGGCCGGGTCCCACCACGAGCGGCGCATCCGCAGCTTCCAGCCGCGGCGGAGCCGGGTGACCGCCGGCCAGGGCGACGCGCTGCAGCGACTGTGGCCCTTGTGGGGCATGGACATCGACGGGCACGGCGTCCTCGACCTCGAGGAGATGTTCGGCGGGCTGCCCGTCGTCCTGGAGATCGGGTTCGGTATGGGCGAGGCCACCGCTCAGATGGCCGCCGACGACCCGGAGACCGGGATTCTCGCGGTCGATGTCCACACCCCCGGGCAGGGCAACCTCCTCGGTCTCGCGGAGCGGAACGGGCTGTCCAACATCCGCGTGGCCAACGGCGACGCGATCATTCTGCTGCGGGAGATGCTCCCGCCCCGTTCGCTCGACGGGCTGCGGGTCTACTTCCCGGATCCCTGGCCCAAGAAGCGGCACCACAAGCGGCGGCTGATCCAGCCCGAGTTTCTCACCCTCGCCGCACAGCGCCTCAAGGCCGGCGCGGTGCTGCACTGCGCGACCGACTGGGAGCCGTACGCCGAGCAGATGCTCGAGGTGCTCTCGGCACACCCCGACTTCGAGAACACCGAGGAGAACGGCGGCTACGCCCCGCGCCCCGCCTTCCGGCCGCTGACCCGCTTCGAGGGACAGGGCCTGGACAAGGGCCACACGGTGCACGACCTGCTGTTCCGCCGCACCCTGCCCGAGGCGTGACTCGGGGAACTCCCCCGCCGTGGCGGGCGCCATGGCCCGTTGTCAGTGACCCTCGTTAGGGTCGACGGGTGTCCGAGTCGTCCGAGCAGCACGCGTCACCGCCGAACTTCCCGCAGGGGCAGTCGCATCCGGCGGTGCCCGCGTGCGAGCAGCAGCAGATCGCGGAGCTGCTCAGCGCGGTGCCGCGACGTGGCCGCCCGCGCTACCGGCCGCGCGCTCGCCGGGTGTGGCGCAGCAAGGCGGTCCGCGCGGGCGTGCTGATCACGCTGCTCGCCCTGTGCGGCCTGGTGATCCTGGCACTCGTACGCGAACAGACCGGCACCCAGGGCCTGCTGGTGGGCCTCGGTCTCGCCACCCTCCCCGTCCCGCTGCTGATGGCGGCTTTCCGCTGGCTGGACCGGGTCGAGCCGGGCCCCTGGCGCAATCTCCTGTTCGCGTTCTCCTGGGGCGCCTGCGCCGCCGCACTGATCGCGATCATCGCGAACACCTTCGCGACCCGCTGGATAGCCACGGCGACCGCCGATCCGGCATCCGCGGACACGCTCGGCGCGATCGTCGTCGCCCCGGTCGTCGAGGAGAGCGCGAAGGCCGTCGCGATCCTGCTGCTCTTCCTCTTCCGCCGCCGGGACTTCACAGGGATCGTCGACGGCGTGGTGGTGGCCGGTTTCACCGCGACCGGCTTCGCCTTCACCGAGAACATCCTCTACCTCGGCAGCGCGTTCGGCGAGGATCAGGAGATCGGCACCTCGGGCCTCGGGTCGGTGACCGCCGCGACCTTTTTCGTACGCGTCGTGATGTCGCCCTTCGCGCACCCGCTCTTCACGGTGCTGACCGGCATCGGCTTCGGGATCGCCGCGCTGGCCGCCCGGCGGATCCTCCGTATCGCGCTGCCGCTGCTCGGCCTCGTTCTCGCGATGGGCATGCACGCGCTGTGGAACGGCTCCGTGTCGCTGTTCGGCCCATGGGGCTTCTACGCGGTGTACGCGGCGTTCATGGTGCCCGCGTTCGGGCTGCTGACCTGGCTGACGATCTGGACCCGGCAGCGGGAGCTCGGCACGATATCCACCCAGCTGCCCGCATACGCGGCGGCCGGCTGGCTGTCGCCGGCCGAGCCGCCCGCGCTGTCCTCCATGCGGGCGCGCACGATGGCGCGCGATTTCGCCAGGCGTACGTACGGCCCTGCGGCGGGGCATGCGGTGTCGGAGTACGAGGCGTTCGCGACGTCGCTCGCCTTTCTGCGCCACCGGGCCCACCGCGGCGCGGCGGGCCCGGACTTCGTGGAGCGCGAGCAGGAGCTGCTGCACCATCTGTGGCAGCGCAGGGAGGTGGCCGGTCCCTCGCTCACCTATGCGGCGCAGGCCACCGGCCGCGTGCGGGTGCCGCCGCCGTACCGCAACTACGGCGGCCCCAACCCCTACCGCACCTGACAGATCCCTACGCGGACGCGGCGCTCAGCTCGGCCAGCTCGTCCTCGGTCAGCTCCAGGCCGGCGACCGCGACCAGGGCGGGCAACTGCTCCACCATGCGGGCGGAGGCGATCGGAGCCGCGACGGTCGGCTGTGAGGCCAGCCAGGCCAGGGCGACGGTCGCGGGCTCGGCGCCGCGTGCGGTCGCGACCTTGTCGAGCGCGGCGAGGACCCTCAGGCCGCGCTCGGTCTCCAGATGCCTGCCCGCGCCCTGGGCCCGGGCGCTGTCCACCGTCGTACCCGGCCGGTACTTGCCGGTGAGGAATCCGGACGCGAGCGCGTAGTAGGGGACGGTGGCGAGACCGCCGGCGGCGGCCGTCTCCCGCAGTTCGCCCTCGTAGGTGTCACGCGAGACCAGGTTGTAGTGCGGCTGGAGCGCCACATAGCGCGCCAGGCCCTCCCTGTCGGAGAAGTCGAGGGAGGACTTCAGCCGCTCGGCGCTGAGGTTGGAGGCGGCGATGGCCCGTACCTTGCCGTCCTTCACCAGCTGGTCGAGTGCGGTGATGATCTCTTCGACGGGGACGGCCGGGTCGTCGAAATGCGTGTAGTACAGGTCGATGTGGTCGGTGCGCAGCCGGCGCAGCGACGCCTCGGCCGCCCCCTTGATGGTGGCCGCGGACAGGCCCTTGTACCGGGGGTGGGCGCCGACCTTGGTGGCGACGACGATCTCGGAGCGGTTGCCGCGCGCGGCCAGCCAGTTGCCGATGACGGTCTCGGACTCGCCGCCCTCGTTCCCGGGGGCCCACGAGGAGTAGGAGTCGGCGGTGTCGACGAAGTTGCCGCCGGCGGCGGCGTACGCGTCGAGCACGGCGAAGGACTGCGTCTCGTCGGCCGTCCAGCCGAAGACATTGCCGCCGAGGGCGAGCGGGAAGACCGCCAGGTCGGACGAGCCGAGGGTGCGGAGAGAAGTCATGGCGCGATCAACAACGCGGCCGGGGCGGGGTATTCCGGCAGCCCTGACGCCGGGGGGTGTGCCGCCGGAGCCCTGGGGATACGCCGCCGCGCCAGCCCAGCAGGGGGCCGGAAGCCGACCGGCCCCTGGCTCACCGGGCGGGCGAGGGGGCGGGCGGTCGGAGTTCGGGAGGGGCGGTTGTCCGGGACGTACCGGTTGCCGACGGGGGCGCCGCCCGACCCGGGACCCGTACACCTCGCAAGGCTGCAACGGGGCGGCCGGACGGGACTGCCTGGCTGGCACCGGCCAGGCAGTCGGCCTGCCTATCTCGCGGCTGCCGGTTCGGCCGTCGGTCTGCCGGCCCCGGAGAGACCGGCAGACCCTCGGTTCGTCAGACCGTGAGGCCCTTGTCCCGCAGCCATGCCATCGGGTCGAGGCCCGAGCCGCCCGCGGTGTGAACCTCGAGGTGCAGATGGGGTCCGGTGACATTGCCGGTCGCGCCGACGCGCCCGATGGTCTCGCCGGTGCTCACCTTCTGGCCCGCGCTCGCGGTCATGGAGGAGAGGTGGGCGTACCAGACCTCGCTGCCGTCCTCGAGCTCGAGGACGATGCGGTAACCGTAGGAGCCGGACCAGGCCGCCGACTTGACGGTGCCGCTGTGCACGGCCTTGACCGGGGTGCCGGTCGGCGCGGCGAAGTCCAGGCCGGTGTGCTGGCCGGAGGACCACATGGAGCCGGACTCGCCGTAGGTGGAGGTGATCGTGTACGAGGAGGTCGGCAGCGAGTAGCTCGCGGCGAGCTTGGCGAGGCGCTCGGCCTCCGCCTTGGCCTCCGCGGCCTCCTCGGCCTTGCGCTTCTCCTCCGCGGCCTTGGCCTCCGCCGTGCTCTGCTGCTTCGCCGCCTCGGCGGCGGCCTGCTCGGCGGCGGTCTTCTCCGCGGCCGCCTTCGCCTCGGCGTCCGCCTCGGCCTGCTGCTGCTCGGCCTGCGCGAGGATCCTGGCGCGCAGCGCCTCTCCCGCACCCGCCTTCTGCTCGGCCTCTGCTCCGTCGCCGCTGTCGACGGCGGTCGTCAGCGCGCTGAGGGGGGCGGTGTTCTCGTTCCCGTAGCCGGTGTCCGAGTCGTCGGACATCAAGGAGCCCACGCCCGGAATGGACTTGGCGTCGGGGAGCTTGTCCGCGATCGAGTCGGGAAGGGATATGGAGACCGCCGGCTTGTCCTGTGCGGTGGCCATGCCGCCCGCGCCGACCGCGGCGATCACGCCGACGCCGAGCACGGTGGAGCTCCGCGCGAGACCGCCGCGCTGCTTGACGACACGGTGCCGGCCGCGCACCGGACGGACGGAGTCCGCGGTGGGGTTCCACTCCTCCCACTCCCGCTCCACCACCTCGTCACCGAAGGGATCAGTTTTGAAGGCGGTTTCGGGGGCAGGCATGTTGGACGCCACGAAGGCGTACTCCTTTCCTTCCTTCTCGCCTACCGGGTTAGCTGACGGGTTCGGAGCAGGAAGGTCTCCTACGGACGCTTCGGCCGCGAACAACACGACAAAAGACGCCCGATTCACCCCAATTGGTGGTTCCCCGGTTCCCTTGCGGAATTCGGCGCGTGCGCACGGCGCCGTCTCTTACGACGGCTGGGACGACCGCGCTGCGTTATCGAACGTTAATAGAGACCAGTACCGGATTCCAAGCCGTTCCGACTGATCATTGACGACTTCGGCCAGGACGTACCGGGACACAACAGGCTGGAATCGGGCGACTTGATCACCCCTCGATCCAGGCCATCTCTCTGACGGTTCGTCAAATGTTATGCGGAGTGATGTCTTTCGATTACACGCCGTGTGCGGCGGCTGTCACGCGCGTCCGGAATTCTCGTCGGTGGCCACCATCGGGACGGTTCTGCGGCGCTCCGGCTGCCCCTCGGCCGGCCGGCCGACCGCCAGCAGTGCCATGTCGTCGTTCGTCCCGCCGCCCGTGTGCCGCCGCACGTCCTCGACGAGCGTGTCCAGCAGTTCCTCGGGCCCGGAGAACTGCCGCCCGCGCAGCCGCGCACCGGGGTCGTAGAACACCCCGTCCGCATCGCGCGCCTCGGACAGCCCGTCGGTGTAGAGCAGGAGTGTGGCCCCCGCCGGCAGCGGATACTCCTCCGCCCGGTCCGGCCACCGGTCCAGCTCCCCCATCCCCAGCGGCAGCGAGGCCGCCGACGGCACCAGGCTCTCCAGCTCCCCGTCGGCGTGCAGCAGCAGCGGATCCGGATGGCCGCGGTTCACCAGCAGCACCACGTCCCCGTCGCGGCCGATCTCGCCCAGTACGGCGGTGGTGAACCCCTCCATCGCATCGAGCTCCTCTCCCCGGGCCGCCTCGCGCGCCAGCGCCCGGTCCAGCCGCTGGGCCACGCCCTCCAGGGAGCGCTCCTGCTCGGCCGCTTCCCGGAACGCCCCGATGAGGATGGCCACAGCCGCCACCGCCCCCATCCCCTTGCCGCGTACGTCCCCGACGATCAGCCGTACCCCGTGCGGGGTCTCCTGCACGGCGAACAGGTCACCGCCGATGGCCGCATCCGCCTGCGCCGCCTCGTACCGGGCGGCGACCCGCAGCCCGTCGATACGGTCGGACGGGGGCGGCAGCACGGCACGCTGCGCGGTCTCGGCGATCACGCGGGCGGAGGCGAGCCGCTCGCCACTGCGGCGTACGACCCGATTGATGAGCAGGGCGAGCCCCGAGACGGTCACCACCGTGCTCACCTCGGTGTACGAGGTGATCTCCCCGATGGACTGGTTGTAGAAATGCAGGCCGGTCACACCCATGATCGCCGCGATCCCGGTCAGCAGGGTCGCGTACCAGGTGAAGAGCGGGGCCGCGAGCAGCGGGGCCGCCGCGAACATCGGCACCGCGGTGAACCGGGGCGGGGTCAGCAGATCGAAGACCACCCCACCGACGATCATCAGCGCGGGCAGCGCGCGGACGATGCGCTGAGCGCTGTAGATGCTGCCCTGCTCTCGCCCCAAGATCGCTCTCCTGCCCGGTCCGCCCTCGGCTGCGGACGGTACCGCGCTCTGACCAGGCTCTCGGCAGCCGCGCCGTACAGCGGCGCACCGTCGTCCGACCGGGCGACACCGAGTCCCGGACACGACAACGGCCCGGTTCCGATCTCATCGATCGGAACCGGGCCACTGCCTGCAGTAGCGGGGACAGGATTTGAACCTGCGACCTCTGGGTTATGAGCCCAGCGAGCTACCGAGCTGCTCCACCCCGCGTCGGTAAACACAACCTTACGCCATCCGGAACGTGGTCCCGACCATTTTCCGGCCGCAGGGCGATCTCACCCCCAATTACTGTCACATCGACCCCCTCCTGTCCGTCATTGCTATGACGGACAGCGACGAGGAGACGTGGACGATGAACGAGACCGAGTTCCTGGCGGAGCGCTTCGAGGAGCACCGTACGCATCTGCGGGCGGTCGCCTACCGGATGCTCGGCTCGCTGAGCGAGGCGGACGACGCGGTGCAGGAGGCCTGGCTGCGCCTCAGCCGCACCGACACCGAGCGCGTCGAGAACCTCGGCGGCTGGCTCACCACGGTGGTCGGCCGGGTCTGCCTGGACATGCTGCGCTCGCGCGTGTCCCGGCGCGAGGAGCCGATGGACGTGCGTCTGCCCGAGCCGATCGTCAGCTGCGCGGACGCGGTCGACCCGGAGCACGAGGTGCTGCTGGCCGACTCGGTCGGTCTCGCCCTGCTCGTGGTGCTCGAGACACTGGCGCCCGCGGAGCGTCTCGCGTTCGTACTGCACGACATGTTCGCGGTGCCGTTCGACGAGATCGCCCCCGTCGTGGGCCGTACACCGGCGGCGGCCCGTCAGCTCGCCAGCCGTGCCCGCCGCCGGGTCCAGGGCTCGGCCCCTGCCCCCGACCCCGACCCCGCGCTGCAGCAGGAGGTCGTGGCGGCGTTCCTCACCGCGGCCCGCGGGGGCGAGTTCGACGCGCTCGTCGCCGTACTCGACCCGGACGTCGTGCTCCGCTCCGACGGCGGCACGTTCCGCCCGGGCGCGGTGGTCCACGGCGCCGCGGCGGTGGCCGGCCGGGCGATCACCTTCGCCCGCTTCGCCGAGACCGCGCGACCGGCGCTGGTCAACGGAGCGGCGGGCGTGGTCGCGGCGGCGGGCGGCAAGCCGCTGTCGGTCATGGCGTTCACGGTCACCGGCGGCAGGATCGTCGAGATCGACATCCTCAACGACCCGGAGCGCCTGGCCCGCCTGGACCTGACGTTCCTGACCGGCTGAGGGGCAAGGCGCACTGAGCCCCCCGTCCGCCCGGCGGCACGCCCGGCGGACGGACGGCCGGGGCAGCCCGCTGTCGCGCGGCCGTCCCGGGCCAGGTCCGCTCCCCTCCGGACCTGTCGGCTCGCCCGCCTACTGCTGCCCGATCCAGAGGTCCGGGCCGAACACCTCGTAGTGGATCGCCCGGGCGGGCACACCCCGGCGCAGCAGGTCCCCGCGCACCGCGCGCATGAACGGCAGCGGACCACAGAGGTAGGCCGTCAGGCTCTCCGGCAGATCCAGTGTGCCGACGTCCGCCCGGCCCGCCTCCGCCTCCGGCTCAAGGTCGCCGGGCTCCTCGTAGAAGAGGTGCAGCCTTGCATGCGGGTGCGCCTCGACGAGCCGGCGCAGCTCGTCCCGGTGGGCATGGTCCGCGGGACCGCGGTCGGCGTGGAGCACGGTCACGGGGCGGCCCGATCCGGTGGCGGTCAGGTGGTCGAGCATGGCCAGCAGGGGCGTACTGCCGATACCGGCGGACGCCAGGAGCAGCGGGCCGTCGTCTTCGCGCAGCACCAGGTCACCGAACGGGACGGACACGTTCAACACATCGCCCGCCCGGGCGTGTTCGTGCAGCCATGACGAGACCTCACCCTCAGGGCCCGCCCCGCCCCGCACGCGCTTGACGGTGATGCGCCACTGCGACCGACCGGGCGCGGCGGAGAGGCTGTACTGGCGGATCTGCCGTGCTCCGTCGGGGAGTTGGACCTGAACGCTGACGTACTGCCCCGGGCGGAAGGGCGCGAGGGGAAGCCCGTCGGCACGCCTCAGGTGGAGCGAGACCACGTCAGGTGTCTCCTCGCGCCGCTCGGCGATCTCCATCCGCTGCCAGACATCGCCCTCGGCCGTCCCTGCCTCCTGGTAAAGGCGGGTTTCCGCGGCGATCAGCGCGTTGGCCATCAGCCAGTAGACCTCGTCCCAGGCAGCGGCCACCTCAGGGGTGACTGCGTCGCCGAGCACCTCGGCTATCGCAGCGAAGAGATGGCGGTGGACGAGCTTGTACTGGTCGGAGGACACGCCGAGAGAGGCGTGCTTGTTCGCGATGCGGGCGAGCATCGCATCCGGTCGCTCGTCGGGCCGTTCCAGAAGCATGCCGGCGAAGGCAGCGATGGAGCCGGCCAGGGCCTTCCTCTGCTCGCCGTTGGCCTGGTTGCCGCGGTTGAACAAGTCCCGCAGCAGCTCGGGCCGGTCGTCGAAGAGCTTCCGGTAGAACAGCTCGGCGATGTCGCCGATGGCGGCGCCGACGACAGGCAGCGTGGCGCGGACGACCGGTACGGACCGCTCGGAGAGCACGGCAACTCCTAATTGGTAGATGATCTTCGCATTTACGGATGTGCAACCGCGCCCCTCGGGCGGGGACAACGTCACTCGATACGACGCCCCGCCAGGCCCACCAGCACGGGCCCGGTCGGCGAGGCCACCAGATCGGTCACGGTCAGCGGATCGAGAGTGGCGTAGAAGGCCTCCTGCGCGTCACGCAGCGCCCGCCGCAGCCGGCATGCCCCGCGCAGTGGACAGGGCACATCGCCTTCGCAGGCAGCGACCTCACCCTCCCCTTCGAGCTCCCGCACGATCCATCCGACCGAGGCCCCACGCCCCAGCCCGGTCAGCCCGAGCCCACCGCCCCGCCCCCGCCGGGCCTCCACCACGCCGAGGTGCTGCAGACGGGCAACGGTCTTGGCCATGTGCGCATAGGGAACGTGCATCACCTCGGCCACCTCGCGGGTGGTCAAGGACTCGCCCTGCTCGGCAACGGCGAGGCGCATCACGGCGCGCAGCGCCAGATCGGTGAACTTGGTCAGTCGCACGCCTCGACGCTAACAAATTGGAATTTGGTATACGCATTTGGGGTCCCGGAAACGAGATCAGCCCCAGACCGGACATGGTCCGACCTGGGGCTGAGTGGTAGGCCGTGTGGGACTCGAACCCACAACCAACGGATTAAAAGTCCGCTGCTCTGCCAATTGAGCTAACGGCCCTCGGCACAACACCCCTGAGCATAGCCGGAGAGATCCCCGGAGCCGATCGGGTATCCGCTCCCGGCCACGTCCCCTGGGGCGGACGCCTCCCGACAGAGCCCGCCCGCCCGTGGTCGCGGAGGCCGGGTCGCGAAACGTCGGGCCGGAACAGGCCCTTGAAGGCCACCCAGCCGCCGTTGCCGCCCCGCACCGCGCCGACCCAGGCCCCCGCCGGTGCCACTGCTGCGGAAGAGCTCGTCGACACTGTCGCGCGCCTCGCTGTCCGGCTTCCGTCTTCGGTGATGTCACCCATGCCGAAGGCGCTCGTGTACCTCGTGCCCACGTCTGCACGACCTGGACGCAGGCGGTGACCGCGGAAACAGCAGGGCCCGTACGACACCGAAGTGTCGTACGGGCCCTGACGTTCAATCAGTGGGCGTCAGCCGCCCGGTCAGCCGTTGCGCTTCCAGCGCGGCTTGTCGTCGCGGCGGCCGAACGAGCCGGAGCTCGAGCCGGCGCCACCGCGGTGGTCGTCACGGCGGCCGGACGGACGGTCGCCGCCACCGGCACGGAAGCCGGTCGACGGACGGTCGCCGCCACCGGCACGGAAGCCGGTCGACGGACGGTCGTCGCGGCGATCGCGGTTGAACGGACGGTCGCTGCCACGGTGGGCGGCCGGGCGGTCGTCGCGGCGGAAGCCGCCACGGTCGTTGTCACGACGCTCGAAGGGACGGCCACCACGGTCGTCGCGGTTGAAGCCACCACGGTCACCGTCACGACGCTCGTCACGACGGAAACCACC
>NZ_JBIAPT010000021.1:25375-153030 GCF_042888425.1 Streptomyces sp. NPDC002889
ACCACGGTCGTTGTCACGACGCTCGAAGGGACGGCCACCACGGTCGTCGCGGCGGAAGCCACCACGGTCACCGCCACGCTCACCGTCACGACGGTCGTCACGGCGCTCGAAGGGACGGCCACCACGGTCGTCGCGGTTGAAGCCACCACGGTCACCGTCACGACGCTCGTCACGACGGAAACCACCACGGTCGTTGTCACGACGCTCGAAGGGACGGCCACCACGGTCGTCGCGGCGGAAGCCACCACGGTCACCGCCACGCTCACCGTCACGACGGTCACGGCGGTCGAAGCTGCCGCGCTCGTCACGACGGTCGTAGGACGGACGCTCCTCGCGCACCTCGGCCTGCGGCTCCGGCACGGCGGCGACCTCGGCCTCGGCGGCCTCCGTCACCTCGGCCACGGCCGCCTCCGGGTCCTCGCCCCGCTCGCGCGCGGCACGGGCGACCAGGCGGTCGGCCTCCTCGCGCAGCTCGGAGGCGCGGCGCTGCACCCGCTCCAGCTCCTTGGTGAGCTGGGCAGCCTCGCGCTCGGCCTGCTTGGCGGCGTTGTTCGCGGAGTCCGCCTGGACCTCGGTCAGCGAACGGGCACCGGTGATCTCGGCGACCTCGGGGTCGAAGGCACCGGCCCCGCCCACGATGTGACGCGAGGCGTCGACGCCCGCGTCCTCCATGAGGCGGAAGATCTGACGGCGCTGGTGCGGCAGCGACAGCGAGACGACCGTGCCGGACTTGCCGGCGCGGGCGGTACGGCCCGAGCGGTGCAGATAGTCCTTGTGGTCACCGGCCGGGTCCACGTTCAGGACCAGGTCGATGCCGTCGACGTGGATACCGCGGGCGGCGACGTCGGTCGCGACGAGCGCGTTGACGTAGCCCTTCTTGAAGTCCTCCAGCACGCGGGTACGCGCGCCCTGCGTCATACCGCCGTGGAGCGCATCGGCCTTCACACCGGAGTCGCAGAGCTGCTCGGCGATACGGTCGGCGCCCAGCTGGGTGCGGACGAAGATGATCGTGCGGCCCTTGCGGGCGGCGATGGCGGCGGTGACCGGCGCCTTGTCCTTCGGCTTCACGACGAGGACGTGGTGCGTCATGGTCGTGACGTTGCCCTGGGCGCTGTCGACCTCGTGGCTGACCGGGTCGGTCAGGTAGCGCTTGACCAGCGTGCTGATCTCGTTCTCCATGGTCGCGGAGAAGAGCATGCGCTGACCGCCGGCCGGCACCTGGTCGAGCAGTTCGGTGACCTCGGGCAGGAAGCCCAGGTCGGACATCTGGTCGGCCTCGTCGAGGACGGCGACCTGGACCTGCTCCAGCGAGCAGGCGCCGCGGTTGATGATGTCGCGCAGGCGGCCCGGGGTGGCGACGAGGACGTCGACACCGCGCTCGAGGGCGTAGATCTGGTTGCCCATCGACGTACCGCCGCAGACGACCTTCATCTTCAGGCCGAGCACATCGCCGTAGGGCTGCAGCGCGTCCGCGACCTGCATCGCGAGCTCACGGGTCGGGGTGAGGATGACGGCGCGCGGCTTCTTCTTCTCGGTGGAGCCGCCGGCCAGCGTGGCCAGGGTCGGCAGACCGAAGGAGAGGGTCTTGCCGGAGCCGGTACGGCCACGGCCGAGGATGTCCTTGCCGGCCAGGGCGTCCGGGATGGTCGCGGCCTGGATCGGGAAGGGCGTGGTCACGCCGTTCTGGGCGAGCTTGCGGACGACGCCCTCGGGGAGGCCGAGGGACGCGAAGGTGACCTCGGGAGCAGCGTCGGTGACAGCCTCTACGGCTTCGACCGTCTCGGCGACGATCTCAGCGTTCTCGGGCATGACGGCGTGATCAGTACTGAAATTGGACATGCGAAATGCGAAACCTTCCGGAGTCTCGGCACGCGCCCAAACTCCGTGAATTCGCAATTCGACCGCCTCTATGCGGTCAGCCACGGCTAGGGAGTAACGCGCCACACGGCGCTCTTCTTTTTCGGCGCCGGGCAATGGGATCAAACGATCTACCACCATACGCACCTCCCCCCGGCCAAGGCAAACCTCGTCCGAGTGACCCTGGTTACACCGGCCCCACCTGCGGTGAAGCCACCGGCTCCGTGTGCGTGCCCGGTTCCCGCACCAACCGCAGCGCTCCGGCGTGCACCTCGGGCGCGGACGAGGCCGAGGGCTGGTCGGTCGGCTCGCCGGCCGGCGGCGTGGAACTCGGGGGCGGCTCGGAGGGTACATCGGGCGCCGGTGTCGACGGCTCCGGTACGGACGGCGAGCTGCCGTCTCCCGTCGGCGCCGGCTTGGCCGGGGACTGCGGCCCCTTCCCGCCCTTGGTGGGCTTCGCCTCGGCGGATGCGGAGTCCTTCGCGCTGGGCGACGCCTTCGGATCGTCCTTGCCGCGCCCGTCCTTGTCGCCCTTGCCGCCGCGGCCTTGCGGCCGCCCGCCCGGCGCCCCGTGCCCGCCGTCCGGCTCGGCCGCCGCGCCGCGCCGCTCCGCCGACGTGCTGGGGGCAGGCTTCCTGCCCTCGTCGTCGCTCACGCTCATGCAGCCCGCCGAGGCCAGGACCGCCAACGCGGCGGCGGCCTGGACGGCCCATCGGCAGGGTGCTGACAACTGGCGCACGGGGCACCTCCGGGGCAGGGAGCAACGGGTCTTCCTGCCCAACTCCCGGCACCCCGCAAGGGACACGCCCGAAAACCCGCCCAAGAGACCCCGCGGCACCTTCCGCCGGCCTTCGTCTCACCCGACCAGGCCGCGCGCCAACTCCCCGCCCAGGTACACCGATCCGAATCCCACGAGCAGCGATCCGCCCACATTCACCGCGGCCAGGAACGTCCGCCCGCTCTCGGCCAGCCGCAAGGTCTCGTACGAGAACGTGGAGTAGGTCGTCAGCGCCCCGCACAGCCCCGTACCCAGCAGCGCGTACGTCCCCGACGACACCGAAGCCCCGGCCAGCGCACCGAGCATCAGGCTGCCCGCGGCATTGACCACGAACGTCCCCCACGGGAACACGCATTCATGGCGCGCCTGCACAGCGCGGTCCGTCAGATACCGCAACGGGGCACCGGCCGCCGCCCCCGCGATCACCAGCAGCCAGCTCACCCCACCACCGCCCGCCGCACGGCCCGCCGGGCCCCGCGCGTCGCCGAGGCCGCCAGCCACACCGCGGTCAGCGCCGCCGCGAGCGTGCCCCCGGCGTACGCCGTCGCGAGACCCGCCCGCCCGTGCTCCAACAGGTTCCGGAAGTCCAGCGCATACGTGGAGAAGGTGGTGAACCCGCCGAGCACCCCCACGCCGAGAAACGGCCGCACCAGCGGACGGGCCCACCGGCCGCCCTCGCCGACCAGCACCATGAGGACGCCGATCAGCGCGCACCCCAGCACATTGACCCCGAAGGTCGCCCACGGGAACGAGCCGTCCCGGACCGGCCACAGCAGCTCGGCCCCGTACCGCGCCGAGGCTCCTGCCGCACCGCCCGCCGAGATCGCCGCGAGCACCTGCCACTTGTGCGCCCCGGCCGTCTCCGCACGCTGCGCGGGCACATGCAGATCGACATCCGGATCAATGGCGTCCGGCACCTCGGACGGGCTCACCCGTACCCCAGAGCGTGCAGCCGCTCCTCGTCGATCCCGAAGTGGTGGCCGATCTCGTGCATGCAGGAACACCCGTCGGACACCTTTGTCGTCGAGGGACCCAGGCTGATCCGCGGGGACAGGGGAAGTATGCATGTCACCACGAGAGCCATTCTCGCGCGCGGCCGCCCTGCTGCACGCGATGGCCCTTGACCTGCCCCGGTCGTCCGCTCCCCGTGGCGGACGGCCGGGCCATTGCACTACCGCCGGCCTCTGCGTCCCGGACAATGGCCCTGTGCTGGAAATGTCGCGGGAAGCGTTTGAAGAACTGGTGAGCCAGGCCCTGGACACGATCCCCCCGGAGCTGACGCGGGTCATGGACAACGTGGCCGTGTTCGTGGAGGAGGAACCCGACCCGTCCGACCCAGAGCTACTGGGCCTGTACGAGGGCACGCCACTCACAGAGCGCGGTGAGTGGTACGCCGGTGTGCTCCCGGACCGGATTTCCATCTACATGGGTCCGACGCTCCGCTACTGCGAGTCCCCTGGCGACGTGGTCCACGAGGTCGCCGTGACCGTGGTCCATGAGATTGCCCATCACTTCGGGATCGACGACGACCGACTTCACGAACTGGGCTGGGGCTGACCATGAGCGCTCCGGAGGACGACCCCTCGACCGTACGGATCGGGCTGTGGCGGGCCGACGCCGTGGTCCCTTTCGACGCCGCTCAAGAGGCCGTCGCCCGGGACATGGGCCGGTGGGCCCGCGGCCGCCCATGTCACCCGATGAGCTGAAGCGTCGCGGACCAGGTGTACGCCGACATGGTGCGCACCACGGTGATCCCGGTCTCCTCCACCACGTCCTCGCGGGTCTCGCACATCCGCAGCGCCGGCCCCCGGTAGATGGTGATCCGGTCCGGCAGCACACCCGCGTGCCACTCACCGCGATCGGTCGGCGGAGTCCCCTCGTGGAGCCCGCGCAGCTCGGGGTCGTCGGCGGTCGGCTCATCCTCCACGAACACCCCGACGTCGTCCAGCAGCCGCGTGGGCTCCGGCGGGATCCTGTCGAGGGCCTCGGCGACCGGTTCCTCGAACTCCTCGCGCGTCATCTCCAGCACGTGGCCCTTGTCAGGTACCCCGTGCGGCCGGTCGCCCCGGCATGGCCGCCCGCAGCATTGGGCATACGGGACCAATGGCCCGCGAAGCCCCGGAACCGCCCCGTACGTCCCGCCTGCCCCGCCCGATCCGCGCCGCACTCGGCCGTCCTGGGGCCACCGATCCGGTGGATCCCGTCGGCCCGCTGACACACCGCCCGCGCCCCTGGACCCGCGCCCTCGGGCTGACCGCCGTCGTCCTGCTGGGCGCCTGGCTCGGACTGCTCGTCGTCGGCAATGTCCGTACGCCCGTCGGGCCCATGGACACGACCATGACGCTGCGGCCGTCCCTGTCCGGCGGCACGAAGATCAACGTCTCCCCGCTGGGCGCTCTGGAACTCGACTCGCATGTCGCGCCCATCCGCCTGGATGTGGACGTCGACCGGCTCGACCCGGTCCGCTCGCAGGTCTTCGTCGAGCACCCCGAGCTGCTGTCCGGCCTCCAGGACGAGGTCACCCACGACGTCCGCCAGGGCACCACCGAACTCGCGGTGCGCTCCTGCGTGGCCGTCGTCTCCGGCGCCACCGCCCTCGGCCTCGCCGTCTACCGCCGCCCCCGCCGCGCCCTCGGGGCCGGCGGACTCGCTCTCGTACTCCTCGCGGCCTCCGGCGCCAGCGCGTACGCCACCTGGAACCCGAAGTCGGTCCTGGAGCCGAAGTTCTCCGGGCTGCTCTCCAGCGCCCCCTCGGTCGTCGGCAACGCCCGCTCCATCGTCACGGAATTCGACGTCTACCAGCAGGAGTTGGCGCGCCTGGTCACCAACGTCACCAAGCTGTACGAGGCGACCTCGACGCTCCCCACCTATCAGCCGGACCCCGGCACGCTGCGGGTGCTGCATGTTTCCGACATCCATCTCAACCCGGCCGCGTGGCACATCATCACCTCGCTCGTGAAGCAGTACCGGATCGACGTGATCATCGACTCCGGCGACACGATGGACCACGGCTCGGCCGCCGAGAACACCTTCCTGGACGCGATTGAGGACCTCGGAGCGCCCTACGTCTGGGTCCGCGGCAACCACGACTCCCCCACCACTCAGGACTATCTCGCCGGTCTCGAGAACGTCCGCGTCCTCGACGAGGGCAAAGCGGTCACCGTCGCCGGTCTGCGTATCGCGGGCAGCGGCGACCCCCAGTTCACCCCGGACCGCTCGGTCGTCGCCCAGGGCGACCCGGCCGAACGGATGATGGGTATCCGCCTCGCCTCCGCCCTGCGCGACCAGGAACGCGCGGGCACCCCCGTGGACATCGCGGTCGCCCACAACCCGGTCGCGGCCCGCGAGACCGACGGCACGGTCCCCCTCGTCCTGGCGGGCCACATCCACCAGCGCCGCACCGAGGTCCTCCCGCACGGCACCCGCATCAAGATCGAGGGCTCGACGGGCGGCGGCGGGCTGCGGGCGGTCCAGAACGACAACCCGGAGAAGGTCCGCACCTCGGTGCTCTATCTCGACCGGTCGACCCGGCGCCTCCAGGCCTGGGACGAGATCACGCTGGGCGGTCTGGGGCTGACGACGGCCGAGGTCAGCCGCCATGTCCCGGACGAGAACGCGCCGGGCGCGCCGCCCTCGGCCCGGACACCGTCCCCCTCCCCGAGTACGTCCTTCCAGGGGACGGCTCCGTGGTCCCGTAAACCGTTTTGGCGATAGCTCCCCGCATCCCATATGCTTCTCACGTCCCCGACGCGCTGCAAAGCGCCCAGGCGGGCCCTTAGCCCTCATCGTCTAGTGGCCCAGGACGCCGCCCTTTCAAGGCGGTAGCACGGGTTCGAATCCCGTTGGGGGCACGCAATACCGTGTGCGAGACTTGGTCTCGCACATTGCTTGGTCCTGTGGAGCAGTTTGGAGTGCTCGCCACCCTGTCAAGGTGGAGGCCGCGGGTTCAAATCCCGTCAGGACCGCTGAAGCTCGCGAGAGCTTCGTGGCTGGGTAGCTCAGTTGGTACGAGCGATCGCCTGAAAAGCGATAGGTCGCCGGTTCGACCCCGGCCCCAGCCACAACCCGAAGGCCCCGATCCTCATGGACCGGGGCCTTCGCCGTACCCCCGGACACACCGCTCCCCCGACGGCCCCGTCCTCCCGGACGGGGCCGTTCCCCTTACGTGCGCTCCCCGCCGCGCCGCCCGCGGATGGCGAGAATCAGGCCCACCACCGCCACCACCAGGACAAGCAGGGTCCAGTCCGGGACCGCGCTGCCGATTCCCGATGCCCACTTCTCCGCCGCGAACGAGTCGTCGACCGAGAGCAGGCCCGGCAGGGCGGTCGGGCCGTCGAAGGCCAGGAACAGCGTGCCGAGCAGGATGAAGAGGAGGCCCGACAGCAACGAGGTCGTGTGCAGCCGGAAGCGGCCCACGCTCAGCTCACGGCCGCGCAGCCACCGGCGGCGGCCCAGGTCGAAGCGGTCCCAGAGCAGCGCGAGCAGGAACAGCGGGACCGCCATGCCCAGGGCGTAGACGGCGAGCAGGAGGCCGCCGTAGACCGGACTGCCGCTGAGCGCCGCGACGGTGAGCACACTGCCGAGGATGGGGCCCGCGCAGAATCCGGCGAGGCCGTAGACCAGGCCCAGGGCGTAGACGGACACGGCGGTCGTCGGGCGGATACGCCCGGACACGGAGGCCATTCGGCGCGAGGCGAAGCCCGTCCCGAGGATCTGGGCCACGCCGAGCCCGACGATCAGCCAGCCGCCGGCGGAGACCAGCAGGTCACGGTGACCGTAGAAGAGCCGCCCGGCGAACGACCCGGCCGCGCCCAGCGGCACGAGGGTGGTGGCCAGACCCGCGTAGAAGATGCCGGTACGGGCGAGGAGCCTGCCCGCCCCGTCGACGGAGTACGCGAAGAACGCCGGGAGCAGCAGCGCGCTGCACGGGCTGACCAGCGCGAGCAGGCCACCGAGGAGGGCCGCCAGATAGCCGATGTCGCTCACCGCGCGGCCTTCTTCGCCGCCTCGATCGCCTCGATGAACGCCTCGATCGGCTGGGCGCCCGCGATGGGGCGCCCGTTGATCAGGAAGGACGGAGTGGACGTCGCGCCGAGTTCGTACCCCTCTTCCTGGTCCTTCCCGACCGCCCGGCGCGCCGCGTCGCCGTCCACGTCGCGGACGAACCGGTCGAGGTCGGCCACCCCCGCGGCACGGGCCAAAGTCCTCAGCCGGTCCTTGCCGAAGCCCTTCTCCTTCGCGCCCTGTGCATACGCCGCTGCGTGGAACTGCCAGAAGCGGCCCTGGCGCCCGGCGGCCCATGCCGCCCTCGCCGCCGCGTCCGACTCCCCGCCGAAGATCGGGAAGTTCCGCCACTCGATGCGCAGGGTGCCGTCCTTCACGTACTTCTCCATCAGCAACGGCTCGGTGTCACGGGCGAACGTGCCGCAGTAGCCGCACTGGAAGTCGGCGTACTCGACCATCACGACCGGCGCGTCCGCGCGGCCGGCCGCGAGCGGGTCCCCGGCGTCGCGGCGGGCGAGCTTCTCCCACTCGGGGTGGGCGCCGGTCCGCGGGGCCGCGGAGACCTCGGCCACGGACGAGGATCCGGACGACGTGTCCGGCTTGGTCGCGGTGTACGAGGCGTAGCCGAGCAGCAGCGCGGCGACGACGACGCCCGCCCCGACGGCGACCGGCTTACGGGAAGGAGAGGAGGAAGGCATGGACGTAGTGCTCCTGAGCGTGGGTCATGAACAAGTCGCGGGAGACGGGCACGCAGCGGCGAGCCCGTGCGCTCTACACGCGCAGGACGGACAGATCGACGGGAGACGGCGGGGCGAGCGGCGGCGGCCCACGGTCCGGGACCGGCGCCCGGACGGGCTCCGCCAGGCCCCAGGCGGAGCCGGGGGCACCATGGCCGGTGTGCGGTGCGGGCAGCAGCTCGCACACCGAGCCACCGCGCACAGGAGTCGCGGGGTCCGCGCCGTTGCCGTCGTCCGAAGCACCCTTGCCGCAGCCCGGCGCCTGCACCGGGTCGGACATGCCCACGATGGGGAGCGGTCCCGCGGACGCAGTCGCCGGCGTGGTGGAGCCCACCAACAGCGCCAGCAGCATGCCCAGGAGGACACCCGCGGCCACCGGTATCCGGTGTCGGGGGTCGCGTCTGAGCAGCATGGACGCACGGTCCCTTCGTGGGCAGGTGATCGGATCTGCTCCATACTGCACCAGCTTGCGAACGAAATGCGTTCGCCAGTGCTTTCCCGGGGGTGCGATCCTGGACTCCGTATGTCTACTTCCTTCGCCGACCTCCAGACCCTGCTCGCCGGGGCATCACTGCGCGATGCCCACCGGCTCGGCCGCCGTCTCGAGGGCGCCCGCCGTATCCGTAAGCCCGAGGCGCGGCAGGCCGTGCTGGACGAGATCGCCGCCGAGGCCGACAGGTCCGCGGCCCGCGTCGCGCGGCGCCTCGAGCGGGTGCCCGAGGTCTCGTATCCCGAGCAGCTCCCGGTCAGCCAGAGGAAGGACCACATCCTCGAGGCGATACGGGACCACCAGGTCGTGATCGTCGCGGGTGAGACCGGCTCCGGCAAGACGACGCAGATCCCTAAGATCTGTCTGGAGCTGGGCCGGGGCGTACGCGGCATGATCGGCCATACGCAGCCGAGACGGATCGCGGCCCGTACCGTCGCCGAACGGGTGGCGGAGGAGTTGCGCACTCCTCTGGGCGAAGCGGTCGGCTGGAAGGTCCGTTTCACCGACCAGGTCGGCGGCGAGACCTTCGTCAAGCTGATGACGGACGGCATCCTGCTCGCCGAGATCCAGACGGACCGCGAGCTGCGCGCCTACGACACGATCATCATCGACGAGGCCCACGAGCGGTCCCTCAACATCGACTTCCTGCTCGGCTATCTCGCCCAGCTGCTGCCCAAGCGCCCGGACCTCAAGGTGATCATCACCTCCGCGACGATCGATCCGGAGCGCTTCTCCCGCCACTTCCGGGACGCCCCGATCGTCGAGGTCAGCGGCCGTACCTATCCGGTCGAGGTCCGTTACCGCCCGCTCCTCGAGGAGGACGGCGAGGCTGTTGACGATTCCGAGGGCGACCGCGACCAGATCACGGCGATCTGCGACGCCGTCGAGGAGCTGCAGGGCGAGGGCAAGGGCGACATCCTCGTCTTCCTCTCCGGCGAGCGCGAGATCCGCGACACCGCGGACGCGCTCAACAAGAAGCAGTACAGGTTCACCGAGGTGCTCCCGCTGTACGCGCGTCTCTCGCACGCCGAGCAGCACCGCGTCTTCCAGCCGCACACCGGCCGCCGGATCGTCCTCGCCACCAATGTCGCCGAGACCTCCCTGACCGTCCCCGGCATCAAGTACGTGATCGACCCGGGCACCGCCCGTATCTCCCGCTACAGCCACCGCACCAAGGTCCAGCGTCTGCCCATCGAGCGGATCAGCCAGGCCAGCGCCAACCAGCGCAAGGGCCGCTGCGGCCGTACCTCCGACGGCATCTGCATCCGGCTGTACTCGCAGGAGGACTTCGACGCGAGACCGGAGTTCACCGACCCGGAGATCCTGCGTACGAGCCTGGCGTCCGTCATCCTCCAGATGACCGCGGCCGGCCTCGGCGACATCGAGAAGTTCCCCTTCATCGACCCTCCGGACCACCGCAACATCCGCGATGGTGTACAACTCCTCCAGGAACTGGGCGCGTTCGACCCGCAGCAGAAGGACCCGCGCAAGAAGCTGACCGAGCTCGGCCGCAAGCTCTCCCAGCTGCCGGTCGACCCGCGCCTCGCGCGCATGGTCATCGAGGCGGACAAGAACGGCTGCGTCCGCGAGGTCATGGTGATCGCGGCGGCGCTGTCCATCCAGGACCCGCGCGAGCGCCCGGCCGAGAAGCAGACGCAGGCCGACCAGCAGCACGCCCGTTTCAAGGACGAGACGAGCGACTTCCTCGCCTTCCTCAATCTGTGGCGCTACATCCGTGAGCAGCAGAAGGAGCGCGGCTCGTCCAGCTTCCGCCGGATGTGCAAGCAGGAGTATCTGAACTTCCTGCGCATCCGCGAATGGCAGGACATCTACGCGCAGCTGCGTACGGTCGCGAAGCAGATGGGCATCCACCTCAACGAGGACGATGCGCCCGAACAGGCCGTGCACGTCTCCCTGCTCGCGGGTCTGCTGTCGCACATCGGCATGAAGGACGTGAAGGACGGCCCGAAGAACGAGTACCTGGGCGCACGCAGCGCCAAGTTCGCGGTCTTCCCCGGCTCGGCACTCTTCAAGAAGCCCCCGCGCTTCATCATGTCCGCGGAGCTCGTCGAGACGTCGCGTCTGTGGGCCCGCGTCAACGCGAAGATCGAACCGGAGTGGATCGAACCGCTCGCCGAGCATTTGCTGAAGCGCACGTACAGCGAACCGCACTGGGAGAAGGACGCGGCGGCCGTGATGGCGTACGAGAAGGTCACGCTGTACGGCGTGCCGATCGTCGCCCAGCGCAAGGTGAACTACGGGCGGATCGACCCGGAGACCTCCCGCGACCTGTTCATCCGCAACGCGCTGGTCGAAGGTGACTGGCGCACGCACCACAAGTTCTTCGCGGACAACCGCAAACTCCTCACCGAGGTCGAGGAGCTGGAGCACCGTGCCCGCCGCCGCGACATCCTCGTGGACGACGAGACGCTCTTCGACTTCTACGACCAGCGGGTGCCCGAGCATGTCGTCTCCGGCGCCCACTTCGACTCCTGGTGGAAGCACAAGCGGCATGAGCAGCCCGAACTGCTCGACTTCGAACGCGAGATGCTCATCACCGAGAAGGCCGGGTCGGTCACCAAGGACGACTACCCGGACTCCTGGCGGCAGGGCCGGCTGAAGTTCCGGGTGACGTACCAGTTCGAGCCGGGCGCGGACGCGGACGGCGTCACCGTGCACATCCCCCTCCAGGTGCTGAACCAGGTCACCGACGAGGGCTTCGACTGGCAGATCCCCGGCCTGCGCGAGGAGGTGGTGACCGAGCTGATCCGCTCCCTGCCCAAGCCGATCCGGCGCCACTACGTACCGGCCCCCAACTACGCGAGGGCGTTCCTGGACAGCGCGCCACCCCCGGAGGGGCACGATCGGACCCAGCTGTCGCAGGAGCCGCTGCCGGTGACGCTCGCGCGCGAGCTGCAGCGCAGGGTGGGTGTGCCGGTCACGGCCGACGACTTCGATCTCTCCCGGATCCCCGACCACCTCAAGATCACTTTCCGGATCGTCGACGAGCGCCGCAAGAAGCTCGCCGAGAGCAAGGATCTTGAGGCGCTGAAGCTCCAGCTGAGGCCCAAGGCACGGCAGGCCCTGTCCCAGGCCGCCGCGGCCGCCACCTCCGGGCCCTCGGGGCAGTCGCTGGAGCGCTCGGGGCTCACCGACTGGACGATCGGCACCCTGACGAAGGTCTTCGAGACCCGGCGGGCGGGCCAGCCGGTCAAGGCGTACCCGGCGCTCGTCGACGAGGGCGGGACCGTCGCCGTACGGCTCTTCGACACCGAGGCCGAGCAGGCGCAGGCGATGTGGCAGGGAACACGCCGCCTGATCATGCTCAACATCCCGGTGAACCCGTCGAAGTTCGCCTCGGACAAGCTGACGAACCAGCAGAAGCTGGCGTTGTCCCGCAACCCGCACGGCTCCATCCAGGCGCTGTTCGACGACTGCGCCATGGCCGCGGCGGACCGTCTGATCGCGGACCACGGCGGGCCCGCGTGGGACGAGGAATCGTTCCGCAAGCTGTACGACAAGGTCCGCGCCGACCTCGTCGACCTGACCGTGCGCACGATCGACCGGGTCCAGCAGATCCTGGCGGCCTGGCAGGCCTGTGAGCGCCGCCTGAAGGCCACGAACAGCCTGACGCTCATCAACAACGTCCAGGACGTACGCGAGCAGCTGGCGGCCCTCGTGCCGGCCGGCTTCGTCACACGCACGGGCCTGCGCCGGCTGCCGGACCTGATGCGCTACCTGGTCGCCGTGGACCGCCGCCTGCAGCAGATGCCGACGTCCGTGCAGCGGGACACCTCGCGTATGGAGAAGGTCCACGAGATGCAGGACGAGTACGCCTGGCTGCTGGAGCAGATGCCACAGGGGCGCCCCGTGCCGCAGGAGGTTCTGGACATCCGCTGGATGATCGAGGAGCTGCGGGTGAGCTACTTCGCCCACGCCCTGGGCACGGCGCACCCCGTGTCCGACAAGCGCATCGTGAAGGCGATCGACGCGGCAGCGCCGTGATGCGGCGCTCGCCATGAGTGAGTTCGACCGGACCGGCTGACCTGCTGTACAGTCTCTCTCGCAGCCAACGAAGCGTGGGGCTGCGAAACCTGGTCCTGTGGAGCAGTTTGGAGTGCTCGCCACCCTGTCAAGGTGGAGGCCGCGGGTTCAAATCCCGTCAGGACCGCGCGACATACGAAGGCCCGCGTCAACACGACGCGGGCCTTCGTCGTGTCCGGCCGTCTTGACGCGGTCACCTGCCACCGGTACCCAATCATTAGGACCTTTCTCCGGGATCAGGCCGGATCAGTGGGCAACGTCCGGTACCGGGGACACCTCCCACGCCAAGGCTGTGGGCCCCTCCCGTGCCCGAAGGGCTACGGGGGAGCCAGGGCACGCGAGCCCCGCAAGATCCCGGAAAGGCCCGAAAGGACGGCACACACCCGGAGGTGACGTGCATGGCGGCGTCCACGGCCAGGCGGTATGAGACCCGAGCGCTTCTGCGCGCCCATCTGGCGGCCGCGTCCGGCTATCGCCATCTGACGCGCACCTGCCCCATCTGTCATCGGCTTCTGCGCCTCGCCCTGGAGCGGCCCGAGGACGAGCCGGCCACCGAGGACGAGAGCCCTGCCGCCGAGTGACCAACACCCGTACAGCCGCGCTCCCTTCCCTGCGCGGACCGGCTTTGACAAGAGTCCGGCACTGTGACGGGAGTCACTGAAAAGCTTTTCGAAACCGGGGAATTTACCCCCCGCCTACAACAGGCCAATTTAATATGTGCAATTGCACCATCTGTCGAGCACACCCCTCCCGCCCCTCGCGTCACACCCGCACGCCCCACCGGCAGCCGGCCCAGGACACAAAAAAGATCGCACTGGACCCGGCGGAGTCCAGTGCGATCAAAGACGAAGGCCTGTTGGGGCAGACGCACGCCTATGGAGCTATAGGTGGGCTTGTCCGGGATGGGGGTCCCGGAAACGCCCGATCAGGCGGGGTTCAGGCCTCGCTGCGCTGTTGCGGAATACCCGCAAGCAGTGCGCGGACCTCAGCCTCGCGGTACCGGCGATGTCCACCGAGCGTGCGGATGGACGTGAGCTTGCCTGCCTTGGCCCAGCGGGTGACCGTCTTCGGGTCCACGCGGAACATCGTGGCAACCTCAGCCGGGGTCAGCAGCGGCTCGGCATCAGGGGTGCGAGCGGTCATGAGCGGCCTCCTCGGGAGAACCGAACCTTCTCGGTTCTTTCCTCTAAATTCTGCACCTTGACCCGCGTTGCCCGAAATGGCGGACGAGGGTCGAGTCGGTTATAGGACGAACGGCTTGTCCTCGGCACTACAACTACACCATCTGTCCAGCCACGTCGGCCAAACCGATGGAATTGCCCTCTCAGGTGTCCATCAGTGGCCGAAGCCCGATGGACCATGCCATAACGGACAGTCACCCCACAGTGACGATCAGTCACAGAGCTATCAGGAGTCTGCAGGACCCCCCATAGAGTGCAATGCTGAGCATTCCGCCCGTAGTTGGGCGGAAGGAGTCTTCCCCGGACTCCTTGTCCTATTTTGACACGAGGGTGGGCGATGGGCGCAAGGGCGCCGTTAGTGCCGTCCGTCACGCTTGAGTCAAAGGCCCGGATCGGGACCTACGTCCCCGGGCCCAGGCCCCCGGGCCGCGCTGTGAGCCGGACCACTCACGCTCGCGGGCCGGACTGTGAGCCGGACCACTTCCGCTCACGAGCCGCGATCAGTTCGCGAACTGGCGGTCCCTGACGGACCGCCAGCGATCCGTCAGCCGTCCGTACGCGGCCGACGCCCCCTCCCCGTCACCGGCTCTCAGGGCCGCGATGCCCTCGGCCGCGTCGGCCGCCGAGCGGTCGTCGGCGAGCTGTGCCCCGGGCACGGCGTGGACCAGGCCGCCGTAGTCCAGCTCCACCAGCGAACGCGGATGGAACTCCTCCAGCCACCGCCCCACGTCCACCAGGCCCTCGGTCATCGGGCCCTCGTCGATCGTGTCCCGCAGCGTCCTGAGCGCCCGGGCCAGCCGCCGGCGGGCCTGCACCATGGGCGTCCGGTAGCGCAGCACCGGGGCCCCCGGGGCCGCCTCGTACTCGCGCTCCTCGTCGGAGAAGAGGACGAACCAGCCCAACGGCACCTGCCACACCGCGGTACGGATCCACGGCCGGGCGTCCGGGTTCTCCTCACGCCACTGCTCGTAGTCCGCGGCGGCCTGGCCCCGCACCACCGGCGGCAGGGCCGCGTCCAGCAGCTGCGCGGGAAGCCGCCCCACCAGCTCCTCCAGCGCCAGCCAGCCGCGCAGCCGCGTACGCCACGGACAGACGCAGACCACCCCGTCCATCTGGGCGACGAACGCGTCGGCACTCTCATGGACCGGCACCGGAACCGGCGGGGTGGGCAGCAAGTCGGCCAGCGAGCGCCGCAGTTCGTCCTGGGCGGTGGGGGTGGCGTCCCGGCGGGCGTAGCGGGCCCAGTGGCTCCGCTCGGGCTCGGGAAAGGCCGCCAGCGGCTCATAGATCCGCAGGTAGGCCGCGTAAGGAACAAGAACCGAGGACAGCGCTGGCATGCCGCAAATCCTTCCACGGCCGTACTCCGGGAGAGGGTGATCCGCCGCACCGGGTCGGATCTACGCACGCGTAGGACTTACCCTCTTGCCCATAACCGGGCCTTTCCTGGATTCTCCCCTGCCACAAGCGACGGGGACACCTCGGGAAGACCTTCCTCCGCCGCTTCGTACTTGGGAGTCACCACCGTGACCGATGTGACCGACGGCGTCCTGCACACCCTGTTCCGATCGGACCAGGGCGGCCACGAGCAAGTCGTGCTGTGCCAGGACCGCGCCAGTGGCCTGAAGGCCGTCATCGCACTCCACTCCACCGCCCTGGGCCCCGCCCTCGGCGGCACCCGCTTCTACCCGTACGCGTCCGAGGAAGAGGCCGTCGCCGACGCGCTGAACCTCTCCCGGGGCATGTCGTACAAGAACGCTCTGGCCGGACTCGACCACGGCGGCGGCAAGGCCGTGATCATCGGTGACCCCGAGCAGATCAAGACCGAGCAGCTGCTGCTGGCCTACGGCCGGTTCGTGGACTCCCTCGGTGGGCGCTACGTGACCGCCTGTGACGTCGGCACGTACGTCGCCGACATGGACGTCGTGGCCCGCGAGACGCGCTGGGCGACCGGCCGCTCTCCCGAGAACGGCGGCGCCGGCGACTCGTCCGTGCTCACCGCGTACGGCGTCTTCCAGGGCATGCGGGCCTCGGCCCAGCACCTGTGGGGCAGCCCGGCGCTCAGCGGCCGCAAGGTCGGCATCGCGGGCGTCGGCAAGGTCGGCCACCACCTGGTCGAGCACCTGCTGGACGACGGCGCCGAGGTCGTGATCACCGATGTGCGCGAGGAGTCCGTACGCCGGATCCTCGACAAGCACCCGCGGGTCACGGCGGTCGCGGACACCGCCGCCCTGATCCGCACCGAGGGCCTGGACATCTACGCGCCGTGCGCGCTGGGCGGTGCGCTGAACGACGCGACCGTGCCCGTGCTCACGGCGGCGGTGGTGTGCGGCGCGGCCAACAACCAGCTCGCGCACCCGGGTGTGGAGAAGGACATCGCGGACCGCGGGATCCTCTACGCCCCCGACTACGTGGTGAACGCCGGCGGTGTGATCCAGGTCGCCGACGAGCTGCACGGGTTCGACTTCGACCGGTGCAAGGCGAAGGCGTCGCGGATCTTCGACACGACGCTGGCAATATTCGCACGTGCGAAGGAAGACGGCATTCCGCCGGCCGCCGCCGCCGACCGGATCGCCGAGCAGCGCATGGCGGACGCCCGCAAGCGCTGACCCGCACAGGGGCCGGCCCGACGTCCGGGGGAGACAAGACTCACCACCGGTCGGCGGGTCGGCCGCCAAGAAGAGGTTAAAATCGCAGTTGACCAGCGAGGACGGGGCGCCTCGAGGGTTCTGCGAAGTGGCGCGTCATGCGGGCGGCGTACCGTATGGCCGCGGAAGCAGGTACCGTTGAAGCCCTACGGACCGAGCTCTTCATGGAGAGCCCGTTCCGAATCATGAACGCGTGTCAAGACTCTGGGGCCGTCGAGCCCCGTCACCGAGGGGGTCGAGCCATGGGGCGCGGCCGGGCCAAGGCCAAGCAGACAAAGGTCGCCCGCCAGCTGAAGTACAACAGCGGCGGGACTGACCTGTCGCGTCTGGCCAACGAGCTGGGCGCTTCAACTCCGAGTCCGATCTCGAGCCAGCCGCCGAATGGCGAGCCGTTCGAGGACGACGACGAGGAAGACGACCCGTACTCGCGTTACGCGGACCTGTACAACGACGACGAGGACGAGGACGACGAGTCCGGTCCGTCGTCACAGCGTCGCGGCGCTTGACGTAGCACCCACCGACCCGGTCCAGGGCATGCCCCGGACCGGGTTCTGTGCTGTTCAGGTTCTGTGCTGTTCAGGTTCCGTGCCCGTTCAGCTCGCGGCGCCTTCACTTCGCGTACGTGCCCACCAGCTCCGCGCCCGTGGCGCGGTCGCCGCGCTCGACAACGGCACCGGCGACCCAGGCGTCCACGCCGCGGTCGGCGAGTGTGGCCAGCGCCACGTCCACGGACTCCTCCGGGACGACGGCCATCATGCCCACGCCCATGTTCAGGGTCTTCTCCAGCTCCAGCCGCTCGACCTGGCCGGCCGCGCCGACGAGGTCGAACACCGCGCCCGGGGCC
Source organism: Streptomyces sp. NPDC002889 (assembly GCF_042888425.1). Lineage (NCBI taxonomy): Bacteria > Bacillati > Actinomycetota > Actinomycetes > Kitasatosporales > Streptomycetaceae > Streptomyces > Streptomyces sp. NPDC002889. The sequence continues at coordinate 42,956 of NZ_JBIAPT010000021.1, forward strand.
CAGGTGGCACGGTCGACCACGGCGTGCAGCGAGTCCGGAACGACGCGGGCGAGATTGGCCGCCAGACCGCCGCCGGTGATGTGGCTGAAGGCATGGACCTCGGTGGTCCGGGTGAGTGCCAGGCAGTCCAGCGAGTAGATCTTGGTGGGCTCCAGCAGCTCCTCGCCGAGGGTGCGGCCGAACTCCTCGACCTGCTGGTCGAGGCTCATGCCCGCGCGGTCGAACAGCACATGCCGGACCAGCGAGTACCCGTTGGAGTGAAGGCCGGACGACGCCATCGCGATGACCGCGTCACCCGAACGGATACGATCCGCGCCCAGCAGCCGGTCCGCCTCGACCACACCGGTACCCGCACCGGCGACATCGAAGTCGTCCGGGCCCAGCAGGCCCGGGTGCTCAGCGGTCTCGCCGCCGACCAGGGCGCATCCCGCCAGCACACAGCCTTCGGCGATGCCCTTGACGATGGCGGCCACCCGCTCGGGGTGGACCTTGCCGACGCAGATGTAGTCGGTCATGAACAGCGGCTCGGCACCGCAGACGACGATGTCGTCCATCACCATGGCGACGAGGTCGTGGCCGATGCTGTCGTAGACGCCCATCTGCCGGGCGATGTCGACCTTCGTGCCGACGCCGTCGGTGGCCGAGGCCAGCAACGGGCGCTCGTAGCGCTTGAGGGCGGAGGCGTCGAAGAGGCCGGCGAAACCGCCGAGGCCACCGAGGACCTCGGGGCGCTGCGTCTTCTTCACCCACTCCTTCATCAGCTCGACGGCGCGGTCGCCCGCTTCGATGTCGACGCCCGCGGCCGCGTAGCTGGCACCGGTGCCCGCGTGCGGAGCACGCTCGGAAGATTCAGCAGACATGCTGGAGAACTTTCGTGTCGTACTGCAGGGGTTTACGGACGACGGAGCGCGTCGGCGGCGTCGGCGCCGCCCGCCAGCTCGGTCTCCAGGAGCTGCTTGCCGAGGAGCTCGGGGTCCGGCAGCTCCATCGGGTACTCGCCGTCGAAGCAGGCACGGCACAGATTCGGCTTGGCGATGGTGGTCGCCTCGATCATGCCGTCCAGGGAGATGTACGAGAGGGAGTCCGCGCCCAGCGAGGCGCCGATCTCCTCGATCGTCATGCCGTTGGCGATCAGCTCGGCCCGGGTGGCGAAGTCGATGCCGAAGAAGCAGGGCCACTTCACCGGCGGGGAGGAGATCCGGATGTGGACCTCGGCCGCGCCGGCCTCGCGGAGCATCTTGACCAGGGCGCGCTGGGTGTTGCCGCGGACGATCGAGTCGTCCACGACGACCAGGCGCTTGCCCCGGATGACTTCCTTGAGGGGGTTCAGCTTGAGGCGGATGCCCAGTTGGCGAATGGTCTGGGACGGCTGGATGAAGGTGCGGCCCACGTAGGCGTTCTTCACCAGACCGGAGCCGTAGGGGATGCCGCTCGCCTCGGCGTAGCCGATGGCGGCGGGCGTACCGGACTCCGGCGTCGCTATCACCAGGTCGGCCTCGACAGGGGCTTCCTTGGCGAGTTTCCGGCCCATCTCCACGCGGGAGAGGTACACGTTCCGGCCGGCGATGTCGGTGTCGGGACGGGCCAGGTAGACGTACTCGAACACACACCCCTTGGGCTTCGCTTCTGCGAAGCGGGAGGTGCGGATGCCGTTCTCGTCGATGGCGATGAGCTCGCCCGGCTCGATCTCGCGGACATAGCTCGCGCCGCAGATGTCGAGGGCGGCGGACTCGCTGGCGACGACCCAGCCGCGCTCCAGGCGGCCGAGCACCAGCGGGCGGATGCCCTGCGGGTCGCGGGCCGCGTACAGGGTCCCCTCGTCCATGAAGACGAGCGAGAACGCGCCCCGGACCTCGGGGAGCACCTTGGCGGCCGCGGCCTCGACGGTCAGCGGCTTGCCGTCGTCGTCGACCTGGCCCGCGAGCAGAGCGGTGACCAGATCGGTGTCGTTGGTGGCGGCCACCTGCGTGGCCCGGCCGTTCTCCTTGGGGAGGTCGGCGACCATCTCGGCGAGCTGGGCGGTGTTGACCAGGTTTCCGTTGTGGCCGAGCGCGATCGAGCCGTGGGCGGTGGCCCGGAAGGTCGGCTGCGCGTTCTCCCACACGGAGGCACCGGTGGTCGAGTAGCGGGCGTGACCGACCGCGATATGACCTTGGAGCGATCCGAGAGAGGTCTCGTCGAAGACCTGGGAAACGAGCCCCATGTCCTTGAAGACGAGGATCTGAGAGCCGTTGCTCACTGCGATCCCCGCGGATTCCTGGCCTCGATGTTGGAGGGCGTAGAGCCCGAAGTAAGTGAGCTTCGCGACCTCTTCACCCGGAGCCCAGACACCGAAGACGCCGCAAGCGTCCTGGGGGCCCTTCTCACCGGGGAGCAGGTCGTGGTTGAGTCGTCCGTCACCACGTGGCACGGCTCCGAGTGTAGGCGAGATCGACCACTGGTCCGAATTGGGGATACAGGCGGCAGCTCTCGGAGCTTCGTACAAAAGCCGCAGAATGAAGCCTTTGTACGCTCCTACCGGGGAGTAGTGCAGGTGCGGGGGCGTGCCGCACATCACTGTGCGGGACACCGTTTCGGCCGATCGCTCCGGTCAGCCGGCCGTCGCGGGGGTCGCGGCGAGGCCCGTGCCGTCGGTGGCGGTCAGCGAGAGGGTGCGGTGCTTCAGCTCGTACGTCACCGTCCCGTTCAGGACCTTGGCCAGCTCGCGTTCCACCGACATCTCCGGTCCCGGGCAGAGTTTCCGGGTGGAGGCGAGCTTGCCGAACGTGATCGTCTTCTCGGAGATCCTGGCCGTGCTGCTGAAGCGGTTGCAGCCGAGGTTGCCGCTCACGGACCCGTCCTTGCCGAAGGTCAGATGGGCTTTGTTCTCGGTACCCGCCGGCAGCGATGTCGCGGTCTTGTCGGAGAGCAGGGAGGTCACGGACCACTTCGTGCCCACCAGCGGCGACGGCTCCTCGGCGGTCAGGGCGATCACGTCGCCCTTCTCGGTGGTGAGCTGCAGCCTCTTGTCGGTGAGCTTCGCCTTGAGCTTGCCGGAGAAAGCCGCACGCAGGGCGTCCTCGAAGCCCTGGATCTTCTTGTCGCAGGCCATCTCGGTCATCTCACCCGGTCCCACGGTGAGGGTGTCGCCGTCGACCTTCACATCGGCGCCGAAGTGGTTGCACCCGTAGTTGCCCTGGGCACGGCCCTTGTCGGTGATCTCGACATGCGCGCCGGACGGGGCCGCAGACTTCTTGCCGTCGACGGTGACGCTGTCGACGGACCAGTGGACGCCCGTGACGGGCAGATCGGTGGCGACCGTCCCGCCCGAGTCGCCGCCGTCACCGGAGCCGGAACCCGTCTGAGTACCGCAGGCGGCGAGGGCGAGGAGGGCCAGGACCGTGGCGGGGATGCTCAGCTGCGTACGCATACCGGTGGGACGGGACGGGTGCGGCCGCGGTTCCCCGCCACCGGGGAGGGGCCTGCCGCCTCAGCCGAGGATCGGCAGCAGCGCCCCGAGATCGGCACGCTCGCCGCTCGCGCTGACCTGCGCCGCGTCGAGGGCCTGCTGCCATCGGGTCCGCCCGGTGGCCAGGCGGATCCAGGTCAGCGGGTCGGTCTCGACGACGTTGGGCGGGGTGCCGCGGGTGTGCCGCGGGCCCTCGACACACTGGACGACGGCGAACGGCGGAATACGCACCTCCGTGGACGCCCCCGGCGCCTTGACCGCGAGCGCGTCCGCGAGCAGGCGCGTGCAGGCCGCGAGCGCGTTGCGGTCGTACGGGATGTCCAGCCCGGTCGCCGCGTTCAGATCGTCGGTGTGGACGATCAGCTCGACGGTCCGGGTGACCAGGAAGTCCCCGAGGCGCATCCCGCCGAACCGCATCGGCACCAGCCGGTCCTCGGGAGCGGCCGGCAGCAGCTCGTCGAGCCGGGCCGCCGTACGCGCGAACAGCTCACCCGGCTCGGAAGCCGCCGCGAAGGCCCTGGTGTCCTCGTCGACCTGCCCGGCGGCGGTGACCGTCGCGAACGGCCAGTCCAGCAGGGCGACGTCCGCCTTCTGCGGCTCGGGCAGCGTGAGGTAGCGGGTGACCAGGCCTGCGACCAGGGCGATGTGCGCGGCCAGTTCGCGCACGGTCCAGTCCCCCAGGCGCGTGGGCAGCGCGAACTGCTCGGGTGTGAGGGTGTCCACCGCTTGCCGTACATGCCCGAACTGGGCGAGCACGGCGGCGCGGACGGTGGCGTGGTCGTAGCTGCGAAGGCGCTTCCTGGCCGGTGGCATACGGCCGACACTAGGGGATCGGTACGACAACGGCCGCGGTTCTCGGCCGGTCCGCTCCTGCGCACTCGCGGGTGTGCGTCCGTACGCGGACGGCCCCGCCCGTGACCGGGCGGGGCCGTCCTTGCTCCTGCGCGTGCGTCAGACGAGCAGACCCGGGATGGTCTCCTCGTGCGCCGTGCGCAGCTCGCTCAGGGGGATGCTGAACTCGCCCTGGACCTCCACCGCGTCGCCGTCGACGACACCGATACGGGTCACGGGCAGGCCGCGCGCTCCGCACATGTCGTTGAAGCGGAGCTCCTCGCTGCGCGGGATCGCGACCACGGCGCGGCCGGCCGACTCGCTCAGCAGGAAGGTGAACGCGTCCAGACCGTCCGGGACGATCAGCCGCGCACCCTTGCCGCCGCGCAGGCAGGACTCCGTGACGGCCTGGATCAGACCGCCGTCGGACAGGTCGTGCGCGGCGTCGATCATGCCGTCGCGGGAGGCGGAGATCAGGATCTCGGCCAGCAGCTTCTCGCGATCGAGGTCGACCTGCGGGGGCAGTCCGCCGAGGTGGTCGTGGACGACCTGGGACCAGGCCGAGCCGCCGAACTCCTCGCGGGTGTCACCCAGCAGGTAGAGCAGCTGCCCCTCTTCGCGGAAGGCGATCGGGGTACGGCGGTCGACGTCGTCGATCACGCCGAGGACCGCCACCACGGGCGTCGGGTGGATCGCCACCTCACCGGTCTGGTTGTACAGCGACACATTGCCGCCGGTGACCGGGGTGCCCAGCTGCAGACAGCCGTCCGCGAGACCACGGGTGGCCTCGGCGAACTGCCACATGACGCCCGGGTCCTCCGGCGAGCCGAAGTTCAGGCAGTCCGAGATCGCCAGCGGCTTCGCACCGGAAGCGGCGACATTGCGGTACGCCTCCGCCAGCGCGAGCTGTGCACCCGCGTAGGGGTCGAGCTTCGCGTACCGGCCGTTGCCGTCGGTCGCCATGGCCACGCCCAGGTTCGACTTCTCGTCGATCCGGATCATGCCCGCGTCCTCGGGCTGGGCCAGCACTGTGTTGCCCTGCACGAAACGGTCGTACTGGTCCGTGATCCACGCCTTGGACGCCTGGTTCGGCGAGCCGACCAGCTTCAGGACCTGCTCGCGCAGCTCCTCGGCGCTCTGCGGCCGCGGCAGCTTGTTCGCGTCGTCGGCCTGCAGCGCGTCCTGCCACTCGGGGCGGGCGTACGGACGCTGGTAGACGGGGCCCTCGTGGGCGACGGTCCGCGGCGGCACATCCACGATCTGCTCGCCGTGCCAGAAGATCTCCAGGCGCTCGCCCTCGGTCACCTCACCGATGACGGTGGCGATGACGTCCCACTTCTCGCAGATCTCGAGGAAGCGCTCGACCTTGTCCGGCTCGACGATCGCGCACATGCGCTCCTGCGACTCGCTCATGAGGATCTCCTCCGGCGAGAGCGTCGCGTCGCGCAGCGGCACGGTGTCCAGCTCGACCCGCATACCGCCCGAGCCGGCCGAGGCCAGCTCGGAGGTGGCGCAGGACAGGCCCGCGCCGCCGAGGTCCTGGATGCCCGCGACGAGCTTCTCCTTGAAGATCTCAAGGGTGCACTCGATCAGGAGCTTCTCCTGGAACGGGTCGCCGACCTGGACCGCGGGGCGCTTCTTCGGCTTGCCCGTGCCGGAGTCACTGTCAGACGCAGCGTCGAAGGTCTCCGAGGCCAGGACGGACACGCCGCCGATGCCGTCGCCGCCGGTACGGGCGCCGTACAGGATGACCTTGTTGCCGGGGCCCGAGGCCTTCGCGAGGTGGATGTCCTCGTGCTTCATCACGCCGATGCAGCCGGCGTTGACCAGCGGGTTGCCCTGGTAGCACTCGTCGAAGACGACCTCGCCGCCGATGTTCGGCAGGCCCAGGCAGTTGCCGTAGCCGCCGATGCCCGCGACGACACCGGGAAGTACCCGCTTGGTGTCGGGGTGGTCGGCCGCACCGAAGCGCAGCGGGTCGACGACGGCTACCGGGCGGGCGCCCATGGCGAGGATGTCGCGGACGATGCCGCCGACGCCGGTGGCCGCGCCCTGGTAGGGCTCGATGTAGCTGGGGTGGTTGTGCGACTCGACCTTGAAGGTCACCGCGTAGCCCTGGCCGACGTCCACGACGCCCGCGTTCTCACCGATGCCGACGAGCAGCGCGTCGTTCTCGGGAGCCTTGTCGCCGAACTGCTTCAGGTGCACCTTGCTCGACTTGTACGAGCAGTGCTCGGACCACATGACGCTGTACATCGCCAGCTCGGCGCCGGTGGGACGGCGGCCGAGGATCTCGCGGATGCGCTCGTACTCGTCCTGCTTGAGGCCGAGTTCCTTCCAGGGCTGCTCGGCGTCCGGGGTCTCGGTCGCGTGCTTGACCGTGTCGAGGCTCATGCGTTGACCAGCTTCTTGAGGATCGAAGTGAAGAACCCGAGACCGTCGGTGCGGCCCGTACCGATCAGCGGCTCCACGGCGTGCTCGGGGTGCGGCATCAGACCGACGACATTGCCGGCGGCGTTGGTGATGCCCGCGATGTCACGGAGCGAACCGTTCGGATTGCGGTCGAGATAGCGGAAGGCCACTCGCCCCTCGGCCTCCAGCTCGTCGAGCACGCGCTCGTCCGCGACGTACCGGCCGTCCATGTTCTTCAGCGGTACGGAGATCTCCTGGCCGGCCTCGTAGTCCGTGGTCCAGGCGGTGTCGGCGTTCTCGACCCGCAGCTTCTGGTCGCGGCAGATGAAGTGCAGATGGTTGTTGCGCAGCATCGCGCCCGGCAGCAGATGGGCCTCGGTGAGGATCTGGAAACCGTTGCAGATGCCGAGAACGGGCATACCGGCCTTGGCCTGCTCGATGATCGTCTCCATCACCGGCGAGAAGCGGGAGATCGCTCCGGCACGCAGATAGTCGCCGTACGAGAAGCCGCCGGCGAGCACGACCGCGTCGACCTGCTCGAGGTCCTTGTCGCGGTGCCAGAGCGAAACGGGCTCGGCACCGGCGAGACGCACGGCGCGCAGCGCGTCGCGGTCGTCGAGCGTGCCGGGGAAGGTGACGACTCCGATACGAGAGGTCACGACTCCACCTTCACGACGAAGTCCTCGATGACGGTGTTGGCAAGGAACGTTTCGGCCATCTCATGGATGCGGGCGAGGGCGGCGTCGTCGACCGGCCCCTCCACCTCCAGCTCGAAACGCTTTCCCTGACGGACATCCGCGATCCCGGCGAATCCCAGACGAGGCAGTGCACGCTGCACCGCCTGCCCCTGGGGGTCGAGGATCTCGGGCTTGAGCATGACGTCGACTACGACGCGAGCCACGGGCACTCCCGGTGGTGTGTTGCGAGGGCGGTTCCCTCAGCGTACCCGGCCGAAAAATCTACGCGGGTAGATATCAAGAGAACGCACGGGGAAATCCGAAGAAAGAATCCCTCAGCCCTTTGCTACGGACACGCGCATCCAATTGCCAGGTCTTCACATTGCGCGGTCGACCGCTGTACAAAGGAATACAGAGGAAAGCAGCATTGCCTCTCATCAGCCGGAAAGCCGGTATCCCCGCACGTCAGAAGCGGGGATACCGCAGGGAAAGGACCGATATCCGTGGCTCAGCGAGTAGTGGTCACGCTCTCCGACGACATCGACGGCGGAGAAGCGGCGGAAACGGTGAGGTTCGCCCTGGACGGGAAGTCGTACGAGATCGACCTCAATCCCTCCAATGCAAAGAAACTGCGCAAGGCCCTCGCCCCGTACATGGCCGCCGGCCGAAAGCAGGTGAACCCCGGCAAGCGGGACAAGTCGCACATCACCTACAAGCACACGTCCCTCGAGCCCGCCCCCGCCGCGGTACGGGCCTGGGCGCAGTCCAACAAGATGGACGTGCCGGCCCGCGGCCGGATCCCCAAGCGGGTCTACGAAGCGTTCCGCGAAGCCAGTTGAGGGAGCGGTCCCGCCGACTGCCGAAGCGGCCGGCGGTGAACCGAGTTGCGCTGCACCCCTGATGGTCGGCTAGAGTCTGGAGCACGCCGAGGGGCCAGGCCGAAGGGCCCGCCTCACGCAGCGTGCGGGTGTAGTTCAGTAGTAGAACATCCCCCTTCCAGGGGGAAGGCGCAGTGTGCAATTCCTGTCACCCGCTCTCTCATCACTTTACCGGCCACTCCTGTGGATCAGGTACAGTGGTGGACGCACCGCCCAGTGAGAGCTGAGCGGCAGCAATGCGGACGTGGCTCAGTTGGTAGAGCATCACCTTGCCAAGGTGAGGGTCGCGAGTTCGAATCTCGTCGTCCGCTCAGAGTAAAGAAGCCCCCGGCGATCTCGCCGGGGGCTTCTTCGTTTCCGGCCGGGCCCTGACCCGGGGCACCGATGACATTCGTCATGAGCAGCGATGACAGCGCGCACTGCCCCGCTCTTGCGGCCGGCCCGAGTCTTGAGTCATGACCGACGACGAGTACGTGATCGAGGCGGATGGGCTGCGGCGCACCTACGCCGGCGGCTTCGAGGCCGTGACCGGGATCTCCTTCCGTGTGGCCCGCGGCGAGATCTTCGCCCTGCTGGGCACCAATGGCGCGGGCAAGACCTCGACGGTCGAGCTGCTCGAGGGCCTCGCCGCCCCCGACGGCGGATCGGCCCGGGTGCTCGGCCACGACCCGTACCGCGAGCGGGCCGCCGTACGCCCCCGGATCGGCGTGATGCTCCAGGAGGGCGGCTTCCCCTCCGATCTGACCGTCGCCGAAACCGCCCGGATGTGGGCGGGCTGCACCACCGGGGCCCGGCCCACCGGGGAGGCGCTGGATCTTGTGGGACTCGACCGGCGGGCGGGAGTGCGGGTTAAGCAGCTGTCCGGCGGGGAGCGGCGGCGGCTCGACCTGGCGCTGGCGCTGCTCGGGCGGCCCGAGGTGCTCTTCCTCGACGAGCCGACGACCGGACTGGACGTGGAGGGGCGCCGCGACACCTGGGAACTGGTGCGCACCCTGCGCAACGGCGGCACGACCGTGCTGCTGACCACGCACTACATGGAGGAGGCCGAGTCACTCGCCGACCGGCTGGCGATCATGCACCGGGGGCGGATCGTGACGAGCGGGACACCGGCGGAAGTGACCGGCGCACGCCCCGCCAGGATCCGGTTCACGCTGCCCGAAGGGGTTACGGCGGGGCGGCTGCCGCTCGGGCTGCGGGCTGCCGCGCAGGGGCGGCGTATCGAAATCCGCACCCACCGGCTCCAGGAGTCGCTGGGCGAATTGCTGCTGTGGGCCAAGGAGTCCGGCGTACGGCTCGAAGGGCTCGACGCCCGGACCGCCTCGCTCGAAGAGGCATTCCTCGACATCGCGCGTACCGAAACGGCGGGTGTGTGACATGACGGCGACGACCGGACGGCTGACCGCTCTCGGGCGGGCGGAGCTGACGCTCCTCGTACGGAACCGGACCACGCTCTTCGTCGGGCTGCTGATGCCCCCGACGATGATCGTGGCGATGAAGCCGACGCTGGACCAGATGGATCTCGGCAAGGCCGGAATGAGCGTCGGTGAAGCGGTGATGACCGGCGGCATCGCCGTGGTGCTGATCCTCGTCGTCCATCTCAACCTGGTCTCCGCGTATGTGGCGCGACGCGAGGAGCTGGTGCTCAAGCGGCTGCGTACCGGGGAGGTACCGGACCGCGAGATCCTGGCCGGGACGGCCCTGCCGGCGGCGGGACTCGCGCTCGCCCAGTGCGTGCTGATGGTGGTGGCAGGGGTCGCGTTCCTGGGTCTCAAGGCGCCCGCGCGGCCCGAACTGCTCGTCGTGGGCGTACTGCTGGGGATGGTGCTGATGGCCGCGCTGGCGGCGGCCACGTCGGCGGTGACCCGGACCGTGGAGAGTGCGCAGATCACCACCCTGCCGATGTTCCTGATCTCGGTGCCCGGCTCCGGCCTCTTCATCCCGCTGGAGCTGATGCCGGAGAAGGTCGCCTCGGTCTGCGAACTTCTCCCGCTGACCGGCGTGCTGACGCTCGTACGGGCCGGCTGGCTGGGCGGCGCGGACGGCAAGGAGCTGATGGGTGCGGCGGTGACCGCACTGGCCTGGACCCTCCTCTCCGTGTTTGCTGTGCAGCGATGGTTCCGCTGGGAACCGCGGCGCTGATCAAGCGGATGGAGCCGGTCGGAGCGATCGGGCCGTCCCGCAGATCGAGCCGGTCAACAGGGGTGCGGGGGTGGGCGGATGAAGGGCTGGAGAAGCCGCAGCGGACTGGCCAAGGTGGATCTGTACACCCGCGGCACCGTGTACCTGCTCGTGTGGGGGTCGGTCCTCGTGGTCGACATGCTTCTGCTGACCCGGCAGATCCGGGCCGAGGGGCCCCTCCCCCTGGTCGTGACCGCTCCGCTGCTCAACCTCGTCAGCGGTGTGCTGTGCCACCGGCTCGCGCGGCACGCGATGGAGAAGTACCTGGGGCAGGGGAAGGTCGCACCACGCGACGTCGCCGCGGCGGCGGTCACGACGGCCGCGACCGCCGGATCGGTCATCGCACTCGCCGCGGCCGTCGACCTGACCGGGCTCCTGCCGCTGATGCTGGGATCGGTGCTGGTGCCGTTCTTCAGCGGCCACTGCCTGATGGTGCGCGCCCGGGTCATCGCACTGCACCAGGCGGCCGTGCTGGCCCTGCTGTTCGTCCTGCTTCCGCTGACGGGCCGGGACATGCCCCAGACAGTGGTCACCACGGTGACCATCGGTTTCGTCACCGGGTGGTCCGCCGTGACGGTCCGCGTCTCGGTGTGGGTCCTTGCCGTGATGTGGGAGCTGCGCGAGGCTCGCGACGTACAGGCACGGCTCGCGGTCGCGGAGGAACGGTTGCGCTTCGGGCGCGATCTGCACGACGTACTGGGCCGCAATCTCGCCGTCATCGCCCTGAAGGGCGAGCTGGCCGTGCAGCTGGCCCGGCGCGGGCGGCCGGAGGCGGTGGACCAGATGACCGAGGTCCAGCGGATCGCGCAGGAGTCGCAACGGGAGGTACGGGACGTGGTCCGCGGCTACCGGGAGGCCGATCTGCGGTCCGAACTGGAAGGCGCTCGGGGTGTGCTGGGGGCGGCCGGGATCATGTGCACCATCGAGACCGGGGACGCGGAACTGCCCGCCGCGGTTCAGTCGGCGCTCGGCTGGGTGGTCCGGGAGGCCACCACGAACGTGCTGCGCCACGGTGACGCGCAGCGCTGCACGATCTCGGTGCGCGTGGTGGACGGCGCCGCGGTCCTGGTCGTCGAGAACGATGGGGCGGCAGGGGCGGCAGGGGCCACCAAGACGCCGGGCTCGGGCCTCACGGGACTGCGGGAGCGCCTGTCGGCGGTCGACGGCGCGCTGGAGGCGGGCCCGTACGGGGGCGGGCACTTCCGGCTCACGGCCCACGTACCGCTCGGACCGCGGACGGCGCAGGAGATCAAGGAGACGGTGTGACCGTACGGGTACTGCTCGCCGACGACGAGCATCTGATCCGCGGCGCGCTCGCCGCACTGCTCGCCCTCGAGGACGATCTCGTCGTGGTCGCCGAGGCCGCCACCGGCCCCGAGGCCCTCGCCATGGCACGCGCCCACCGGCCCGATGTCGCGGTCCTCGATCTGCAGATGCCCGGCGCCGACGGTGTGACAGTGGCCACAACTCTGCGGGCCGAGCTGCCCGACTGCCGGACCATGATCGTGACCAGCCATGGGCTGCCCGGCCACCTCAAACGGGCATTGACGGCCGGTGTGCGGGGCTTTGTCCCGAAGACCGTCAGTGCCCGGCGGCTCGCGGAGATCATCCGTACCGTGCATGCCGGAAACCGCTATGTGGACCCGGAGTTGGCCGCCGATGCCATCGCCGCCGGCGACTCGCCGCTGACCGCCCGGGAGGCCGAGGTGCTGGCGCTGGCGGCCGACGGAGCACCGATCGCGGAGATCGCCGAGCGGGCCTCGCTGTCCCAGGGGACCGTACGGAACTACCTCTCGTCGGCTGCCGGAAAGCTCGGCGCCGAGAACCGGCACACGGCGGTCCGTCTCGCGCGCCGCCGAGGTTGGGTATAGTGGTCTCCGCGCTACGGCGCATGCGGACGTAGCTCAGTTGGTAGAGCGCAACCTTGCCAAGGTTGAGGTCGCCAGTTCGAACCTGGTCGTCCGCTCGGAAAAGAAGGCCCCGGTCATCACGACCGGGGCCTTCTTCGTGTCTACGACCAGCTCACGCCGGTCAGCAGCTCGTACGCCTCGAGGTACTTGGCGCGGGTCGCGTCGACGATCTCCTGCGGCAGCGGGGGTGGCGGCTGCTCGCTCCTGCGGTCCCAGCCGGAGGCAGGGGAGGTCAGCCAGTCGCGCACGTACTGCTTGTCGTACGACGGCTGGGCGTGGCCCGGCTCCCAGGCGGCGGCCGGCCAGAAACGGGAGGAGTCCGGCGTGAGCACCTCGTCGGCGAGGACGAGGGTGCTCCCGTCGAAGCCGAACTCGAACTTGGTGTCGGCAAGGACGATGCCGCGCTCCCGGGCGATGTCGCGGGCCCGGCCGTAGACGGCGAGGGTCGTCTGACGGAGCAGTGCGGCCGTCTCCGAGCCGACCTGGTGCGCCACTTCCTCGTACGACACGTTCTCGTCGTGGTCGCCGACGGCCGCCTTGGTGGCGGGCGTGAAGATCGGCGCGGGCAACTCGGAGCCGTCCACGAGTCCCTCGGGCAGCGCGAGACCGCAGACCGTGCGGGACTGCTCGTACTCGGCGAGACCCGAACCGGTGAGATAACCGCGGGCGACACACTCGACGGGCAACATGTCCAGGGACTTGCAGATCAGGGTGCGGCCCGCCCAGTCGGCCGGGGCGCCGGCCGGCAGCTCGGTGGAGATCACATGGTTGGGGACGAGGTCCTCGAGCCGCTCGAACCACCACAGCGACAACCGGGTGAGGACCCGGCCCTTGTCGGGAATCTCGGTGGGCAGGACCCAGTCGTACGCGGACATACGGTCGCTCGCGACCATCACGAGGTCGCCCGCCTCGTTCCGGTACAGATCGCGCACCTTGCCGGTGTGCAAGTGCACCAGACCCGGCACCTGGAGCGGCTCGGGCTTTTCTACGAATCCGGACACGGTTCCTCCCCGTGGTTGAACAGAAAGGGGCGCCCCGGAGGGGCCCGTAAAGAGCGGTGGTGAGAGACGGGTGGGACAACGGGGACGATTGTCCCGTATACGGGGAGGACCGGCCCGGGCAGGGTCGGCTGCCGGGCTGTGCCCGGGCCCGGAGGGCCGAGGGGACGCATCGCCAGGCGGTGGGGGTACCGCCCGGCCGGAGGCCGGGGAAGATCGCTCTCGTACCGGACGTACTCGGGCGACCCCGACAGCACAGCGCGGTGCCGTAGCTGTCGTCGCGGGCCCGAGAAGATCGCCCGGACAGGGCCTAATCCCGCTTGCAGATCCGGTCGAGCAGATTCGCCGTGGCCCGCTGGACACGGAGGTCGACATGACCCGGCCGGTCCAGGGCCGGGGACCAGGCGAAGGTGCCCGACGCGAAGACCAGGGCGCCGGACGGGGCCCGGTACAGGGAAGTCTCCTGATGGCGGGTGACGCCATCGCCGTCCCGGTAAGGCGAGTGGGCGAGCAGCATGCGGTCCTGATGCTCGGGCAGCGAGGTACGCGGGAAGTAGCGGTCGGCCTCCCCCGCGACCAGCCCGGGCAGCTCGTCGCCCTCGCCCGCGCCGGTCGCCTCCCACAGCCAGTGGGTCGCGTTGCGCACGACCAGCGGATGCGGCTCGGGTACCCGGCCCGCGTACTGGATGCCCAGCAGTTGCTGCTCCGCCCGGTCGACCTCGCGCCACAGCGCCGGCTTGCCGGGGCCGCGGCGCTTGCGGCAGGTCAGCAGCCGGTCGGGCACTCCGGAGGGGGACACGCCCAGTTCGACCTGCCAGTAAAGGGTGTTGGCGGAGAGGAAGACCAGTGAGGTGCCGCGGTCGCGTGCCTGCTCGACGGTGCGGCGCATGGGGGCCGACCAGTACTCGTCATGGCCGGGGAAGACCAGTCCGCGGTAGCGGGCGGGGTCGACGCGGCCGGCGTGCAGATCACGGGCGTCGGCATAGGCGAGGTCGTAGCCGTACCGCTCGGCCCAGCGGATGAAGTCGTAGGCGTGACCCACATGGAGAGGCAGTCCGGCGCCCGCGTACGGACGGTCGAAGGAGACCGTGATCGCGGCGTCCTCCTCGCCCAGCAGCCGGCCCTCCTCGTCCCAGGCGTGATAGAGGCTCGCGCCCGTGCGGCCGTCCTCCGGATAGAGGTTGTACGCCTGCCAGGTGATGTCCGGGAGGAGCAGCAGGAGGTCGGCGGGGTGGTCGTCGCGGACGGTGAAGGGGATGTGGGAGCGGTGCCCGTCGGCGGTGGTGAGGACGGCGACGTAGGCGCCGATCGACCAGTACGACGGGATCTGCAGGCGCCACGACAGCCACCAGTGGTGGCAGGAGACCGTGCGGTCGGCGGTGAGCGGGGCCGGCTGGACGATGCCGGAGAGCCGGGGGCTGGTCGTGATCTTGGACGCGCCGTCGCCGCTGTAGTGGCCGATGCGGTAGATGTCCACGGAGAACTGCTGGGGCGGGTCCACGGTGATGTGGAAGTCGATCGACTCACCGGGGGCGGCCGCTCCGGGGGTCGCGAAGCCCTTGATCTGGCGGCGTACGTCGTCGGCGCTGCGGGGGCCGCCCGAGCCTCCTCGGGCAAGGGTGGGGTCGGCGTACCAGGGCACGACGTGGCCGGTGTCGTCGAAGTACTGCTCGCTGCCGCGCAGCCAGGGCAGCGGGCCCTGGCCGAACGGGTCCGAGACGGCATGGGCGAGGGCGCCCGATTCCCACCGCCGGATCTGCTCCGCCCCCATGCTGCGCCCTCCCTCGCTGCCCCCGGGACAACTGTGCCGAGACTGTGCTGCTGATGTCCGTGGATCTGATGGACGTGGATCGTGGTGCGACTGCGCCGCGATCGTGCCGCACCTGCATGGCTGCACGTGCGGCGGTACTGCCGGCTGTTCGGCGCCGGGGGTTCAGTGCCGGTCCCAGCACATCACATAACGCGCTCACAGCGTCACCGTTCGTCGCGAATTGGCGTCATTGGCGGCCGTGGCGTCAGGATCCGGGGCTCGGACCAGGCGAACCGGTCATACCCGGCGGATCGCCCGGCCCGAGCGAACCGGTCACACCAGACGGACCGGTCACACCAGACGGACCGGCTTCTCCGCCCGGACACCCAGCGAACCGAGCCAGACACGGAGAGGCCGGGCGTCTCCGTCCTCGACCAGGCTGAGGACCGGGGCCGCCAGATCCGAGCGGCGTTCGCCGTCGATCAGCAGGGTCGGACCGTCGAGCCAGTCCAGACCGGGCACCGCGCCCGCCGTGTCGACGGCTGCGCAGCACACCATCGCGACGACGTGGTCGGCGAGCAGATCACGACCCGTACGCGGTGGCTGCAGCGGGATCAGCGGCAGCGGGCCGGCGCCGAGAAAGGCCAGGGCATCGCCCGAGGCACCGGTGTCGACGGGGGCGCCGGGCGCCGGGGCCTGCCGCGGTGCGGGCGACGCCTCGCTGTCCTCGCGGGCCACCCGGGCGGTGATCGCGGCTGCCAGGGCGTCGCTCGCCTCGCCCCCCGGACGCGCGGACAGGTGGTCCATCACCCGGGCGAGCGTCGGTCCCTGGGGACCGGTCGACGGCGGTACACCCAGCTCGTCGAGAACCCGGTGGATACGGGCCGCTTCCGTACGCCACTTACGGTCGACGACCTCTTCCGGATAATGCTGCCAGTCCACCGGCGACCAGTCCGGCCCCGCCTCGGCCGGACCGCCGTGGAACAGGCGCGCGGCCAGCAGGGACGCGGCCTCGTCGACCGCGCCGGGCTCCTCGAGCAGATCGCAGGCGGGGCGCTCGCCCAGCCGGGAGGTGAAGCCCTCGGCGAGCCGGTCGCGACGCGAGAGCTCGGTCAGCGCCGAGACGACACCCGCATCGAGACGCGCCGGCCAGCGGCCCATGCGCCAGGCGGGCAACGCAACCCTGGTCAGCAGCCGGTCCCAGCCGGCGTAGGCGAGGCCCACTTGTTCCTGGGCGACGATCCGCAGTCCGTAGTCCACAGCCTGTGCACGCTCGGACGCTGCGGCCGCGACGCCCCGCTCCATCTCTGCGGCATGCACCTGGCAACTGCGCAGCAGCGCCCGGGCGACGGTGCCGGTGAACCCGTACCCGGCGCCCCGTATCGGCCCCTGACCGGGGCGGGCCGCATCGGCGACCGCCGCGTCCAG
This sequence comes from Streptomyces sp. NPDC002889, assembly GCF_042888425.1. Taxonomy (NCBI): domain Bacteria; kingdom Bacillati; phylum Actinomycetota; class Actinomycetes; order Kitasatosporales; family Streptomycetaceae; genus Streptomyces; species Streptomyces sp. NPDC002889. The sequence continues at coordinate 59,466 of NZ_JBIAPT010000021.1, forward strand.
GCCTCGGACGAAGCGGCGGGCGGCAGCTATGTCGGGATGGGCGGCCGGCCCGGTGGCGGCGACGACCGGCGCGAGCACGGCCCGCAGCTCGGCGACCCGCATCCACCACAGGAACGGCGAGCCGATCACCAGGACCGGCGTGTGCGTCGAACGGCGGCGGCCACCGCCGGATATCGCGTGTGCCGGATGCGTGCGGTCCTCGAGCCAGCTGTCGCAGTCGGGGGTCAGCGCCAGCGCGGAGGGTGCGGGCACGTCGAGGCGCTCCGCCAGGTCGCGCACCATCCGGTACAGATCCGGGGCGGCACGCTCCGGGAGCTCCACGGTCGGACTGAGCGCAGGCGTGGCCCGCACGATCACGGTGGCGACGACCGCGGCCAGCAGCACCACGACCACGGCGCAGACCGTCACGATCCAGCGCGCGGTGTCCCAGCCGGCTCCGGCCAGACGTCCCATGGCACCGCCTGCGAGCAGCACGACGGCGACAGCCGCCGGCAGCAGCGCGACTGCCACCGCCCTGCTTCGGACATGCAGCACGGCCAAGGCGCGAAAGCGTGCGCCCTGCTCGCCTGTCGACTCCCCGATACCGGTACCGGACACAGCCGGACCTCACCCCCTCTGCCCTGCGACGGTGTTGGTCACTCCCCCACTGTGGCACCGCCCACCGACATCGCAATGCCGGGTGGGCCAAGTGCCGGAACGCCTGCGCCGCACCCTAGTTGGGGCTTCGGCGGCAGTCATCCGGATGGGGCGGCCGTCACTCGATGGAATGGCTTTGGGGAAAGGCTCGGCGCGGACGGCCCATGTCGGGGCGACAGCGCGGGGCCGGGGGTGTAATGCCGCCCGCAGGGGCCCGGCGGCGGCCGTCGGGCCAGGTCCACGGAGCAGGGGCGGCGACTGTCGTGCCTGGTCGGCGGGCAGGGACTGCGGTTGTCGGGCCAGGTCCGCAGGGCTCGGCGGACCCACCCACGGGCAGGTGGCAGGACAGGACCGTGCCGGGGCCGCGTCCGCGTCCGGTCCGGGGGCAGGTCCGGCCGTGAGGTCCGGGGCACGGGCCGTGCGGCCGGGTCCGGATCGCTGGAGCGGCGTCGGACACGGGCCGCGGACGGCCGGTGTCCGGTCGGCTCAGCCCTCCGCGGCCTTGCGGGCGATGTCCGTACGGTGCTGGGAGCCGTCGAGGCGGATACGGCCCACCGCCTGATACGCGCGCTCCCGGGCCTGGACGAGGTCCTTGCCCGTCGCCGTGACCGACAGCACCCGGCCGCCCGCGCTCAGGACCGCGTCGCCCTCGTGCTTCGTACCGGCGTGCAGGACGTACGCATGGGGTGCATCCTGCGCGGCGACCTCGTCGAGGCCCTCGACCGGGTCGCCGGTGCGCGGCGTGTCGGGGTAGTTGTGCGAGGCGATGACCACGGTCACGGCCGCGTCGTCGCGCCACTTGAGCGGCGGCTGCGCGTCCAGGGTGCCGTTGGCGGCGGCCAGCAGCACGCCGGCCAGCGGAGTCCTGAGCCGGGCCAGCACGACCTGGGTCTCGGGGTCGCCGAACCGGGCGTTGAACTCGATCACCCGCACCCCGCGCGAGGTGATCGCCAGGCCCGCGTACAGAAGCCCGGAGAAGGGCGTACCGCGGCGGCGCAGCTCGTCGACGGTCGGCTGGAGGACCGTCTCCATGACCTCGTCGACCAGCTTGGGGTCGGCCCACGGGAGCGGAGAGTACGCGCCCATGCCGCCCGTGTTGGGGCCCTCGTCGCCGTCGAGGGCGCGCTTGAAGTCCTGGGCGGGCTGCAGCGGGAGGACCGTCTCGCCGTCGGTGATGGCGAACAGGGAGACCTCGGGTCCGTCGAGGAACTCCTCGATGACGACCCGGACACAGGCCAGCGCATGCTCCCGGGCGGCAGCGAGGTCGTCGGTGACGACAACGCCCTTGCCCGCGGCGAGGCCGTCGTCCTTGACGACGTACGGGGCGCCGAAGGCGTCGAGGGCCTCGTCGATCTCCTCCGCGGTCGTGCAGACATAGCTACGGGCGGTGGGTACCTCGGCCTCTGCCATCACGTCCTTGGCGAAGGCCTTGGAGCCCTCCAGCAGGGCCGCCTCCTGAGAGGGGCCGAAGCAGGGGATGCCCGCGGCGCGCACCGCGTCGGCGACACCGGCGACCAGGGGTGCCTCCGGGCCGACGACGACCAGCTCGGCTTCGAGCTCGGTGGCGAGCCGCGCGACGGCCGGGCCGTCCAGGGCGTCGACCGGGTGCAGCTGGGCGACCTCGCCGATGCCGGCGTTTCCGGGCGCGCAGTGCAGGGCGGTGACGTCGGGATCGAGAGACAGAGAGCGGCACAGGGCGTGTTCGCGGGCGCCGCCGCCGATGACGAGGACCTTCACGGCGTCAGCCTAACCGCCGGACGCCGGAAGTCGTCGTACGGGCCTCCGAAAGCAGGTCCGCTACTCGTTCGTATATTCCTCCACGACCGTCGCGCCGAGCTCGCGCACGATCAGGTCGTGTCCGGACAGCGCGGAGTCGACGAGGTCCGGATCGTCCTCTTCCGGTACGTCGTCCTCGGGGGCGACCGCGGGCGGGTTGTACGTCTGGGCCGCGCGCGGCGGCTCAGGGGCGGTGGCCTGCGGTGCGGGGCCGGACCGGGGGGCCGCCTGCTGTGAGGGGCGGGACTCGGGGGCGTGAGCCGGTGCGGGCGTCGCGGGTGCGGGTGCGGAGGCGGCCGGTGCGGAGGCGGGCCTTCCGCCGCCGTAACCGCCGGGGCCGTAGCCTCCTGGGCCGCCGGCCGGGGGCTGGCTGCCACCGGGGCCGCCCGCGCCACCCGAAGGGTCGATGATCGCCTCGACCTTCCACTGGACATTGAACTGCTCGGAAAGCGCCTGCCTCAGCACCTCCTCGCTGCCGCTGCTCGCGAAGTTGTCCCGAGCGCCGGCGTTGATGAAGCCGAGCTGGAGCGTGGTGCCGTCGAAGCCCGCGACCTGCGCGTTCTGACTGAGCAGGATCCAGGTGAAGCGACGGCGGTTCTTGACCGCCTCCAGGATCTGGGGCCACATGTTCCGCACCTGACCGGCGCCCTGCGCGGCAGCGGCCGGCACGGGGGACGGGGCGGCCGCCGGTGTCGGAACGGGGGGCGTGCCGGGCGTGGGCGGCGTGCCCTGCCCCGGGGCGGATGCGGTGGGCCAGCCACCGGGCCTGCGCGTGCCGGTCTCCGGACCCGTCCCGGCTCCGGCACCGGCCGCCGCAGGCCAGGCGCCCGGCCGCGGCGCCGCGGGCTGCTGCGCGACGGGCTCGGGCGTGGGGGAAGCGACAGGGGGAGCGGCAGGGGGTGCCGCCGGGGCGGGCGTCGCGTCCGGGCGAACCGCAGCGCGCGCCGCGGCGGGCCCGCCGCCGGGTGCTGCGGGAGCGTGCGCCTGAACGTCGGGCCCTGGGACGTACCCCATCGCGGCCCCCGGCGCCCCGGCCGAGAACGCCGCAGGCCCGGTCACACCGGCCGCTGCGGCGCCGCGCTCGAGCCGGTCGAGCCGGGCCTGCACCGAACGCTCGTCGTCGAAGGCGGCCGGCAGCAGCACCCGGGCGCAGATCAGCTCCAGCTGCAGCCGCGGCGAGGTTGCGCCCCGCATCTCGGTCAGCCCGGTGTTGACCAGGTCAGCCGCCCTGCTGAGCTCGGCCGCGCCGAACACCGAAGCCTGCGCCTGCATCCGCTCGACCACATCGGCGGGAGCGTCGATGAGCCCCTTGGTCCCGGCGTCCGGCACGGCGGCCAGGATCACCAGATCCCGCAGCCGCTCCAGCAGGTCGGCGACGAACCGGCGGGGGTCGTTGCCCCCTTCGACGACCCGGTCGACGACCTCGAAGGCCGCGGCCCCGTCGCCCGACGCGAAGGCGTCCACGACCGAGTCGAGCAGCGACCCGTCCGTGTACCCGAGGAGGGCCGTGGCCATGGCATACGTCACACCTTCCTCGGCCGCGCCGGCGAGCAGCTGGTCCATCACGGACATGGAGTCACGCACAGATCCGGCCCCGGCACGCACGACCAGCGGCAGCACCCCGTCCTCGACGGGGATCTGCTCCTTGCCGCACACCTCACCGAGGTAGTCGCGCAGCGTCCCGGGCGGCACGAGCCGGAAGGGGTAGTGGTGCGTACGCGACCGGATCGTGCCGATGACCTTCTCGGGCTCGGTGGTCGCGAAGATGAACTTGAGATGCTCCGGCGGCTCCTCGACCACCTTCAGCAGAGCGTTGAAGCCCTGCGGGGTGACCATGTGGGCCTCGTCGATGATGTAGATCTTGTACCGGCTGCCCGCCGGCCCGAAGAAGGCCTTTTCCCGCAGGTCACGGGCGTCGTCCACGCCTCCGTGCGACGCGGCGTCGATCTCGATGACATCGATCGACCCCGGCCCGTTGCGCGCGAGGTCCTGACAGGACTGGCACGTACCGCACGGCGTCGGCGTGGGCCCCTGCTCGCAGTTCAGGCACCGCGCGAGGATGCGCGCGCTGGTCGTCTTGCCACAGCCGCGCGGACCGCTGAACAGGTACGCGTGATTGACCCGGTTGTTCCGCAGGGCCTGCTGCAACGGGTCGGTGACATGCTCCTGCCCGATGACCTCGGCGAATGACTCGGGGCGATAGCGGCGGTACAGCGCAAGGGACGACACGCATACGAGGTTATCGGGACGGACTGACAACCATCGAGGCCCGAACGCAAAGCGCCCCTCACGCACCCGCCAGAGCCGACCTACCCTTGCTGCCTTCCGGCCCTGGGGGAGTTCAGTCAGATAGCGCCACGTGAGGGGCTGCGCCCAGGTTACCCGATCGGCGGGGGTGGTCGGGCACACCCGGATGGAGCTCCGGGAACAGGTTCGCGAGCACTCCTCAACGTCTTGTATTGTTTGCCGCGGAGGATTCGCCTAGTGGCCTAGGGCGCACGCTTGGAAAGCGTGTTGGGGGCAACCCCTCACGAGTTCGAATCTCGTATCCTCCGCCATTGCTCTCACCGGGCAATACGTCGAAGGGCCCCACCGTTCACGGTGGGGCCCTTCGACGTTGTCCGGCCGACGTGGCCTTCGGCGGCTCCCGGAGCACATCGCCGACCCGCGGCAACTCCCCGACGGTGTCCTGGATGCGGATTCCCCCCGGCGCCTATACCGCCTCATGGGCCGCAGGAGCCGCGCCCTCGGCAGGCCGGGAGATCCTCTTCAGACGCATGCGCTCGTCCACCACCTTGTCCCGCTCGACCGTCGACCAGTACGGATGCGTCGACACGAAGATCGACAGCTCGAGCCGCTCGGCCCGCAGCCGTGCCTCGTCGGCCTTCTGCTGCTCCGTGTAGCCGGGGCTGTCCGGCATCGAGCCCACGTAGTCGCTGTAGGGCTGCTTGTCCCCGGTCCATCCCGGGTGAGGCTCGACCGACCACGGCAGGGCACGGCACAGCGCCGCGTACTCGCAATGCACCCGGTGCAGCCGGATCTGCGCGTCGCGCAAATCCTGTGGGAAGTCGGTGTCGGCCATGCCTAAATCATACTCCTGTTCGAATTCCTGCACCCCTGAAGCGCCGGTGACGGCTGAGCGGGCTGAGCCTCGGGGGGTGAGCACAGCTGCCGCCCACGAGATCGGGGAACGATGAAGGGCATGAGGAACGAGGGCGACAGGCAAGCGGCGCGGCACCTGGCCGGCCAGGTGCGCGAGGTAGGGCACGCGTCCGGGCCCGAACACTGGCGCGAGGCACTGCGACGGGTCATCGGAGGGCGGCTCGGCCGACGAGTCGGCCGAGCGGTCATACCTGAGCCGGGCACCCCGTGGCAGGACACGATCTCGGCAGAGCGGATCGGCTGGCGTCGGCGCGCAGCCAGCCTTGACGCCGAATTCGTGTTCGCCGTCGACTACCGGATCTGCCGCCGCTGCCGACTCGGCTGGGTCGAGCAGCCCCATACCCTGCCGCGGTACCAGCGGTGCGGGCTGGCCTCGGCCGCTCTCGCCGCGCTGCTGTGGGAGAACCGCGGTCTGGCCTGGCACACCCTCGGCGATCACTTCGCCGAGTCCCGGGCGTTCTGGGCCGCCGTAGGCGCCGATGTGCCCGGCGGATACGAACAGCGCCGGCTCTGCCGGCACGCCGACCCCCGCGGGTGACCGACGAGGAGTCGAGATCAACGCCCGGGGGCCACCGGGGCGAAGCCCATGGGGATGCCGGGCCGTCGGTTCCGGCCGCCGGCGGCTGCATCGTGAGGCCCGGCGTGGGCTGTCGTTCTTCCGGGAAGGCACCCTAGGTGTACTGCCCGGCGGTCTCGGAACGGGTGCGTTCGTATTCGGCCTGGTCCAGGATTTCCCAGACCGCTCCGCCGATGGCGAGGACGCCTCGGGCCGGCAGGGGCACGTCGCCGATGCGGGGGTTGTTCGGCAGACGGACGGGGCAGCCGAGGTCGAGGCCGTCGAGTGCGGCCTGTGCGTCGTTGACGACGTACATCCGCTGAGGCATGAGCAAGGCGGTATGGCCGCTCGGCGTCACGGCGGACATCTGCAGACGTCCCATACCCAGTGCGCGAGCCACCAGCTCCCGGGCCCGGACGAGGGACTTGAGACGCCACGAGGCGAGCGGGAGCCCTGAGCCGATGATGTTGAGGACGTCCAGAAGGCGGGTCGAGGACGCCGTGAGGGCCCAGTCCAGTGACGGAGAGTCCATGGTCACGCGCAGGGATGCCGGGCCGGTCCAGGTGACGCCGATGTGTGCGTATCCGGTACGCCCGCAGGCGGGGCCGAAGTACCGGGGGCACGCCGTGTCGAGTCGTGTCCCGTCGACGTAGATGGACCAGCTGCCGCCCGGATCGCGATGCCAGAGTGTGCGGTAGGGGCCGAAGGAGCCCTCGGGGAAGACCCGGAGCGCGAGCAGGTGACCGGAGTCGAAGGGCAGCGAGAACACGCCCCAGCCCCTGACGTACTCGTGATGCGGCCACGGCGCCCGCGACCGCGTGGTCGGCGTGTGAGACAGCCTGGCGGACAGGTCGAGCATGTCCATCACCCCGCAGGGTCGACCGCGGCGTTCCATCTGCTTGTCACAGCGTAGGGCGCGCAGGAGCGGCTCGTCGCCCGCAGTGTCCGGTGGAGCCCGGTCCCAGGAGGGGCCTGTCGGTGACGGTGACGTCCTCGGCGGTCAGCGACTTTCTCGCGGCGGCGCAGCAGCGCGCGCACCATGCGGTCGGTGGCGGAGCTGCGGCCACCGGTCGGCGGCCTGCCGCTGCCGGGGTTCGGCGGTGTGTTCGGCCCGTGTTCATCTCGTTCCGTCGGCAGGTTCGAGGTACGGGGCTCGCGCTTCCCCGGCCAGGGCCCGTGACCGCACCGCGGAGTTGCCTCCGCCGAACCTGCTCGGATGAATGACCAGGCCGGTACCCGTACGCTGGCAAGGGTGACGCGCTTGATCGTGGCAGCAGGTGGCGGGGGCGACGCTGTCGCCGCCGCGATGGTGGACACCGCCCTTTACGGCGACGAAGGCCCGGCGGTGGTGCTCACCTACGCGTGGGACCGCCTGCTGATCGATCCCGTGCCAGGTCCGAGAGGGCCGGCCGACTTCACCGGCCTGCGCCGCCTCACCAGAAGCGTCCAGGCCGTACCGGGCGACGCGCGTCCGGTGGCGCCCGCAGGGTCGACCCTCCCACGACTTGCCGCCGAGCTGCCGCAGACCTTCGCCCTGATCGATCCGCACCACGGCGCCGAGGGCATCACCCGCCAGCTCGAAGAACTCGTCCGGCACCTGGCGCCCGAGTCCATCGACCTCCTGGACGTCGGCGGGGACATTCTCGCCAAGGGCGACGAACCCACGCTCCGCAGCCCGCTCGCCGACGCCCTCACCCTGGCCGCATGCTGCCAAGTCAACGCCCCCGTACGGCTTCTGGTCGCCGGCCCCGGCCTCGACGGCGACCTCCTCGCCGACGTTGTGCGGGACCGCTTGGGTGCCTCGGTCCTGACCCTCACGGCCGGCCACGTCCAGCCGGTCGGCCCCGTACTGGAGTGGCACCCCTCGGAGGCCACCGCCATGCTCGCGGCCACGGCGCGAGGGGTGCGCGGTCTGTGCGAGGTCAGGGACGCAGGACTGCCGGTCCCCCTCACCGACGAAGGGCCCACCGTCCATGAAGCCGACCTGGACGACGCCCTCGAGCGCAACGAGCTTGCCCGAGCTCTCCTGGAGACGGAGACGCTGGAGGAGGCCGAGCAGTACAGCCGGGACATCTGTGGCTACTCCGAGATCGACTACGAGCGCACCAAGGCCAGTTGGCTCACCGGCCTGCCGGAGCAGGAGCTCGACCCGCACCGCACGCTCCGCCAACTCGACCAGTTCGAGGCCGAAGCCCGCACCCGCGGTGTCAGCCACACGACGTTCCGCCGGATCACCGAGGCCCTCGGCCTCAGCGGAGAGCAGCGCCAGGACCTGAGAGCTCTTCTGATCAGCAGCCGCCCGGAGCAGTACGCGGCCCCGCTCTGGAGCATCCCCGCCTATGCGTGAGACGGCGTCCGGCAGCTGCCGGGCTTCGCCTCCTGTTCCTGAACCGGTCCACCTGGCAGCACTCGGCGCGTCAAGGAGGAGCCGGTCCACCCTCCGGGGAGACTTTCGCCATGACCAACGAAACGAAGGCAGTCCTGGTGGGCGGCCCCGACGAACTTCCGGAGCGGATCGTCTCCGTCACCACGCCCGGGCTCGACATCAAGATCCCGTTCCGGGGTGGATACGAACACTTCCGGGCCACGCCGCGCCAGCAGGAAACCGCCGAGGGCTCCTTGCCCGTCTACGAATGGTGGGAGCGCACCGAACTTCCGGGGTAGCTCGGCAGGCTGGCTAACCTTCTTGGGTGAACACCGAGTTGACGCTGCTGACGAGGGTCTCCTGCCGCGACCAGGAGATCACCGCACCCCGGCTGCGCGGCCTGCTCGCCCTCCTCGCGGGCGAGCTGCGCACAGGGTGCAGCACCGCGCTCCTGGTGGACGGGCTCTGGCCGGACGAGCGGCCGGAGAACCCGGCCAAGGCACTGCAGATCCTTGTCTCGCGCGCCCGGGCACGCCTCGGCGCCGACGTGATCGCGAGTACCCCCACCGGCTACCGCCTCGCGCTGGGCGAGGACCAGGTCGACAGCTCCGCCGTCCTGCTCCGCGCCGCCGCCGGCGCGGAGCGCTCCCGGGCCGGGGACCACGCGGCGGCGCTCGCGCACGCCGAGGCAGGGCTTGCGCTGTGGGGTGGCGCCGGCGCCTTGCAGGCGGACGCCGTATCCGACGACCCGGTGTCGGCGCTGCGTGCGGAGCGGGCCCCGACGTATCGGTCGCTCACGCGGGTCCGCGCGCTGGCCCTCGCACGGCTCGGCCGCCGGGCCGAGGCGGTCGAGCCGCTCGCCGGCCTGGCACGGGAGCTGCCGCGGGACGAGGAGGTGCTGCTCGAGCTGCTGCGCTGCGAGGCTGCCACCGCGGGGCCTTCCGCCGCTCTGGCGACGTACGACGGCTATCGCCGAACGCTGCGCGACGAACTCGGCACCGACCCGGGGCCCGCGTTGCAGGCCGTGCACCAAGAGCTGTTGCAGGGTGAGGCGCCCGCGGTCCGCCGCGGGGTTCCGCACGAGCCCAACCCGCTGCTCGGCCGCGACGCGGATATCGCCGCGGTGGCCCAGATGCTGCGCACCTCCCGGGTCACCTCGATCGTCGGGGCGGGCGGCCTGGGCAAGACCCGGCTCGCGCACGTGGTGAGCCGCGAGGCGGAGCAGCGGGTGGTGCACCTGGTCGCGCTCGCGGGTCTCACCAGCGACGCCGACGTGGTCGGCGAGGTCGCCTCGGTCCTCGGCGTAGGTGAGTCGCTGCGCCCTGCGGTGAGCCACTTCGCCCTCCCGACGGATGTCCTCACCGGCATTGTGGGGGCCCTCGGCCCAGGTCCCGCGCTCCTGGTTCTCGACAACTGTGAACATGTCATCCGCGGCGTGGCCGAGCTGGTGCGGGCCCTGGTGTCGATGACCCGCGATCTGCGGGTGCTCACGACCAGCCGGGCCCCGCTCGGCATCTCCTCCGAATCGGTCTATCCGCTGCCGGAGTTGACCCTGCCGACGACCGTCGAGCTGTTCGAGCAGCGGGCGCGGGCTGCACGCCCCGGTGTCGAGCTGCCCGCCGATACGGTGGCCGAGCTCTGCCGCCATCTGGACGGGCTGCCGCTGGCCGCGGAACTGGCGGCGGCGCGGATACGGGTGATGTCGGTCGGCGAGATCGCCCTCCGGCTCGAGGACCGGTTCGCCCTGCTGCGGGGCGGGGCGCGGGACGCGCCGCAGCGCCACCGCACGCTGCGCGCCGTCGTCGACTGGAGCTGGAACCTCCTGGATCCGGCGGGGCGGGCGGCGCTGCGCGCGCTGTCGGTCTTTCCCAGCGGCTTCACGGCGGACGCGGCTCGGCAACTGCTCGGATCCGAGGGGGTGTTCGGCGGCAGCGACATCCTGGAGGTCCTCGAGGACCTGGCCGGCCAGTCCCTGCTCAAGGTCACCGACACGGTGTCCGGCATACGCTTCGGAATGCTGGAGACCGTACGGGAATTCAGCACGGCCCGACGGTCGGAGGCCGGCGAGGACGACCATGTGACCGGGCAGTTCATGGCGTGGGCACGCGACTTCGGGACGGCCCACCACGATGCCTCGTTCGGGCCCGACCCCTTCGCGTCCTGGGAGCGGATCAGGGCCGAGCAGGACAACCTCGTCCAGGCACTGCGCCTCGGCCTCGCCCGGGAGGACGGCGCCACCGTCGCGGCGACCACCGCGGTGCTCGGCAGCCTGTGGACCACCGAGGCCAACTACACCCGCCTCGTCCCGCTCACCCAGGACACCGGACCGCTGCTCTCCCACTTCCGGCCCGGGCCGGCCCTCGTCGAGGTCACCCGGACCGCCGCCGTCATGTGCACCGCGAATCTGTTCCTGGGGGTCGGTCCCGGGGCGGTACGCCCCCTCGTCGCCCTGCGCCGACTGCCCCCGGCCTCACCGGACACCCTGATCGGGGCCCTCTCGATGGTGCTGTGCGCCGCACCCCAACTGCTGGGCCCGGGCTCGGACCCGGAGCACTCGGCGCTGATCGCGCTGTGCGACAGCGACGAGCCCCTCCTTGCCGGCGTCGCCAACTGCGTGGCCAGCTATGTGTGGGAGAGCGAGTACGACCTGGACCGCGCGCTGGCGGCGGCCCGCCGGATGCTCGCGGCCTTCGAGGGCAGGTGCATCCCGTGGGCACAGGTCATGGCCCCTTGTCGGATGGGCGAACTGTGCCTGCAGGCGGAGCGGGGAGGCGAGGCACTGCCCCACCTGAAGTCGGCCCTGCACGTTCTCGAGAAGCTCGGGGTGTGGACCGACTCGCTCGGGATCCGCTGGGGAATGGTGCTCGCCGGTCTGCAGACCGGCGCACTCGACGAGGCGGAGCACTGGCTGGAACAGGTGGCGCTCAACCAGCCGCGCGACACGGCGGACGTGCTCACACCCGGCCTCGGGGCACGCGCGGAGATCGCGCTCGCGCGGGGCGAGACCGAGGCGGGTCTGCGTCTGTGGCGCCGGGCCGTCGATCAGGTGCGAAGCAGCGCGGGCCCGGTCTTCGGCGCCGAACTGGACCTGGAGCCCTGGATCCTGGAGGTCCAGGCCGTCGCCGTGACCGCCCATGCGTGGCACGGCCGGCTCGACCTCGTCGAGGAGATCACCGATGTCCTGCACGACAGGCTCACGGCGCTGCTGACGCGCCGCGCCGGCCTGCCGGCCCTGGTGAACCTTCCGGTCTGCGGGGCACTGCTGCTCGCGCTCGGAGCGGTCGACCTCGATCACGGTCGTACGCGATCGGGGACGCGCTGTGTCGCCCTGGCGGACCGCTTCCGCCATCTGCGCAACTTCCAGCCGACCATGTCCTCCGCCCGGGCCCGGAATGCGGCCGAACAGGCCGACAGGGCGGCGTACGCCGACGCCGTGTCGGAGTACGCCGCCCTGGACGGGGACGCGCTGCGGGCCGCCGCGCTCGCGGCGCTGGAGGAGCGGGAGAGGGCAGCCCGCTGAGTTCCTGGAGCCGTACCGGCAGCCGGATCAGGTGGAAGCCGTCCGCCGGCCGGTGCCCGAACTCCAGCTCGTCCCGGCGCACGGCGAGTGCGGTGTCCCGCCGCTGGACGAGCCACTGTCCGAGGACCAGCGACGCAGTCGGACGGCCGAGGGCCGCGCCCAGGCAGGAGTGGGCGCCGTGGCCGGTCCGTCGGCCGAGGCGCAGCCGGCCGTGACCGTCGCTACCGGGGGTCACGGTCGAAGACCCTCTTCGACCAGAGGTGGCCGGCCACGGTGATGCCGAGGCACCAGGCGACGGCCATCAGTCCGTTGTTGCCGATCTCCGTGCCGGTCAGCAGCCCGCGCAGGGTCTCGATGACCGTGGTGAACGGCTGGTACTCGGCGAACCAGCGGATCCAGGCCGGCATCGACTCGACCGGCACGAAGGCGCTGCTGACGAAGGGCAGCAGGAACGAGAGCGGCAGCACGGCGTTGCTCGCCGCCTCGGGGTTCGGGGACTTCAGGCCCAGGCCGACCGCCAGCCAGGTGAGCGCGAGGGCGATCAGAGCCAGGATCCCGGCCGCTGCCAGCCACTCCACGGGCGTCGCGCTGGACCGGAATCCGATGGCGAGGGCGACACCGACCACCAGAGCCAGGCTGACCAGCGTCTGGATCACACTGCCGACCACATGGCCGATCAGGACAGAGGCGCGGGAGATCGCCATGGTGCGGAAGCGGGCGACGATCCCCTCAGCCATGTCGGTGCAGACGGCCACCGCAGTGGGCGTCGCCCCCGAGCCGACGGTGATCAGCAGGATTCCGGGGACGACATACGCGATGTACGCGGCACGGTCTCCGCCGCCGCCGAGCCCATTGCTCAGCGCGCTGCCGAAGACGTACACGAAGAGCAGCAGCATGATGATCGGCATGGCCACGACGCCGATCGTCATGGAGGGGTAGCGCCTGGCGTGCAGCAGGTTGCGCCGCAGCATGGTGGCGGAGTCGCGCACGGCGTACGACGGGGTGGTCATCGAGCTCATCGGGCTTGCACCTTCTCGTTGTCGGGGCGGCCGGTGACCGCGAAGAAGACGTCGTCGAGATCGGGGGTGTGCACGGACAGCTCGTCGACTTCGACCGACGCGGCGTCGAGCACGTCGAGAACGGCCCGCAGTCCGCGCACGCTGCCGTCGTTCGGGATGCTCAGAGTGAGCGCGTCGGCGTCGCCCGGACCCACGCCGAACGCACGGGCGGCCGCTTCGAATGTGCTGCCCTCGTCGAACCGCAGCCGGACATGACCGCCGGGGACAAGGCGCTTGAGCTCGTCGGGGGTGCCCTGCGCGACCAGCTTCCCCTGGTTGAGGACCGCGATCCGGTCCGCGAGCTGGTCGGCCTCCTCCAGGTACTGGGTCGTCAGGAAGACCGTGACCCCGTCGGCCACCAGGTCGCGGATGATCTCCCACATGGTGCGGCGGCTGCGCGGGTCGAGTCCGGTGGTCGGCTCGTCGAGGAAGATCACGCTCGGGGCGCCGACCAGGGTCATGGCGATGTCGAGGCGGCGTCGCATACCGCCGGAGTAGGTGGAGGCCGGCTTCCTGGCCGCGTCGGCCAGATCGAACCGCTCGAGCAGCTCTGCGGTGATCCGCCGGCCCTCGCGGCGGCGCAGGTGGTGCAGGTCCGCCATGAGGAGCATGTTCTCCTCGCCTGTGATCATGTTGTCCACCGCGGAGAACTGTCCGGTGACACCGATCGCGGCGCGTACCGCATGGGGGGCCGTGGCCAGGTCGTGCCCTGCGACGCTCAGCCGGCCGCCGTCGGCGGTGATCAGCGTCGACAGGATCTGGACGGCGGTGGTCTTGCCGGCGCCGTTGGGGCCGAGCAGCGAGAAGACCGTGCCCTGGGGGACGCTCAGATCGATGCCGTCGAGCACGACCTTGTCGCCGTACGACTTGCGCAGCCCGGTGGCCGCGATGGCCGCTCGGGTCGGGGTGAGGCGTGGGTTCGAAGTCATGCCGCAGAGCGTGTGCGCAGTGAGCTTCACCGCGGCTTCACCGCGGTTTCAGGCGGTACGAAGCCGCGAAGCCGGGCACACAAAAAGGCCGCCCGTCCCGCTTCTGCGCAGGTCGGACAGCCTTGGGTTCATGCAAACATGCAGTCCCCGGTAGTCCTTCTCCATTCCATGAGCTCCAGCCGTCACTGAAACTTCTGAGATGGAGAGGGCCGCCGGGGGCCTGGCCAGAGCCAACAAGTGGTCACGCTCATCGATGGACGTCTCCACCGGTGGTGCGGCTCGCTCTGGTTTTCTGGTGTAGTCAGCATTTTCCTCCCTATTTCTCCCGAGTCAAGGGCTTCTTTCTCCCGAGCCAAGGGCTTCGCACGCTGACGGGCGCGTGGCGCCACTACCTCTGCGTGGTGCCACGCGGAATCCGCTGCGGGGATCCGTCGGCCCATGGTTTCGCCGAGGGCAGCGAGGGGTGCCGAAACCGCGCCCGGTCGCCGACGGCAGCGGTGGGTGCTGGTGGCGTCGAGTCTTGCCCTGGCCATGACGTTCGTGGACGAGACCGTCGTCGGGGTGCTCCCGACGATCAGGGATGACCTCGGGATCAGCGTCGCGCTCTCCCATGTGCAGGACGCGCTCGGGCTCAGCCCGTCGGCCGCCGGTCTCGCCATGCTGCCCACCGTCGTCCTCGCGCCGGCCACCGGGGCGCCGGCACGGCGCTTCGGTGCCCGGACGCTGACGGTGGCGGGCGGGGGGGCGGAGCGCTCGGCTTCGCCCTGATGGGCGTCGCGGCGGGGATCCACAGCTACTGGCCCTTCGGCGCGGCCCTGTTGGTCTGGGGAACGTCGATCCCTTTCGTGTACAACCCGGCCATGTCCATCGCCATGTCCGCACCGCCGCCGGGTCGCCGCGGCGGTGCGTCGGGACTTCTGGAGATGTGCCTGCAGGTCGGCGGAACGCTCGGCACCGCACTCGTCGGGGCGACGCTCCTCCACGCCCACTCGGGGGCAGCGCCGCTGCCAGGAGACGCGTTCGCCACCGGTCTCTACCTCACCGCGGGCGTTCTGGCGGCCGCCGCAGTGATCCTGACCTTCTGGTCGCCTCCACGCGCACGACGGGGGGGGCACCACTTCGCGATGAGTCCGCGCGGTGCCCCGCCGATGCCCGCGCCCGCTCGTCGCCGACCCCGGGAGCCGACGACCTGGGAGCCGGCCCCTGGCGCGGCCGGGATCACCCGGCCGTCGCCGACTGCGCCTGAGGCACATTGACGAGCGTGGCGGGCAGGGCGATGTACGCCGTGACTCCGCAGACACCCTCCTGCCCCTGCGTGGGCCGCAGTTCGACCTGGGCACCGAGCCGGGCCGCGAGGGTCCCGACGACGTAATGGCCGAGGTAGCGCGTCGGGGCGACCAGGAAGGACTCCCGGCCCGCGAGCCGGGCGTTGGAGCGGGCGAGTTCCTCGGCGGTCATACCGGAACCGCGGTCGACGACTGCGAGGCAGTACTCGGCGCCGTCGCGCCAGCCGTAGATCTCGACCGGGTGCGTGGGAGGGGAGAAGACCAGGGCGTTCTCGATGAGTTCGGCGAGCAGATGGGAGAGCTCGGCGACCGCCCGGCCGTGGATCCGGCCGGCCTCCACATCGACCACGGCGACCCGCTGGTACTGCTCGACCTCGGCGATCGCCGACTGCACCACCTCGGTCGCCGCCACCATGCCCGACCAGGTGCGCGGCGGCAGCTCCTCCCCCGCGAGCACGAGCAGCGATTCGGCATTGCGGCGCATGCGGGTGGCCAGGTGATCGAGTTCGAAGAGTTCGCCGAGTGCGTCCGGGTCGACCTCCTGGCTCTCCAGGACAGTGATCAGGCCGAGTTGTCGGGAGAGCAGCGCCTGGTTGCGGCGGCCGAGGCTGGCGAGCGACTCGGAATTGTTGCGGCGCAGCACGGCCTGCTCGGTCGCCAGACCGATCGCCGTGTGCTCGACGTTGTGCAGCGCTGTGGCGAGCCGGGTGAACTCGCGGGCGCCGTCCGGCACCCGCCGGCGCGACGCGGAGACGAGTTCCTCGTCCGCCTCGGCCCGCTGAATCCGGGCGACGGCGGCGGGCAGCCCGGTACGGGCGACCAGGTCGGCCTCGTCGGCGAGGGCGACGAGCGGGCGGGTGATCGAGCGGGCGGAGAGCATGGCGAGCGCGGTGGCGACCGCGAGGATCAGTACACCGAGACCGATGAAAGTGCCGAGCTGGCCGGTGGCGTCGTCCCCGATCCGGTCCGTGCGCGCCCGTACCTCGGCGCCGATCTGCCGCTGAACGCCGTGGAGTCGGTCGACGAGCGCGGTCATCGACGACCACCAGCTGCTGGGGTTCACGGTGAGCCGGCTGCCGTCGGCTCCGCCCTCGGCCCGCTTCTCGAAGCCGATGGCACGCCGGGCCTCGCCGGTGGCGAAGGCGGCGTCGAGCGTGGACTGCTGGGCGGGGGTGGAGACTTCGGCGTACTGACGCAGGAAGGCCAGCCGGTCCGCCCGTACTTCGGTGAAGCGGAGGAACTCGCCGTCCTTGAAACGCCCCGCCGCGAAGACCCCGTTGAGGAAACCGCGCTCCAGCGCGACCGCCTCGGTGGCCCGGGCGAGGGCCTGCAGCGCACCCATCGACTTCGAGAGGGTGCCGTCACCACGAGCCGGCTGCGCGGACGCGGCGGAGATCAGTCCGTCGATCGCGTCGGTGTACGCGACAAGGGTCGCGGTGCGCTGTGCGCTGCCGGCGTCGACCAGATTGCGCACGGTGGCCAGCGCCATGACCGGGGTGAGCGCATCGCGCAGGGCGTCGGCGGTGTCCGCTCCCGCATCGCCCTCCGTGAGCAGCACGTCGAATTCGTCCCGGGCGGTGTCGGTGCGTGCGCGCTGGGCGTCGACGTCGTCGCGGTACTCCTTGGCACCGCCCAGGAGGCCGTTGGTGAGGCCACGTTCGCGCTGCAACTCGCGCACGACGTCCTGGGACTTGAGGACGAGTTCGACCCGCTCGGCACTCTCGCGCGACGCGGACCAGTCGGCCGCACGGTCGGCGATGCCGAGACAGGTGAGGATCAACAACAGACAGGTGGGGACGGCGAGCACGATGGCCACACGGCCTCGGATCGTGCCCCAGCCGGGCAGAGTGGGCGGTTTCCGCAGAAGGCGTCTTCGAATGCGCGTCACGTGCAAAACGATACGAACGGGCGTGCCCGGGGCGGTTTCCCGAGAGTAAGCAGCTCATTACTCCTGCTTCACAGGAACCCGGGGCGCGCCGCGCACCGTACGCCACTTTCCGGTAACGCAGCACCGGTGCCGACCTGTTGACCGATCTGGGGTCTTTACCGTTCTCCGGCTCGGCCGCCGTCCCCCTCTGTGTACGGCCGGTCTGTGGATCACTTGTTGCGCGGCACCTTCGCGAGGGGGCAGACCGCCGCTTGCCCGTGGTAGCCGCGTTCGCGGCTACCACGCCGCCCCTCAGGCATTCGCACGACCCTTGTTGATACGCGAATGCATCGGATACGTTCATGTATCGAAAGAGAGGATGGGCGATGACCGCAACCGCACCCACGGGGGCCACCGCACCCAAGCGCGTCACCGTGCGCCGTGCGCAGACCCGGCAGCGACTCCTCGACGCCGCACTCGAGGTGTTCGCCGACGAGGGCTTCGGGCGCTCGACCGTCGAGCAGATCTGCGAACGCGCCGGCTACACGCGCGGCGCGTTCTACTCCAACTTCACCTCGCTGGACGAGCTGTTCCTCGCCATGTGGGAGGAGCGTTCGCAGCGCATGCTCGCCGATGCGCGTGAGGCGCTGGCCGAGGTGTCGGCGGTGGCGCCCCAGGAGAGCCTCAGGGCCGCGCTGGCCGCCATCCCCGTCGACGACGCCTGGTACCGGGTGACGGCCGAGTTCACCGCGCACGCGCTGCGCAATCCTTCGCTGCGGCGCGTCATGGCCGCACGCGAGCAGTCGATCCTCGACACGCTGCTGCCCGTCGTCGTCGAGGCGCTCGCGCGGACCGGGCGGCGGGTCGAGGACGAGGCGGCGCTCGGGCACGCGCTCGTCGCCGTGCACGACGGCACCGCCGTACAGGTGCTGCTCGAACCGGGCAGCAAGGTGGTGCGCCGCCGGCGCGAGGAGCTGTTCATGAGCGTGCTGCACGCATACAGCACACGGATCACCGAGGAGCCGCAGTGAGCGACGACGCCGATGTCATAGTGGTGGGCGCGGGTCTTGCCGGACTGGTCGCGACGTACGAACTGACCCGTGCCGGACGGCGGGTGACCGTCGTCGACCAGGAGAACGAGGCCAATCTCGGTGGCCAGGCGTTCTGGTCGCTCGGCGGGCTGTTCTTCGTCGACAGCCCGGAGCAGCGCCGGATGGGCATCAAGGACTCCCACGATCTCGCACTTGCCGACTGGCTCGGCTCGGCCGGGTTCGACCGCGACCGCGAGGACCACTGGCCGCGGCAGTGGGCGCACGCGTACGTGGACTTCGCCGCCGGCGAGAAGCGGGACTATCTGCACCGGCTCGGCCTGCGGGTGATGCCGACGGTCGGCTGGGCCGAGCGCGGCGCGGGCACGGCGGCCGGGCACGGCAACTCCGTGCCCCGCTTCCATCTCACCTGGGGCACCGGGCCGGAGGTGGTACGGGTGTTCCGTGAGCCGGTGCTCGCGGCGGCCGCACGCGGCCTCGTCACGTTCAGGTACCGCCACCAGGTCGACGATCTGATCGTCGAGAACGGCGCCGCGGTGGGCGTGCGCGGCACGGTCCTCGCGCCCTCTTCCGAGCCTCGCGGCGCCGCGTCGTCGCGCGAGGCGGCAGGCGCCTTCGAGCTGCGCGCGCAGGCCGTGGTCGTCACCTCGGGCGGCATCGGCGGCAACCAGGCCCTGGTGCGCAGGAACTGGCCGGCCGACCGGGTGGGACCGGCCCCCGCATCGATGATCACCGGCGTGCCCGCGCACGTCGACGGCCGGATGCTGGAGATCACCGAGAGCGCGGGCGGCTCCCTCGTCAACCGCGACCGCATGTGGCACTACACCGAGGGCATCAAGAACTGGGACCCGATCTGGCCCGACCATGCGATCCGCATCATCCCCGGCCCCTCCTCCCTGTGGCTGGACGCGACCGGGCAGCGGCTGCCCGTGCCGCTGTTCCCCGGACACGACACGCTCGCCACGCTGAAGCACATCGTGCGGACGGGCCACGACCACACCTGGTTCGTCCTCACCCGCTCGATCGTGGAGAAGGAGTTCGCCCTCTCCGGTTCGGAGCAGAACCCCGACATCACCGGGAAAGATCTCAGGCTCGTGCTGTCCCGCGGGAAGAAGGGCGCCCCCGGCCCCGTCCAGGCGTTCCTCGACCACGGTGAGGACTTCGTCGTACGGCCCACCCTCCAGGAGCTCGTCGACGGCATGAACGCGATCAACCCGGGACCGAAACTCGACTTCGCCCAGGTCGAGCGGGAGATCGTGGCGCGCGACCGCGAGGTGGACAACGCCTACACCAAGGACTTCCAGCTGATGTCCGTCAAGAACGCCCGCGCGTACTGGCCCGACAGGATCACCCGGGTCGCCAAACCGCACCGGCTGCTCGATCCGGCGCACGGACCGCTGATCGCCGTACGTCTGCATCTGCTCACCCGCAAGACCCTCGGCGGGCTCGAGACCACGCTCGACTCACAGGTCGTACGGCCCGACGGCTCGCTCTTCGACGGGCTGTACGCGGCGGGCGAGGTCGCCGGGTTCGGCGGCGGAGGCGTACACGGCTACAACGCGCTGGAGGGCACGTTCCTCGGCGGCTGCATCTTCTCCGGCCGCGCCGCGGGCCGCGCCCTCGCCCGGAGCCTGGCATGAGCGCCCCCGCGTCCGGCACGGGCCGGACCGCGCTCGTGACGGGCGCGTCCTCCGGGATCGGTGCGGCCGTCGCCGCGGCGCTCGCCGGGCGCGGCTACCGCGTGATCGGCACCAGCCGCAATCCGTCGACGGTCACCGACCCGGTCCCCGGCGTCGAGTACCTCGCGCTCGACCTCACCGACGACGCCTCGGTCGAGGCCTGCGCGGCGGCGGCCGGCCCGGTGGACGTCCTGGTCAACAACGCGGGCGAAAGCCAGAACGGACCGCTCGAGGAACTGCCCATGGAGGCGGTCGAGCGGCTGTTCCGGCTCAACGTCTTCGGTGCCGTGCGGCTCACCCAGCTCGTGCTGCCCGCCATGCGCGCCCGCGGATACGGCCGCGTCGTCATGGTCGGCTCGATGCTGGCCAGTTTTCCGCTCGCCTACCGCTCCTCGTACGTGGCCTCCAAGGCGGCGATCAAGGGCTTCGCACACGCCGCGCGGCGTGAGGTCGCTCCCTACGGCGTCGGAATCACCACCGTCGAGCCCGGTTCCATCAGGACCGGCATCAGCGAGCGGCGAACCGAGTACGTGGCCGACGGTTCGCCGTTCGAGGCCGAGTACCGAACCATGCTGCGGGCGCTGAACG
This sequence comes from Streptomyces sp. NPDC002889, assembly GCF_042888425.1. Lineage (NCBI taxonomy): Bacteria > Bacillati > Actinomycetota > Actinomycetes > Kitasatosporales > Streptomycetaceae > Streptomyces > Streptomyces sp. NPDC002889. The sequence goes on from NZ_JBIAPT010000021.1 coordinate 79,937, forward strand.
CCAACGAGGCGAGCGGCATCTCGGCCGGGCAGGTCGCCGCCACCGTGGTCAGGGCGGTCGAGGCCGCGCGGCCGAGGCCGCTGTACGCGGTGGGCAGCAACGCGCCAGTGGTGTTCGCGCTGCGCCGGCTGCTGCCGCGGGCAGCGGTCGAGCGGATGGTGGCGCGCCGGCACGGGCTGCGCTGAGCGCCCGGAGAACTCCTGCGGCGTGGCGGTCACACTTCCTCGGCGCCGCGGGTCATCACAGTGACAGCACGAACGGGCAGCGCAGACCCGTCACTGGGGCGTCCATGAGTCACCTTCCTCCCTCGCGAAGTGTCGAGGAAGTGACCCGCTCCATGGGCCCGATGTGACACGGGAGCACGGTGAGCCGCCCGACGAGAGGGAAAGGCGGTTGATGACCGGGGACACGGAACCGGGGCTCTGCTCACCTCCGTACACCACAACCCTGCCGGCCCGGGCAGCCGCCCAGACGAGGCATGGACGTCCATGCCTGCACCGGCCCGCAGTCACTGAACGCCCCGGCCGGGCGGACCGTGCACTGGTACGGCAGGCCGCCGGCCGCCTGACGCGTCGCCGACCGGGTCGAGATCGCGCTTCTGGAGCCGCCCGACCTGCGCGGGGCCGGGCGAACTCCCTGAGAAAAACCCGGCGCGCCTGTCGAGAATCCGTCATCGGCTCCGACGTCCCCTGTGAGAGTTGCCCACAAGGGGCGGCCACTCATCCCGAGGGAGCAAGACCATGAAGTACCTGGTGATGGTCCAGGGCACACAGGCCGACTACGAGGCGATGCGCGGCAAGGCGTCCGAGCACTCCCCGGCCTGGAGCGAGAAGGACATGCAGGCGATGTTCTCGTTCATGCAGTCCGTCAACGACGACCTCGCCGAGTCCGGGGAGCTCGTGGACGGACAGGGACTGGCCGAGCCCGCGCTGACCCGGTACGTCACCGCCGACAAGGACGGCCGCCCGGTGATCACGGACGGGCCGTACGGCGAGACCAAGGAACTCCTCGCCGGCTACTGGGTTCTGGACTGCGCGAGCCTGGACCGGGTCACGGAGATCGCCGCCCGCGTCGCCCGGTGCCCGGTCCCCGAAGGCAGCCCCGACTACCCCGTGGTCATCCGGCCCATCCTGGACAGCGGAGGCGATGTGTGAGGCGTACGACCGAGGTCGAGGACCTGCTGCGCCGGCATGCGCCGCAGGTCCTCGGCGCACTGGTGCGCCGGTACGGGCACTTCGACCTGGCCGAGGACTCCGTGCAGGAGGCCCTGCTGGCCGCCGCGCAGCAGTGGCCCGATGACGGCGTCCCCGCCAATCCGCGCGGCTGGCTGATCCGCGTCGCCGCCCGCCGGCTCACCGACCTGCTGCGCAGCGAGGAGGCGCGCCGCCGGCGGGAGGAGTCGGCCGCGCAGCTCACCCCCCGCGACGCGTTCACCACGCCGCCGCCCGGAGAGGGCCGCGCCCCGTCCGAGGACGACACCCTCACGCTGCTGTTCCTGTGCTGCCATCCCGAACTGACCCCGGCCGCCCAGATCGCGCTCACCCTGCGGGCCGTGGGAGGTCTGACAACCGTGGAGATCGCCCGTGCGCATCTGGTGCCGGAGGCGACGATGGCGCAGCGCATCAGCCGGGCCAAGCAGCGGATCAGGGGCGTGCCGTTCCGCAGGCCGGTTCCCGCGGACCGCGACGCGCGGCTCGCCGTCGTGCTCCAGGTCCTCTACCTGATCTTCAACGAGGGCTACACGGCGACCACCGGCCGTGATCTGCACCGTTCCGACCTTGCCGGGGAGGCGATCCGGCTGGCCCGCGCGGTGCGCCGGCTGCTGCCCGAGGAGGGCGGGGTGACCGGACTGCTGGCGCTGATGCTGCTCACCGAGGCCCGCAGCGCGGCCCGCACCGGGCCGCACGGTGAACTGATCCCGCTCGACGAACAGGACCGAGGCCGCTGGGACCGGGACGCGATCGCCGAGGGCACCGCCCTGGTGGAGAAGGCGCTGTCGCAGGGACCGGCCGGTGTCTACCAGCTGCAGGCGGCGATCGCGGCCCTGCACGACGAGGCGGCGACCGCCGACGACACCGACTGGCCGCAGATTCTCGCCCTGTACGACCTGCTGGTGGAGCGCGCACCCGAGCCGATGGCGGAGCTGGGCCGGGCCGTGGCGGTGGCCATGGTGCACGGACCGCGGGCCGGGCTGACCGAAGTCGCCGCTCTGAGAGACCGGTTGGCGGGCCATCACCGGCTGGACGCCGTAACGGCACATCTGCTGGAGAAGGCGGGGGACACCGAAGCTGCCCGTCAGGCCTACGAGTTGGCGGCTCAGCGCACGCTCAGCATCCCCGAGGCCCGCTACCTCCGCGCCCGCGCCGCCCGGCTGGAGCCGTAGCGGGGGCAGCTCGTACCCGTCGGGGGACCGCAGTCCTCAGGCATCAGCAGGATGCGAGTCGTCGGGTCGCCGTGCGGCTGACCGACGAGCCGGCCCGTCGGTCAGCGAGGCCGCGATACGGCGCCCGCGGCTCCCGGACCGGGTGCTCTCGCACCGGACGGCGTACCCGGATCCGATCGGCAGCGTGGTCCGCGATCCCGGGCTTCCGCTGGAGATGACGCACCGGCTCGACCGGGTCCGGGTCGCTCCCGCGTCCGTCAGCCGCAGGGACGTCCGCGGGTTCAGCGCCGCCGCCCGGGGCAGGACGTCGAGGACCGCGATCCCGCCCTGCTCGTCGTGGAGCCTGGCCAGGGCCGGAGCAACGATCTCCCGGTCGCCGGACCGGCCCACCCCACTGGCCCGGCGTCCCGTACTGCAGACGCATCCCGGTCGGCCGGCTTACCGCCCCGACCCCGCTGCCGCGAACCCGTCCGCGCGCGCGTGGATGGCGGCTCACGGACCGCCGGGTGATCATCGGGGCATGAACGCCACCATTCATCTCGCCCAGCAGCCCGAGGCCGACGAACTGCTCGGCCGCAGCCCGCTCGCCGCCCTGATCGGGATGCTTCTCGACCAGCAGGTGCCGATGGAGTGGGCGTTCTCCGGCCCGTACACCATCGCGCAGCGCATGGGCCGGGACGATCCGGACTGCGCGGAGATCGCCGCGTACGACCCCGACGCCTTCGCCGAGCTGTTGAAGCAGAAGCCTGCCGTGCACCGCTATCCGGGGTCGATGGCGAAGAGGATCCAACAGCTGTGCCAGTACCTCGTCGACGAGTACGACGGCGACGCGAGCGCCGTGTGGCGGGACGTGGAGAGCGGCGCGGAACTGCTGAAGCGGCTGAAGGCGCTGCCGGGCTTCGGCGAGCAGAAGGCGAAGATCTTCCTGGCGCTGCTGGGCAAGCAGTACGGCGTGCGGCCCACGGGCTGGCGCGAGGCGGCCGGGGTCTACGGCGAGCCGGGCTACCGCTCGGCGGCCGACATCACCGGCCCCGAGTCGCTGGCCAAGGTCCGGGCGCACAAGCAGGAGATGAAGCGCGCGGCAAAAGCAGAGGGTGCCGCCAAAAAGCCCTGATACGGAGCAAGTTGAAGCGGATGGATCACCTCCGGGTGTCAATGCGATGAAATGCACCGGCAGTTGCGGCAGAAGTGTTCCCAGAACGCGCGTAGATCGCTAACTTCCCTTCAACCCACGTTCGCACCGGGAAGGACCTCTGTGAACGCATCCCATCGCAGAGCCGTGGCCACCCTGGCCGCAGCCGCACTCGCGACCCCGCTCCTGCTGGCATCCGCCTCCCCGTCCGCAGCGCACCGTCAGGACCCCGCCGACCAGGCGGCCAAGGACGCGTCGAAGCTGGCACGGAAGCTGGTCGAAAGGTCGTCCGCGCAGGACGCCTACAAGCATTTGAAGAAGTTCCAGCAGATAGCGGACACGACGGGCGGCCACCGCGCCGCCGGCTCACTCGGGCACGACGCGTCCGCCGCGTATGTGTACCAGCAGTTGAAGAAGTACGGGTACGACGTGTCGTACCAGCGCTTCGAGTTCCTCTACACCGAGACGCAGGCCGAGAAACTCTCGGTCGTCTCGCCGACACCCCGTGACGTCGTCATCAAGGCGATGACCTACACCAAGTCCACCCCGGTGGGCGGCGTGAAGGCCGATCTGGTCGCCGTACCGGTGGACACCACCACCGGCTGCGAGGCCACCGACTACGCGTCGGGCACCTTCACCGGCAAGATCGCGCTGATCAAGCGCGGCGGCTGCACCTTCGCCGCGAAGCAGGCGGCGGCAGCCGACGCGGGCGCGATCGGCGCGGTCATCTACAACAACACCGAGGGCGCGCTCTCCGGCACCCTCGGCAATGTCGCCGACGCCAAGATCCCGACCGGCGGAATCACCCTCGCCGAGGGCGAGAAGCTCGCCGCGGACCTCGCGGGGGGTCCGGTCAACGTCTCCTTCGAGATCCGCGAATTCCAGCAGACACGTTCCACCAACAACGTCATCGCGGAGACCCGGCATGGCAACGCCGCCAACACCGTGATGCTCGGCGCGCACCTCGACTCGGTCACCGCAGGTCCCGGCATCAACGACAACGGCTCCGGTTCGGCCGGTCTGCTCGAGGTCGCCGAGGAGCTGGCGAAGAAGGAGAAGCGCCCCGCCAACAAGGTGCGCTTCGCCTGGTGGTCGGCAGAGGAGAACGGCCTGCTCGGCTCCGAGCACTACGTCGCGAACCTCAGCGGCCTGGGCAAGAAGGAGATCAAGCTCTACCTGAACTTCGACATGATCGCCTCGCCGAACTACGGGCTCTTCGTCTACGACGGCGACGACTCGGACGGCGTGGGCTCCGAGGCCGGTCCCGCGGGCTCGGCCCAGCTCGAGCGCGACATCAACGAGTTCCTCGACAAGCGGGGCACCCCGCACGAGGGCACCGACTTCACCGGCCGCTCCGACTACGGGCCGTTCATCGAGGTCGGCATCCCGTCCGGCGGCACCTTCACCGGTGCCGAAGGCATCAAGACCGAGGCGCAGGCGAAGAAGTTCGGCGGCACGGCCGGTGTCGCGTACGACGTGAACTACCACGCCAAGGGCGACAACCTGAGCAACATCAACATGACGGCGTTCAAGGTGAACATCGGCGTCATAGCCAACGCCGTGGGCACCTACGCCCACGACCTGAGTTCCCTGCGCAAGCCGGTCACCTCCGTTCCCACGGACGGTGACGCGGGCAGCGGCGGAGGCCTGCACGACGGTCACGACCACGACGTGACCGAGTAGGGCACGGGCACGACACGTGCGGTGCGGCGCGCCGCGGGCTCATCGCCTGCGGCGCGCCGTCCCGAACAGCGACCGTGAGATCTCACGCCCCAGCTGCGTACCCACCGACCGTGCCAGCGACGTGAAGATCCCGCTCCCCAGCACCTGCTCGGCGAGCGACTCCTCCCGCTGGTGCGAGGCTCTGCTCGCCTTCGGCACCCGTTCGGCCTCCTGCGCCTCCTGCACCTCCCGGGCCGCGAGCTCGGCCGCCGCCTCCGCCGCCTGCTGCTCGGCCGTCAGCTTCTCGTACGCCGAGGACCGGTCGACGGCCTCGGCATATCGCCCGTACAGCGGCGACGCCTTCACCGCCGCGTCCAGCGCACCCGCCTCGATCGGCCCCACCAGCGATTGCGGCGCACGCAGCCGGGTCACCGCGACCGGTGTCGGCGCGCCCCTGTCGCTCAGCACGGTGATCACCGCCTCGCCCGTCCCGAGCCCGGTGAGCACCTCCTCGAGGTCGTAGGGAGATTTCGGGAAGGTCTTCGCGGTCGCCCTCAGCGCCTTGGCGTCGTCGGGCGTGAACGCGCGCTGTGCGTGCTGCACCCGGTTGCCGAGCTGGGCGAGTACATCGACGGGCAGATCCTTCGGGGTCTGCGTGACGAAGAAGATGCCGACCCCTTTCGAGCGAATCAGCCGCACGGTCCGCGTGACCGACTCGAGGAACGCCTTGGACGCCCCGTCGAACAGCAGATGGGCCTCGTCGAAGAAGAAGACCAGTCCTGGCTTCTCCACGTCGCCGACCTCGGGAAGGTCGTGGAAGAGATCCGCGAGCAGCCACATCAGGAACGTCGAGAAGAGCTGCGGCTTGTCCTGGACCGCGGGCAGCTCCAGTACGGAGACCAGCCCGCGCCCGTCCGGCGCCGTACGCAGCAGCTCGGCGGTGTCGAACGCCGGCTCGCCGAAGAGACCGCCCGCGCCCTGCTGCTCGAAGGCGGTGATGGAGCGCAGGATCACCCCGGCGGTGGCGGTGGAGATGCCGCCGAGGCTCCTGAGCTCCGACGCTCCGGCGCCGGACACGAGAAAGGCGACCACGGCCCGAAGATCCTTCAGGTCCACCAGCTCCAGGCCCTTGGAGTCGGCGTAATGGAAGATCAGCGCGAGCGACTGCTCCTGGGTCCGGTTCAGTTGCAGCACCTTGGACAGCAGCAGGGGCCCGAAGTCGGTGACGGTGGCACGCAGCGGAATGCCGGGGCCGATACCTCCGAGGCCGTAGAACTCGCACGGGAAGCCCTGTCCGGCCCAAGCCTGCCCGATCTGTCCGGCGCGCTCGCGGACCGCGTCACTGTCCTTGCCGGGTGCCGACATGCCGGAGACGTCTCCCTTGATGTCGGCGAGGAGGACAGGCACCCCGTTGGCCGAGAGCTGTTCGGCCATCAGCTGGATCGTCCTGGTCTTACCGGTGCCGGTGGCCCCGGCGACCAGACCGTGCCGGTTGAGCACGGACAGCGGAACACGGATCCGGGCGTCAGGGAGGCACCGGCCGTCCCAGACGAGGGCGCCGAGATCGAGCGCGGGTCCGGTCAGGGCGTATCCGGCGGCGATCTCCAGCGCGGGCCGCGGCAGCGCGGCGGCCCTTCCGATCTCCTCAAAGGCCGCCTCTCGGACCGGCTCCTGAGCTGTCATGAAGACCCCTGTTCCCGGTTTGAACAATTTTGTACAGGATCGCACTACGACTTCATGGCTGCGCCTGGAGCCTCTTGACCGGTAGGCTTTCCGTGTGATCTTCAAGCGCATCGGCAACGGACGGCCGTACCCCGACCACGGCCGGGAAAGCACCCGGCAGTGGGCGGACGTCGCGCCGCGCCCGGTCCGCCTCGATCAGCTCGTGACCACCAAGGGCCAGCTGGACCTGGAAACGCTGCTCGCCGAGGACTCGACGTTCTACGGCGACCTCTTCGCGCATGTCGTGAAGTGGCAGGGTGACCTGTATCTGGAGGACGGGCTGCACCGGGCCGTGCGCGCCGCGCTCCAGCAGCGACAGGTGCTCCACGCCCGCGTCCTCGAGCTGGGCTGATCCCGGGCTCCGAGAGGCCGGCGACTGACCCTTTCGGGCTCTTTCGGCACCGTACGGACGCAATCCATTGATCGTTTAGTAGGCATAGCCACCAAGCCGCACTACGCTGCGCCCATGAGCATGCTCACTCCCCCCGGCATGGGCGGAAAGTACCGCATTACGGGCGACAAGTACCCTCGTATGCGACGCCCCCGCAACCGGCGCAGGATCATCCTGGCGGCCGTGGCCGCGGCAGTCGCACTCAGCCTGGCCGGCTGGGGAACCCTGCAGCTCATCGACGTGTTCACCGGCGGCGGCGCGAGCACGTCCGCGAGCGGCGGCGCGGACTGCAAACCTTCTCCGGCCCCCTCCCCGAGCCACTCCGCCGCGCCCCCGCCGCCGATGCCGGGCCAGATCACGGTGAACGTCTACAACGCGACGCCGCGCAGCGGACTCGCCAAGGCGGCCGCCGACGAACTGAGGAGACGCGGTTTCTCGATCGGCAAGGTCGGCAATGCCCCGGCGGCGTACGACAAGAAGGTCGCCGGCACCGCCCTGCTGCTCGGCGGAACCGAGGCCCACGAAGGCGCCTTCCGGGTGCTCGCCACCCAGCTGCGGGGCTCCCGGCTGAAGACCGACACCCGCGAGACGGCGGACGTCGACCTGGTCCTGGGGACGGCCTTCAAGTCCCTTGACCCGAAGAAGGACGCGGACATGGCCCTGACCGCACTGACCAATCCGGAACCGGCACCCGCGCCGTCCAAGAAATGCTGACGGGCCGGCTCTCCCGCCTGTGAGGTGGGAGAACCGACCCGTGAGTCGCACCGGACCCGGGGCCCGCAGCCCCGGTCCGGACAGGTCCGGGCACAGAGCTGCGCGCCTCAGGCACCCCGGCCGGCGTCCGCGTCCTGGCCGGCCGTGCCGTACATGGCCTAGTCGGCCGTGCCGTACATACGGTCACCCGCGTCGCCGAGGCCCGGCACGATGTAGCCGTGCTCGTTCAGACGCTCGTCGACCGCCGCTGTCACCACGGTCACCGGCGTGCCCGCCAGCTCGCGCTCCATCACCTCGACGCCCTCCGGCGCCGCGAGCAGGACGACCGCGGTCACATCGTCCGCACCACGCTTGATCAGTTCCCGGATGGCCGCGACCAGCGTGCCGCCGGTGGCCAGCATCGGGTCGAGTACGTACACCTGGCGGCCGGACAGGTCCTCCGGCATCCGGGTCGCGTACGTGGACGCCTCCAGGGTCTCCTCGTTGCGGATCATCCCGAGGAAGCCCACCTCGGCGGTCGGCAGCAGCCGCACCATGCCGTCGAGCATGCCCAGACCGGCCCGCAGGATCGGCACCACCAAGGGCCGCGGATGCGACAGCTTGACGCCGGTCGTCCCGGTCACCGGCGTCTTGATGTCGACCTGCTCGGTGCGCACATCCCGGGTGGCCTCGTAGGCGAGCAGGGTGACCAGCTCGTCGGCGAGCCGCCGGAAGGTCGGGGAGTCGGTGCGCGTGTCGCGCAGCGTGGTGAGTTTGTGCGCCACCAGCGGGTGGTCGACGACGTGGATCCGCATGCCGCCCACCCTAACCGCCACTCGCATCAAGCAAGGTCCTGGAGGGAAGGTGGAGGCATACGGAACCAGCCGTGGGGTGGTGTGGCCGATGCGCGAGCCCGAGCCCGAGCAGGGCGCAGAGACAGAAACCGATGCCGAGCGCCGCAGGCGACGCGCCCAGTTCCTGCGCGAACTGAACGAGGCCAAGGCATTGCGCGACAGGGTCCAGCCACGGCGTGCCAGGGCCGCCCGGATGCGCCAGCAGATGCGTATGCGGACCTTCCGCTGGTAGCCCTCCTCAAGAACTGATGGCCGACGCAACGACGGAAGACCTCTCGCATCGCGAATGTTTCTGCCACGATTCCGAGTGGGCGGGGCAGAGCAGCGCACCGCCGGTCGTCACACCTCTGATCAGTGGGAGAGTCACGGTGTACTTCGCCGCACTGCTCGCGCGCACTCAAGACGGGTGGGAAGCGAGCGACACAGAGCTCGACGATGTGGAGACCCTGTCGGATCTGACCGACCTGGCCCGCGAGGCCTCGGTGGACGAGGACACGGTGCTCGTCTTCATCGAGCAGGAGGATGCCTGGTTCGGCGTCATCCGGGTGGAGGGCGAGGAGGATCCTCGCATCTTCGTCTCCGACGCGGCCGCGGCCGCACGCTCCTCGTACGGGGAGATCCTCACCAATCAACTGCTCGGCGGGGACGATGACGACCCGGTCGACGATCTGGACACGTTGGACCTCGACGGTACGGAGGACGGAGAACCGGAACGCGACGACGTGGACGACGAGGACCCGGTGTCCGTGACGGCCGGCGAGGCCGTGCCGGCCGGGCCGGTCGGCGACCGCGAGATCCTCATGGACCTGGGGCTGTCGGAGAAGGAACTGCTGACGCTGGACACGGACGCGCTCATGGAGATCGCGGACGCGCTCGGCGCGGGCGAAGTACTGGAGACCGTCCGCTAGTGGCTGTTCCAGCTGTCCCGGCACCAGAACCGCACCACAACGAGAACGGCAACAAGGACCGGCCCCAGGATCTGGACCGGCACCACAGCCGGCAACGGCACCCGGCACCGGATCCCGTCGCCGATCCGGTGCCCCGGCCTGCTTCCGCTCCCGACCCCGTCGGTGTGCCGTGGGAGGGGCCGATGCGCCTCGCCCTGGACGAGGCTGAGCACGCGGCGCAGTCCGGGGACGTACCGGTCGGCGCCGTCGTACTGGCCGCGGACGGCTCGGTCCTGGCCACGGGGCACAACGAACGCGAAGCGACGGGTGACCCGACGGCGCACGCCGAGATACTGGCGATCCGCAGGGCTGCCGCCCGCCTCGGCGAGTGGCGGCTGACCGACTGCACGCTCGTGGTCACGCTGGAGCCGTGCACGATGTGCGCGGGCGCGATCGTGCAGTCCCGGGTGGCGCGGGTGATCTACGGCGCCCGGGACGAGAAGGCGGGCGCGGCCGGTTCTCTGTGGGACGTGGTACGGGACCGGCGGCTCAACCACCGGCCCGAAGTGGTGCTCGGAGTACTCGAGGACGAGTGCGCGAACCAGCTGCGTAGGTTCTTCCGGGACCGCGAGGACGACCGCTGACGGATACGGATTTCAGAGCACGGCCCACCTTGGGCTAAGCTCTCTCCCGGTAGCGTGTCCGAGCGGCCGAAGGAGCTCGCCTCGAAAGCGAGTGTGGCGCAAGTCACCGAGGGTTCAAATCCCTCCGCTACCGCTCTTGTCGAAGGGCCCCGGTGCAGCGCACCGGGGCCCTTCGCATGTCCGGGGAACCGCGCGCACAGAACGACACCCGAAGGCCGGGGCCTTGCGGTCGGGGAAGGCGCCTCGGACAAGGCCGGCGGCCCTGGCGGGAACAGGTACCCCAAATCCGTGCCGCCGCCAGGGGGATGCGCGCGGCCCGGCCCCGCGGCGAGGTCCGCCTCCCGGTCTGCCGGGGTCCTGCCGGCTGCTGCGGCTCTCCGCCCTTGTGTGCCCGTACCGACGCCGACGAGGGGGCGAAGGGCCCGCTCCCCGGGGCCCACGGTCCTGAAGTCCCGGCGGAATATCGCTCGGTTAGACTCACGCGACGCATGGCCAGGGGCACGACAGGGCTGGGGCAGCAGGAGAAGCAGAGGCTGATGGTGCAAACGAAGAAGATCGCTCTCTACATCGTCGCCGTCTTCGTGCTGTACACGATCATCACGTCCCCCGCCAAGGCCGCCGACATGGTCCAGGTAGGGTTCGAGGGCATATCCAGCGCCGCGCAGGGCGTCGGCCAGTTCATGACCGAGCTGGTCAACTAGGGCCTTTCCTTCGGGTCGGGCCGGAGCAGAGTCCCCAGATCCACTGGATCGACCAGGTCAACCAGGAGTGCCCCCTTTGATCCGCCATCTGGTCCTCTTCAAGCTCAATGACGGCGTCGAGCGCGACGAGCCGCGTGTGGCCGCCGGCGTGAAGGCCTTCCAGGAGCTGGAGACAGCCGTACCCGAGCTGGAGTTCTGGGAATGCGCCTGGAACATCACCGAGCGGCCGATCGCCTATGACTTCGCGATCAACTCCGCGGTGGCCGATCGGGATGCGCTGAAGCGGTACCTGGAGCACCCTGCGCACCAGGCGGCCGCCGGTCTGTGGCGTGAGTTCGCCACGTGGGTGATCGCCGACTACGAGTTCTGACCTTCGGCACCTCCGAGCCCCTCGCCTTTTCGGCGAGGGGCTTTTTGTGGGTTTACGTCCCGTTTTACCGTCAACACGGAGTTATCGGGTGCTTGCACACAGTGGACATGTCTTGTGATGCTATGACCGCTTTTGACGGATGAGTTGACAGAATGTGACCGCAAAGGGGTGGCGTGACCGTGCCGGCCAGTACTGCGCCTCAGGTGCCACCCCAGAACGAGACCAAGCCGCAGAGCCGGGGCGCGGACACCCGGGCGCTGACCCGGGTGCTGTTCGCCCGGCTCAAGGACCTGGAAGCGGGAACCGCGGAGCACGCCTGCGTACGCGGGGCGCTCATCGAGGCCAATCTGCCACTGGTGCGGTACGCCGCCGCCCGCTTCCGCAGCCGCAACGAGCCCATGGAGGACGTCGTCCAGGTCGGCACGATCGGCCTGATCAACGCGATCGACCGGTTCGACCCGGACCGGGGCGTGCAGTTCCCGACGTTCGCGATGCCGACGGTGGTCGGCGAGATCAAGCGGTACTTCCGGGACAACGTACGGACCGTGCATGTGCCGCGCCGGCTGCACGAGCTGTGGGTCCAGGTGAACGGCGCGACCGAGGATCTGACGACGGCTCACGGCCGGACCCCGTCGACCGCCGAGATCGCCGAGCGACTGAAGATCGGCGAGGACGAGGTGCTGGCCTGCATCGAGGCGGGGCGGTCGTATCACGCGACCTCGCTGGAGGCGGCCCAGGAGGGCGACGGGATGCCCGGGCTGCTGGACAGGCTCGGCTACGAGGACCCTGCACTGGCGGGGGTGGAGCACCGCGACCTGGTCCGCCACCTCCTGGTCCAACTGCCCGAGCGCGAGCAGCGGATCCTGATGCTGCGTTACTACAGCAACTTGACGCAGTCTCAGATCAGCCAGGAACTGGGCGTCTCCCAGATGCATGTGTCAAGGCTGCTGGCCCGAAGTTTCGCCAGACTGCGATCCGCAAACAGGATCGAAGCGTAGCTGGAACGGGTAGATCCTCCCGGGGACCTGCAGACGCCGCAAAAGACGTATACCTGCTGTTTCCCGCGTATTTTCGCGTGATTCTTGTCGACATGTCACTACAGCGTGTTGCCGACATGTGACATTCTGCCGGAACCGCGTTTGCCGCAGCCTCACCGCCGGTATTCAGGTGGAGGCTGCGTTCCTCCGATGGTCGCGGCCGCCGCGACCATCCGCGACCTCAAAGGGGGTGGCATGTCCGTAGATCAGGGCAGCTCGAAGGTGCTTACACGCGCACCCAGCGCTCCCGCACCTGTCGTGCCGGACAGCTCCGAAGCCATCGACACCCGCACTCTCTCCCGCTCCCTGTTCCTGCGACTGCGCGCGCTGGACTGCGAGGGCATGGCCGACGACAGTCCGGAACGCACCTATGTGCGCGACACCCTCATCCAGCTCAACCTCCCCCTCGTGCGGTACGCGGCGGCGCGGTTCCGCAGCCGGAACGAACCGATGGAGGACATCGTCCAGGTCGGCACGATCGGCCTGATCAAGGCGATCGACCGGTTCGACTGCGAACGGGGCGTGGAATTCCCGACGTTCGCGATGCCGACGGTCGTCGGCGAGATCAAGCGCTTCTTCCGCGACACGTCCTGGTCGGTGCGGGTGCCGCGTCGGCTGCAGGAGTTGCGCCTCGCGCTCACCAAGGCCAGCGACGAGCTGGCGCAGAAACTCGACCGCTCGCCGACCGTACCCGAACTGGCCGCGGTACTGGGGGTGTCGGAGGAGGACGTGGTCGACGGCCTCGCCGTCGGCAATGCGTACACGGCGTCGTCGCTCGACTCGCCGTCCCCCGAGGACGACGGCGGCGAAGGCTCCCTCGCCGACCGACTGGGCTACGAGGACTCGGCGTTGGAGGGCGTCGAGTACCGCGAGTCGCTCAAGCCCCTGCTGGCCAAACTCCCGCCCCGTGAGCGGCAGATCATCATGCTGCGCTTCTTCGCCAACATGACCCAGTCGCAGATCGGCGAAGAGGTGGGCATCTCGCAGATGCATGTCTCACGACTGCTGACGCGTACGCTCGCGCAGCTGCGTCAGGGTCTGATCTCGGACTGAGGGCTTCACTCCTGACGATCCGTCAGTCACACTGGCGCGATGCGACGACGGACCGGCATCGTGGCGGTGGCGCTCTGCCTCGGCGGGGCGCTGACCGCATGCTCGGGCGGCGGCGGCGACGGCCACGTGGCGGTCGGCGCCGCCGGATCGGGCCCGGCCCCCACGGCCGCCGTCCCGCCGAAGGGCGAGGTCGCCCTGGTCCCCCTGGACGAGCCGCGCGGGAGCGGGAGCACCGACGACCCAGGGGCCGTGCCCGACGCGCGCCCGGCGGGCACGGACACCTCCGTACCGCCCGCCGGAAACGGCGACGGTACGGGAGGAGGGAGCGCGGCCGGCTCGGACGGCGCCGCCGCCCCCGGCGGTACGAGTCCCCCGGCCAACGCACCCGCCCCGAGCGCCTCCGGCTCCACCACGCCGGCACCCGTACCCGCACCGACACCGGCCCCCACCCCCGCGGGCCCGGCCGTGCTCCAGCTCGCCGAGCCGGTCCGGGACGCCCTGGACAAGCGCTGGTGCGAGCAGGTGACGGTCGAGTTCCGCAATACCGGCGGCTCGTCCGTGACCTCGGGCACGGTGACCTTCGCGACGCACATCATCGGCGCACTCGGCATCGACTGGGCCACCGTCGAGTCGGACCAGCCACTTCCCGCACCGATCGCGCCCGACGCCGCACGCAGGAAGGCGTACACGGTGTGCGTGGACGCCTGGCGGGTTCCGCTGGGCATGCACATCGAAACCCGGGACGTCTCGGCACAGTGGAAGTGACCGGCCCTGCCGGGTTGCGACCCTCGAGCGGGCCGGATCAGCCCAGGGCGAGCCAGGCCACCGCGCCCAGGATCACGACCGCCGCGATCACGCCGACGATCAGGCCGACCCGCGAGGAGGACGGTGCGGCGGCGGCCGGCCGGCGGCCCTGCGGGGCGCCCTCGTCGACGAAGGCGCGGAACATCTGTGTGCTGCCCGCGGGGTCGTAGGAGCCCTCGGGGCCCTGACCTTGGGGAGCGTGGGGGTTGTGTGCCATGGGGCAGGACCCTAGCGAACCCGGAGCCCCTGCCCAACCCCGGGCGGGGGCCGGAAAGTGCCGGTCGGCGGCCATGACCGGCACATGACTCTTGCTGACCATGCATATGCAAAGCCTTTTGGGTTCCTTTACTCGTAACCGCCCGCTTTCATTTGCCTGTAGCAACCAACTGCTTCTATGGTTGCCCTAAGCAACAAAATGGGGGGTGGCGATGGCCGAGCGCAGCCAGTACGAGGAACTGGCCCGGCAGATCAGCGCCGTGGGCGCAGTGAAGCGCGGCCTCGCGCGCATGCTGCCCGCCGAGTGCCCCTCCGGATCCGCGGCCGTGCTGACTCTCGTCGACCGGTACGGAGAGATGCGGATGAGCCGCCTCGCCGAGCTGCTCGCCGTCGACATGTCGGTGACCAGCCGGCATGTGGCCCATGTCGTGGAGCGCGGCTGGATCGAGCGCTCGCCCGACCCGGACGACCGGCGCTCCCGCATCCTGCGGCTCACCCCCGCGGGCAAGGCCCTGCTCGACGACCTCGGTCGCCGGACCGCGGACTTGTTCGCCCAGTTCCTCGAGGACTGGTCCGACGACGACGTCGGACAGCTCAACGTGATGCTGGCCCGCCTCCGCGCATCCTTCGGAGACTGCCGGGCCCACGCCACCCGTACACCCGCATAGACACGCAAAGGAAGTTCATGGCTACGACCACACCACCCGGTGTGCGGGGCGGCCACGCCAAGCATGCGGGGCACGCCGTGGACGGCGACGCCCCGATGACGCACCGGCAGATCATGGAGGCGCTGTCCGGGCTGCTGCTCGGCATGTTCGTCGCGATCCTGTCCTCGACGATCGTCTCCAACGCCCTCCCGGAGATCATCAGCGATCTCGGCGGAGGGCAGAGCGCCTACACCTGGGTGGTGACCGCGGCGCTGCTGTCGATGACCGCGACCACGCCGCTCTGGGGCAAGCTCGCGGACCTGTTCAGCAAGAAACTGCTGGTCCAGGTAGCGCTGATCATCTATGTAGCGGGCTCGGTGGTGGCCGGCCTCTCGCAGAGCACCGGCATGCTGATCGCCTGCCGGGTGGTCCAGGGCATCGGCGTCGGCGGTCTCACCGCCCTCGCGCAGATCATCATGGCCGCGATGATCGCCCCGCGTGAGCGAGGCCGCTACAGCGGCTACCTCGGCGCGGTCTTCGCCGTGGCCACCGTCGGCGGCCCGCTGCTCGGCGGTGTCATCACCGACACCGACCGGCTCGGCTGGCGCTGGTGCTTCTACGTCGGCGTGCCGTTCGCGATCGTCGCCCTGATCGTGCTGCAGAAGACCCTGAAGCTTCCCGTGGTCAAGCGTCGGGTCAAGGTCGACTGGTCGGGCGCATTCTTCATCAGCGCGGCCGTCTCGCTGCTGCTGGTCTGGGTCACCTTCGCGGGCGACAAGTACGACTGGCTGTCCTGGCAGACGTACGCGATGGTCGGCGGCTCGGTCGTGCTCGGCGCGCTCTTCCTGCTGATCGAGTCGAAGGCGAGCGACCCGATCATCCCGCTGCGGCTGTTCCGCAACCGCACCATCACGCTGGCCTCGCTGGCCTCGCTGTTCGTCGGTGTCGCGATGTTCGCCGGCACGATCTTCTTCAGCCAGTACTTCCAGCTGGCTCGCGACAAGTCACCGACGATGTCCGGCGTCATGACCATCCCGATGATCGCCGGCCTGTTCGTCTCGTCGACCGTCTCGGGCCAGATCATCACCAGGACGGGCCGCTGGAAGGCCTGGCTGGTCAGCGGCGGCGTCCTGGTGACGGCGGGCCTCGGAATGCTGGGCACTCTCCGGTACGACACCGAGTACTGGCACATCGCCGTCTTCATGGCGGTCATGGGGCTCGGTCTCGGCATGATGATGCAGAACCTGGTCCTGTGCACGCAGAACCAGGTGACGCCCTCCGACCTCGGCGCGGCCAGCTCGGTGGTCACCTTCTTCCGTTCCCTCGGCGGCGCGATCGGCGTCTCGGCGCTCGGCGCGGTGATGGCCAACCGTGTCAGCCACTACGTCAAGGACGGTCTCGCCGAGCTCGGCCCGCAGGGCGCCGCCCTCGGCCACGGCGACACGGGCGGTGGTGGCATCCCCGACCCGGACGCGCTGCCGGGCCCGATCCGTACGGTGATGGAGACCGCGTACGGGCACGGCGTCGGCGACGTCTTCCTCTACTCGGCCCCCTTTGCGCTGCTCGCGTTCCTGGTGACCCTGTTCATCAAGGAGGTCGCGCTGAAGAGCAACGCGGCGGAAAGGACTCCGTACGCCTCCGGCGACACCGCGGCCGATGCCGCCGAAGCTCTCCAGATGTCCGTGCCCACGGAGGTTCCGCAGGCCGCACCGTCGGGCGGCAGCGAGGTACGGGGTGTGGTGCGCGGATCCGAGGGCGCCGCGGTGCCCCGGGCCGTGGTCACCCTGATCTCGATCGCAGGCCGCAGGCTCGGGCGCTCGGTCGCCCGGTCCGACGGCAGCTATGCGCTGAACGCCCCGGGACCCGGTTCGTACGTCCTGATCGCCTCGGCAGACGGCTTCCGGCCGCAGGCCGCCACGGTGGTCGTCGGCGACGAGCCGCTGGGGGCACATCCCCGGCCGAAGGCCCTGGAGGACCACGACATCCTGCTCGTCGGCACCGGGGCCCTGGCGGGAACCGTGCGGGCCGGCGAGGGCGGCATTCCGGTCGAGGGCGCTACGGTCGTCGTCACTGATGTGCGCGGCGAGGTCCTGGCCGCCGGACAGAGCGCGGAGGAGGGCGGTTTCGCCTTCACCGAGCTGGCACCGGGCGCAGTGACCGTCGCGGTGAACGCCGACGGCTACCGGCCGCTGGCGCTGCCTGTCGGGATCGGCGGCGAGGACGTGACCCGGATCGAGGCGGTCCTGCAGGCCGGCGCTATCGTCCGGGGCGCGGTACGCGGCGGGGCCGGCCGCAGGCCGCTGGCCGACGCCAGGGTGACCCTGGTCGACGCCGCGGGCCATGTGGTGGCCACCGCGACCACCGGGGAGGACGGGGCCTACGCCTTCGTCGACCTGGACGCGGGGGAGTACACGGTCATCGCGACCGGGTACCCACCTGTGGCCGGCGCGCTGACCGTCAGCGGTCGCGGGGTCGACGGCCACGACATCGAACTCGCCCATACAGGCGAGTGATCGACTCCTGGTCGCGCTTCGAGCGGATACGTGGCCGGGACCGGGGCGGCAGGCAGGTCACGGGAGCACCGAGCACCTGGCGCAGACGCCCGACCGCACCACGTGGTGCGGTCGGGCGTCTGCGCCATAGGGACGACACTCGAGGCAGAGCTGCACATCCAGCCCGTCCAGGACGGGAAGCTCCCGTAGGGTGCGGCCCATGGCACCCAACATCGCCACCAACACCTCGGTGGACCTTGAGCAGTTGCTGGAGTTCGTACGGCCCCGTCATCGCGCGATCCTGCTGACCCGCCGTGCCGACGGCGACCCGCAGGGGTCGCCTCTGACCTGCGGTGTCGACGACTCGGGGCGGATCGTCGTGTCGACGTATCCGGAACGTGCCAAGGCGCGCAACGCCAAGCGGGACGAGCGGGTCAGCTTGGTCGTGCTGTCGGACGAGTGGGACGGGCCATGGGTGCAGATCGACGGAACGGCGGAGGTGATCGACTCCCCCGATTCCGTTGAACCACTGGTGGAGTACTTCCGCAACGTCGCGGGGGAGCATCCGGACTGGGACGAGTACCGGGAGGCGATGATCAAGCAGGGGAAGTCGATCATCCGCATCACCCCGCGGCGATGGGGCCCGATCGCCACGGGCGGCTTTCCGGCCCGGCTCTCGGGGTGAACCATCAGGGACCTGAGGGAGCTTGAGCGACCCAACAGCCTGAGGGACCGTCCCGGCTTCGGGCTCGCCCGCTCTCCTCACGCCCCTTTACCCCTTCGGTTCCTTCGAGCGCTCCACCATCGCCTCGATACCCGCCACCAACAGATCGAGCGCGAAGCCGAAGTCCCGCTCCCGCATCTCCTCGACCGTGTCGCCGCCGCGGGCCTCCATCAGCTCCGAGGCGTGCTCGAAGTTCTTCCTGAACTCCGGCTGCTCGCTGATCGTCCCCATGGCCTGGCGGAAGTACGCGTCCTGGCTCAGCCCGGCCGCGGCGCACCGCTCGATGAAGTGGCCCTCGACGGTGCCGAAGCCGTACACGAACTGGAAGACGGCGGAAAGCCCGCCTATCTGACTGTGCGGCGGCAGACCGGTGTTGCGCATGACCTGCTGCACGGACTGCGAGAAGGCCATGGCGTGCGGGCCGATGTTCAAGAAGGTGCCGATCAGCGCCGAGACCCAGGGGTGGCGCACCAGCAACGTCCGGTAGCCGCCGGCCAGTTCGCGCAGCTGTTCCCGCCAGTCCGCGTCCGCGCTCGGTTCGGGCAGCGGGAATGTCCCGAAGACGGTGTCGAGCGCCAGTTCCAGCAGGTCGTCCTTGGTGTCGACGTACCAGTAGACGGACATCGCGGTGACATTCAGCTCGGCGGCCAGCCTGCGCATCGAGAACTTGGCCGCGCCCTCCGCATCCAGCAGCCGGACCGTCGCGTCGATGATCTTGTCGCGGTCGAGGCCCGCCGGGTGGCCCGACCTGCGCCCCCGGTCCGCCTTGCCCTCCAGCCACACGCTGGTCCGCGCGGGGCCCTTCGCGCGGTCGGCCGCACTCACCATCGCGCATCCTCCTCGGTTTTTCCCGGCCGGGCGGAAGCGCGGGGACAAGACCCGGTCCGCCCATGCTGATGCTATGCCGCCGCGCTACGCCGCCGCCTTCGGCGAGTCCGCCCTTTCGGCGCGCCGCAGCAGCAGGGCCGCCAACAGTCCGCCGGCGAGCACCGCCACCGCTCCGACCAGCTGACTCGTCTCCAGCCCGGAAGCGAAGGCGTCCGCGACCCGCTCCCGTTCACCCGCGCTGTCAGCGGCCGCCAGTGCCGCGGGCAGCGAGGCCGCCCCCACGACACCCGGTACGAGCGCGGCGAAGCGGGAGTTCAGCACCGCACCGAGAACGGCGACGCCGAGGCCGTTGCCGAACTCGGCGAGAGTGCCGTTGACGCCCGCACCCACGCCCGCCTCCTCCGGCGGGATCGCGCTCATGATCGCGTTGGCCATCGCCGGCATGGACAGGGCGACGCCCGCACCCATCACGACCAGGCCGAGGAGCATGCCGCCGTAGCCGTCACCGCCGAGTACGGCGATCGCGGCGAGACCGGCCGCCACCAGGGTCATACCGGTGGCGATGGTGCCGGGCGTGCCGATCCTCGGCAGCAGTCTCGCGCCGATGCCCGTGAGGTTGAGGGCCACGACGGTGAGCGCGAGCGGAACCGTACGCAGACCGGCGTCCAGCGGCCCGTACCCGAGCACGAACTGCAGGTGCTGGGTGAGCAGGAACAGCGAACCGCCCATGCCGAAGGCGACCAGGATCGCGCCCGCGACCGCGCCGATGAAGCGCTGGTCGCGGAAGAAGTGCATGTCCAGCATGGGGTACGGGATGCGCAGCTCCCAGAGCACGAAGACCCCGAGGACGAGGACGCCGGTGGTCGCGGAGGCCAGCACCTGGGTGGAGATCCAGCCGTGCCCGGGGCCGGAGATGATCGCGTAGACGACGGCGGTCATACCGATCGTGGACAGCAGCGCGCCCAGCAGGTCGGGGCCGTCGCACCGCGGGTTCCTGGACTCGGGGACAAGCGCGACGACCGCGGCCAGGCCGATCGCCACGACCGGGATGTTGATCAGGAAGATCGCGCCCCACCAGAAGTGGTCGAGCACGATCCCGCCGATCAACGGACCCGCCGCGAAGCCCAGGGAGTTGACGGTCGACCAGAGGCCGATCGCCTTGACGCGCTCGGTGTCGTCGAAGATCTGGACGACGACGGCGAGGGTCGTGGTCATCAGCAGCGCGCCGCCGACGCCCATGCCCGCGCGGGCGGCGATCAGCTGGGTCGCCGACTGGGCGAGGCCTGCCGCGAGCGAGCCGGTGCCGAACAGCGCGAGGCCGGCGACGAGCATCCGCTTGCGGCCGTAGCGGTCGGCGGCGTTGCCCGCGGTCAGCAGCAGACCCGACTGGACCAGCGAATAGGCGTTGATCATCCACTGGATGTCCGCGGAGGAGGCGTCGAGCTCCCGGGTGAGGGAGGGGATCGCGACCGACAGGACGGTGTTGTCGAGCAGCACGGTGAGCTGGGCGAGGCAGATGACGCCGAGGATCGGCCAGCGCTGCGGATGGCCCGTGGGGGCCGTTCGGTTCTCGGCGGTCGTCGCCGTCACACATGCTCCTTGTACGGTGTAAGGGATCGATTCCCGTACACCGTACAAGGATTTCCCATACGCTGTACAGCGATATCTGGGCCTGCTATGCGGGATCGGTCAGGTCGTAGAAGGTCGCACCCCCGAGCGTGACCTCGGTGAAGCTCCCCTCCACCCAGGAGGTGATCTCCGCGCCGCCGTTTCCGCCGGGCCCGCCGCCCATGCCGCCGCCGGCGATGAAGTAGTGGATCCTCCCGTCGGCCACGTACTGCTTGAACTGGGCGAGGGTCGGGGAGGGGTCGCTGCCGTTGAAGCCGCCGATCGCCATCACCGGTCGCTCGGCGGCGAGTTGGTAGCTCGCGGCGTTCTGGGAGCCGATGGCGGCTGCCACCCACGTGTAGTGCGCGGCGTTCTGCTTCAGGGCGGCCTCGGTCTCGGCGCCGACGTTCGCGCCGTTGAGGAGACCGCCCATCCCGCCGCCACCTGGGCCCTGGCCTGCCCGACCACCCTGACCGCCTTGACCGTTCTGGCCGTTCCGACCGTTCGGGCCGGGCTGCATCCCTTGCGGGCCACCGGGTTGCGCGCCCTGTGGCCCCTGGCCCTGCGCCAGCCCACCCTGACCGCCCTGACCCGGCGGCTGCATCCGCATCCCGCCGTCATCGCCGGGGCCGCCGCCACCGGGACGACCGCCGCCCCCCGGACCGCCGCGGCCGCCCGCCGCCGCGGGCCCCGCCGTCACGATCGAGCCCGCGTGACCCTCGCTCACCGTGGTCAGCGAGTACGCGACCGGCCCCGCCAACGAGACCGCGACCCCGAGCCCCGCCGCCACGAGCGCCGGAGCCCGGCCCGCCCGGCCCGCGAGAAGCAGCCCCGCGGTGGCCACGACACCGCCGATCAGCACCCCCTGGCGCAGCCACGGCAGATAGTCCGTGCTTCTGCCCAGCAGGATGTACGACCACCAGGCCGTCACCGCGACCGTGCCGGCGAGCACCACCGACCAGACGAACCTCCCCCGCTCCTCCCACAGCACCGTCGCGCCCATGCCGACGAGCGCCGCGATGTACGGGGCCAGTGCCACCGTGTAGTACTCATGGAAGATCCCGGCCATGAAGCTGAAGATCGCGGCGGTCATCAGCAGTGATGTGCCCCAGACCAGGAACGCCGCGCGCGCCGTGTCCGTGCGCGCCGCCCGCCCGGTGAGCACGAGCCCCGCCACGAGCAGCAGCAGCGACGCCGGCAACAGCCAGGAGATCTGGCCGCCGATGCTGTCGCCGAACATCCGGTCGATGCCGGTCTCGCCCCAGCCACCGCCGTCTCGGCCCCCGCCACCACCACCGCCGACGCTGCCGGTCTCGTTGCCGTTGATCCGGCCGAGACCGTTGTAGCCGAAGGTCAGCTCGAGAAAACTGTTGTTCTGCGAGCCGCCGATGTACGGGCGCGAGGCGGCCGGCCACAGTTCCACGATCGCCACCCACCAGCCGCCGGAGACGACCACGGCCAGCCCGGCCAGGGCGAGTTGACCGATCCTGCGCCGCAGAGCCGTCGGTGCACACACCGCGTACACCAGCGCCAGCGGCGGCAGGACGAGGAACGCCTGCAGGGTCTTGGTCAAGAACGCGAACCCGACCGCGACGCCCGCCCAGACCAGCCACAGGGTGCGCGCGTCTTCGAGGGCGCGCAGCACGCAGTACACGGTCACCGTCATCAGGAGGGCGAGCAGCGCATCCGGGTTGTTGAAGCGGAACATCAGCGCCGCGACCGGGGTAACCGCCAGCACCGCGCCGGCGATCAGCCCGGCCGCCGGTCCGAAACGCCGGCGCACGGCCGCGTACAGCACCGCCACCGTCGCGACGCCCATCAGCACCTCGGGCAGCAGGATCTGCCAGGAGCCGAGTCCGAAGAGCCGTACGGACAGGGCCATCGGCCACAGCGCGGCCGGGGGCTTGTCGACGGTGATGGAGTTCGCGGCGTCGGACGAGCCGAAGAAGAATGCCTTCCAGCTCTCGCTGCCGGCCTGGACGGCGGCGGAGTAGAAGGAGTTGGCGTAGCCGGACGCGCCGAGGTCGTGGACATACAGCAGGGCGGTCGCCAGCAGCAGCGCGAGGAAGGCGGGGCGCACCCAGGGGGCGTCGTCGGCCCTGCCGCGCCACAGGCGTGCGCGGGGCGCGGAGCGTGCGCGGCCGTCGCCCCCCACGGGTCCGGCGGTCGCAGGATGCGTCGTCGTGGTCATCGGGTGTACCTCATGTCGTCGTGGGCGTACCGGCGTTCGGGGAAGACCCACGCCCGGAAGAGCAGGAACCGCAGAACGGTCGCGGCCAGGTTCGCGGCGATCAGGACCGCCAGTTCGGTGCCGTGGGAGGGGCTGCCCGCGGCGGCGTCGAGGGCGGCCAGTGAGCCGCTGGTCAGGGCGAGTCCGATGCCGAACACGACCAGACCCTGTGCCTGGTGCCGTACTGCACGCTCCCGGCCCCGCACCCCGAAGGTGAGCCGCCGGTTCGCCGCCGTGTTGGCGATCGCGGAGAGCAGCAGGGCTGCGGCGTTGGCGAGCTGGGGTCCCGCTCCGGCACGGAAGAGCGAGTAGAGCACCAGATAGAGCAGCGTGGACAGCGCGCCCACGGCGCAGAAGCCGACGAGCTGACGCGCCAGACCGCCCGGTACCCCCGTCAGCCGGTGGTCCCTCGGATCGTCCCCGAAGGGCCGCGCCAGCCGGTCCAACGGCAGCGCGCCGACCGCGAGCGCCCGCCCCACCCGCCACACACCCTTGAGGTCCTCGGTCGCCGTGCTCACGATGTGCACGGTCGAGTCGGGGTCGTCGACCCAGTCGACCGGCACCTCGTGGATACGCAGCCCGGCCCGTTCGGCGAGCACCAGCAGCTCGGTGTCGAAGAACCACCCGGTGTCCTCGACCATCGGCAGCAGCCGCTCGGCGACGTCCCGCCGGATCGCCTTGAACCCGCACTGGGCGTCCGAGAAGCGGGCCGCCAGCGACGACTTGAGGATCAGGTTGTAGGCGCGCGAGATGAACTCCCGCTTCGGACCGCGCACCACGCGCGAGGAACGTGCGAGCCGGGAGCCGATCGCCAGGTCCGAGTGCCCGGAGATGAGCGGGGCGACGAGCGGCAGCAGCGCGTTCAGGTCCGTGGACAGGTCCACGTCCATGTAGGCGAGCACGGGGGCGTCGGAGTGCGACCACACGGTGTGCAGCGCCCGCCCCCGGCCCTTCAGCTCCAGTCGGCAGGCCCGGACTTCGGCGAGCGCGTGCTCGAGCCGGGCCGCGACCTCGGGCGTACGGTCGGTGCTCGCGTTGTCCGCGACGGTGATCCGGAAACCGTAGGGGAAGGTCCTCGTGAGGTGCTCGTGCAGCCGCAGCACACACCGCTCGAGGTCGTCCTCCTCGTTGTGGACGGGAATCACCACGTCGAGTACGGGTGGACCGGCGGGCTCCGCGAGCAGATGCTCACGGGCCGGCAGGGTCCCCGCCTGGGTGTCGGTTCGCATGCCGATGACACTCGACGGGCACGCTGTCACGGCTGTGTGCTCAGCCTGTGCCCTGTCTGTGAGTCGTACGCGCACACGTCCGCCGGCTCGAACGCGGCCCAGTCCCCCGACGTGTCCATGCAGACGGGCGCGGCCGGAATCCCGATCCCGAAGACGGTACGTCCCGGCACCGACCGGACGGTCACCTTTCCGCCGTGCGCGGCGACCACCGCCTGCACGATGGCAAGTCCGAGCCCGGTGCTCCCGGCATGCCGGGAGCGGGAAGCGTCACCACGGGCGAAGCGCTCGAAGACATGGGGCAGCAACGCGGGCGGGATGCCGGGGCCGTCGTCCTCGATCTCCAGCACGACGAGGGGGGCGGCCTGCGCGCGGCCGGGATCGGCACCCGGGCCGGTGGGCGCGATGTCGTTGCCGGCCCCGGCCGGAACAACAGTCCTGCCGGGCACCGCGATCCGACCCGGCAGGGCGGCCGCGCCCGGGGCGACGGCCCCGGGCGGCGCGTCGACGTCACGCGATGTGCCCGGAACGCCTGTCCGGACCCGCGCCGTGACCGTCGTCCCCGGTGGGGTGTGTGCGCGGGCGTTGCCGAGCAGGTTGACCAGCACCTGGTGGAGGCGGGCCGCGTCCCCCCGTACCGTCGCCGGTTCGGCGGGGAGCTCGAGCCGCCACCGGTGGTCCTGGCCCGCGGCCCGCGCGTCCGCGACCGCGTCCACGACCAGCGGGAAAAGATCAGTGGTCTCGTACGAGAGCGGCCGTCCCGCATCGAGTCGGGCCAGCAGCAGCAGATCCTCCACCAGCCCCGTCATCCGGATCGCCTCCGCCTCGATCCTCCCCAGCGCGTACAGGGTGTCCGGGCCGACCGTGTCCCTCCCCCAGGGCCTTCGGCCTGGGGGTACCCCCGCCTCGCTTCGCTCCCGTCCGCGCCGCGTCAGCTCCGCGTACCCCCGGATCGACGCCAGGGGTGTCCGCAGCTCATGGCTGGCGTCCGCGACGAACTGCCGTACCCGCGTCTCGCTCTCCTGCCGTGCCGCGAGGGCCGAACCGACATGCCCCAGCATGCGGTTCAGCGCCGCCCCGACCTGGCCGACCTCCGTGCGCGGATCCGCCTCCGCGTCCGGCACCCGCTCGTGCAGGGCCACCTCGCCGCTGTGCAGCGGCAGTTCGGAGACCCGCCGCGCCGTGCTCGCGACCCGTCGCAGTGGCCGCAGCGCGACCCCGACGAGCGAGGCCCCCGCGATCCCCGCGGCGATCAGACCCGCGCCCGTGACGCTCAGCTCGACCACGACCAGCGTGCCCAGCGCGTTCTGCACGTCGTCCGTCGGGATGCCGACGAGATAGGAGCCGCGCTCCCCGGTCGAGTACGTCACCCGGTAGTCACCGCGGCCCGGCAGCTCCACGGTGTGCTCGTCGTCGTCCCGCGGCACAACCGCCAGGGCGGCCTTCGCCGCGGGGCTGAGCCGGATCGCGGTGGGTCCGGTCACGTCCGGCTCCGCCTCGGTGCTCTCCACGGCATCGGTGATCGTGCCGTCGTCGGCGATCAGCGCACCGACCGTACCGACCGGCGCGCCGCCACCGGTGACGAAGTCCAGCGGCCGCTTGCCCGACAGGACGCCGGGCGGCCGCTCGTCGTCGAGGTCCGGCGGTGGCCCCGGCCGTCCCGCGGCCCGCGCCGCCACCGCACTCAGCTGCGTGTCCAACTGCCCGTACAGATAGGTACGGAAGGCGATCCAGGTGACCGTGCCGATGACGGCCGCCACGACGGCGATCAGTGCGACCGCGGAGACCACCAGCCGGGTCCGCAACGACCACCGCCGCCGCACCCTGCCGCTCGCCGCCTTCCCCTTCACCTCCCCGCCGTTTGCCGCCCTGCCGCTCGCCGCCCCGCCGTCGGCCGCCCTCCGGTGCACCGCCCGCTCACTCACCGGGCTTGATCAGATACCCCGCGCCGCGCCGGGTGTGGATCATCGGGGACCGGCCCGCGTCGATCTTCCTGCGCAGATACGAGATGTAGAGCTCGACGACATTGGCCTGGCCGCCGAAGTCGTAGCTCCACACCCGGTCGAGAATCTGCGCTTTGCTCAGCACGCGCCGCGGGTTGCGCATCAGATAGCGCAGCAGCTCGAACTCGGTCGCCGTCAGATGGATCGACCGCCCGTCCCGCGTCACCTCGTGGCTGTCCTCGTCCAGCGTCAGGTCCCCGACCGTCAGCAGCGACTCGCTGCGCAGGGTCGCGGTCCCGGACCGCCGGATCAGACCGCGCAGGCGGGCGACGACCTCCTCCAGCGAGAAGGGCTTCGTGACGTAGTCGTCGCCGCCCGCCGTCAGCCCCGCGATCCGGTCCTCGACCGCGTCCTTCGCCGTCAGGAAGAGCACGGGAACATCGGGCAGATCGCGCCGCAGCCGCCCGAGAACGGCGAGCCCGTCCATGTCGGGCAGCATCACATCGAGCACCACGGCGTCGGGACGGAACTCACGGGCGGTGCGCAGCGCGCCCGTACCGTCGCCGGCGCTGCGCACCTCCCACCCCTCGTAGCGCAGTGCCATCGACAGCAGCTCGCTCAGCGACGCCTCGTCGTCCACGACGAGCACGCGGACGGGGCTGCCGTCCGGCCTGAGCAGTTCGGTGCGCCCGTAGGGCGAGGCCGTGGTCATACTTGCCACGTTCCGGCCCCACGCTGAGAGCTTCCTTTCCCGAACCTGTGAATTCCCTGAGAAACCGCAGTCATCCGGCGGGAGTCAACAGCCGCGCGCCATTGTCGTGACAGACCGCCCTCAGCCAGTCGTCCCCGAGCCCGAGCCGTTCGAGCGCGTGCAGCTGGTGGACGTACGGGTACGGAATGTTAGGGAAGTCCGTCCCCAGCAGGATCCGGTCCCCGAGATCCGCGAGCCGCCCCTTCTCGCGCTCCGGGTGCGGGCTGAAGCCCTCGCTGAAGTCCGTGAACGCCATCGTCGTGTCCAGGCGGACCTCCGCATAGCGCTGGGCGAGGTCGAGGAAGTCGGTGTACTCGGGCATTCCCATGTGCGCCACCACAAGCCGCAGCCGGGGATGGCGCGCCAGCAGCCGGCCGACCGGCTCGGGCCCCGTGTACTTGCCGGGCGCGGGACCGGACCCGCAGTGCATCACCACGGGAATCCGAGCCTCGGCGAGCAGACCCCACGCCGCGTCCAGCAGCGGGTCACCCGGGTCGTAAGCACCGACCTGCAGATGCGACTTGAAGATCCGCGCCCCCGCGTCGACCGCCTCCTGTACGTAGCGCGCGACTCCCTCCTCCGGGAAGAGCGTCGCCGTATGGACACAGTCCGGCGTCCGCGCCGCGAATTCCGCCGCCCAGCCGTTGAGCCAGGCGGCCATCCCCGCCTTGTGCGGATAGAGCATGGACGTGAAGGACCGCACGCCGAACTCCCGCAGCAGCGCGACCCGTTCCTCCTCCTGGTGCCGGTACGTGATCGGCCACTGCATACCGGTCAGCGGCCCGACGGAGTCGAAGTAGGCCCACACCTTGCGCAGCACCCGCTCCGGCATGAAGTGCGTGTGGACGTCGACGAGCCCCGGCAGCCCGAGCCGCTCCCAGAACGCCCGTACCTCCGCCGCCTCGGCCCGGCCCTCCGTAGCCGTCGCCGTCGCCTCAGTCCCGCACAAAGCCGTAGCTCCGCTCGACCTCGGCCACATGCACGCTGCAGCTCTCGTACCACTGCGCCCGCCCGCGCCGCTGTGCCGCCTGATGGTCCAGGTTCTGCCGCCGGGCCGCGGTCGCCTCCGCGTCCCGGAAGTACCCGCCGGTGATCGCGAGCCCGCCGGGCGTCCCGGCCGACTCGTACCCGAGGAACCCGGGCACCTCCTCGACCAGCTCCCGCATCCGTACGGCGGTCTCGGCGTACCCTTCGGCGCCGTCCCGGCGCACGGAGGTGAAAACGGCGGCACAGCAGGGCGGTTCGATCCCCGCCACAGGTTTGATGCTCATGCCATCCACCTTCCGGCGCAGGTCACGAATCTGTCCAGGGTGATTGCGGTACGGGATCCACAAGGGATCCAAGTCTTTGCCGTGCGCTCAGAACAGCCCGTCCTGGACGCCACCGGCACGGGCGTCCGCGGTCGGCACGCTCACCCCGGCACCGGAGTCGGCCCGAACCAGACCCCACCCGGTCATCAGCCGTGTATCGAGTACCACGACCGCGTCGTGGGCCGTCCGCAGATGCAGGTCGGGCCCCGCCGCGGCGAGCAGCCGTCCCGCCCCCACTGGCGAGACACGGTGCACCTGCCGGTGCGGCAGTCGTGCGCATGAGTGCGATGCGGGCGACCGAGACGTCTCATGAAGCCCCCATGGCGGGCAGCGACTCGCCCGAGGTCGGCGGAGGGGCTTCGCGGGCCAGGACCCGGCCACCCTCGGCGACATGCTGCGGGTGGCCGGGTCCGCATGAGCGGCAAGCGCGGCGACGGCGAGGGCTCCATCTACCCGTAGACCCGCGGCGAGGTCCACGACAAGTGGCTCCAGCTCCACGCCGAAGCGAGGAAAGGCCCGGTGCCCACCCGGCGTCGGACGCTCGCCGTCTTCCTGGCGTACTGGCTCGACTCGATCGTGAAGCCCAACCTCGCCCCGCTGTCGTACGTCTCGTACAAGGGGTGCGTGCGGCTCTGTATCGCCCCGTACCTCGGCACACAGCGACGGGGACAAACTCACGGTCCGGGACGTGCGCGAGTGGCTGACCAAGCTCGCGACCATCTGCCGGTGCTGTGCCCAGGAGAAGGATGACAAGAGGGTGCCCGGCCGCCGGAAGTGCTGCGCGGTCGGGAGGTGCTGCGAGTCGTACCCGTCACGCCGGGTCATCCAGGCCTCCCGAGATGCTCTGCGGGCCGCTCTCACCATGAGGTCGCCGGCGAGGAGATCAGCAAGAACGTCGCCTCCCTGGTGAAGGTGCCCAAGCCCGCCGCCGCCGGATCAAGCCGTGGTCCGTTGCCGGGGCCGGCCGGTTCCTGGCCGCTGCCCGCCCGCGGAAAGCCCGCTGCGGAACACCCGGCACACCTGCAGCTCGCTCCTGGTCGCACTCAAGGTCCACCCGAAGGTGGCACAGCGCATCCTCCGGCACTCGCAGATCGCCATGACGATGGAGGGCGGCCTCCGCAGAGGCGAGCGAAGAAGTGGGCGACGCGATCGGCAAGGTGTCCGACGCGATGGGCGGCACCGGCTGACACGGTTGCTGTACTTCACTGCTGTATGCCCCAACGTGTATGCCCCAACGCGAGAGGCCCCCGGATGATTTCCGGGGGCCTCTGGCCTGCTGTGCACTCGGCAGGATTCGAACCTGCAACCTTCTGATCCGTAGTCAGATGCTCTATCCGTTAAGCTACGAGTGCTTGGCGTTGCGGGCTTTTCTGCCCGGTCGGCGTTGCGGGAACAACATTACATGACCTGCGGCGTGAGGCGAAATCCATTACCCAAACCCCACCTGACCTGCGAAAACGGCCTAATGCCCCACTCGCAGAAGCGTCGGGAACGACTGAAGCCCCGGTCCGTGGACCGGGGCTTCAGTGATCGACGCGCGGAGGCGGAGGGATTTGAACCCTCGATGGGCTTTAAGACCCAAACCGCATTAGCAGTGTGTTGCCCGTCGTCGGAAGGCGACGCGCCGCGACCCCGCAAGACGCTCCGCCGCAGGCCACAGCCGCACTGCTATCGGACGTGGTTGACCCCCGACGGACCACGTACGGGCCACTTGGTGCCATCGACGTGCCATCGGCGAGGCGCCATTGAGGCCGGCGCGCCCGCCCTACGCGAGGTCCGTCCGCGCCCCCTGGCCGGGGCGCACGAAGCGGTTGATCGTGGCCGGCTTCCATACGGGCGAGCGCCCGAAGATCTGATCCGGCTCAGGCAGCTCGCCGCGTACGCCCGGATCGTTTTGGTAGTGACGCCCCAGTGGTCGGCCACGTCGGCGATGGTCCAGTAGTCGGCGTTCACGTCTGCCATGTCACATCTCTCCATCCGACTGCCCGAGGCCCGGGGAGCCCGGAACTTTGGCCGTGCGATGCCCACAAGGTGTACGGCTCAGTCAGTCGCCGGCGGCGCCCTCGACCTCATCCGAGTCGGCGGCCTTCACGATCCTCCGCACCTGTTGGCGGGTGTATCCGGTCACCTCGCAGATGTCCTTCTGCGGTAGGTCGTCGGCGTCCGCCTGCTGAATCGCTGCGGCCAGCTCCTTGCGGAGGATGTCCGCTCGCTGCTCGGCGTCCCTGAACCGGCGCGCGATGTGCTCCAGTGATCGCTTGTCCATGGCACTCAGTGTTCCATTCACCATCATGGAACATCACGTTACCCATAAGAGCGGTGATTGCCTAGGCCCAAGACGTTGACAAGGGAACACGATGTTCCCTAGAGTGGAGGTGTCGGCAGGGGAACCAGCCGGCATCAGCTGGCCCCGGGCGGTGCTACCAACACCGACTGCGGGCCTCACGGAACACCTGAGCAACCAGGAGCCCGCTGTGATCAAGTCCCTCATCCGCCAGGCTGGCCGCCTCGTCTCCGCCGCCTTCGACGTCGCCAGCAACGTCCTCGCGTCGGACGCCCCCGCCGAGGCCATCGCCGCCGAGCAGGCCGGCCTGTACGAGGCCGACGAGATGCCCGCCATCGAGGACATCGAGGCCGCAGCCGGGCAGTACAGCAAGGCTGCCGAGCAGGCTCGCGCCGGAGACCGCGGCAAGCGCGCCGCGAAGAAGGTGCTGGACCGTCTGCCCGCCGGCCGGTACGGCGCGTGGCTCGTGTCCCGGGTGACGTCGAACCGTCAGACCGCCGACCTGGACGAGATCCGCGCCACGTACAAGCGGCTCGGTCTGGGCCCGGTGCCGATGAAGTCGGCCGCCCCGTCCCTCAAGGTCGAGCGCGCCGCCGTCGAGGCCGAGAGCGCGGCCGAGCTCGTCGCCGCCTAGCCATCAAGCCCCATCCCTGACCTGTCCCGTACAGACACGGGACGGCCCCGGGCGGTGCTACCAACACCGGCCCGGGGCCTAGGTCAGACCCTTCAGCAACAAGGAGTCAGACCATGAGCAAGACCGTACCGTCCTACGTCAAGCCTTCCGGCGGCGTGATGGTCCCCTACCCGTCCGCCGGCATGCTGCCCGGCATCCCGAAGCAGACCGCCCCCGTCACCCCGCCCCGGATCTCCACCCCCGACACCGCCCCGACCGGTCGCCTGCCGCACACGGCCGACCTGGCAGCCATCGGGGAGAGCATCGCCGACCGCATCAGGGCCGAGGTGCTCAGCCTCGCCGACAAGATCAGCCGAGCCGAGCTCGCCGACCTCATGACCTCCGTCATGGTCGAGGCGGGACTCAGCACCCCGGACACCACCGCCCAACAGCGCGGCGTCGAATGGAGGGCCCGCTACGGCTGCCCTGCCTGGTGCGTCATGGACCACGCGGGCGACGACGGCGAACCGGGCTGGCACCAGGGCCCGACGGCCGAAGCTATCGCCCCCATCCCGTTCACCGACTCCCTGCCCGGCGAAGGCCCGGCTCCCGTCCTCGCCGCCCGTGTCACGCAGACGAGCGAGGACGCGCAGATCTTCGGCATCACCACGCGACTGTGGGTGGACGTCGACACTGAGGTACTCGAACTCGACGTCGCCGAGACCGACGTACTCATCGCCCGCCTGGAGCGGTTCCTCCCCCAGCTCCGCATCCTGCGTGCCCAGCTCGCCGCGGCGTCCGTCGCCGACTTCCCCTCGGACGAGAAGGCCAAGGCCGAGTGGCTGGCCACCCCGGCACAGCCGCGAGACGACCGGTGAGCACCGCCCTTGTGCGCCGGCCGACCGAGGAGGCCGCCGTTCACGCGGCCTCCCGGTCCCGCCGGGCGCTTCCCCCGATTCAGGTCATCCTCGCCGACCTGCTCACGGCCAACCGGCTGGGTGACAGGCACGGCGTCAACCTGTGCGCGCACCTGGCTGCGCGCCGTGCTCTCGGAGAGGTGGGCGAGTGATGAGCACGTCCTACGACCCGTTGCACGACCCGGAGAGGGACGGTCAGCTCATCGTCCCGCCGCTGCCCATGGCCATCGACCGGGCCCGCAGGGTCCTCGACGAGAAGGCCCGGGCGAACATCCACGACCGGGACGAGATGATCCGCGCCGCAGTCGGCCTCGACCACGTCCTGCGTGACCTGCTGGCCGCCCTCGACAAGGAGGGCCAGTGACCGCCCCGCGCACCGTGACGGTGCCCACCCTCGACCATGGCGACATCGCCATCCCCGAGCCCGCCTGGTGCACCGGTCATGTCGGCCTGCGGCCCGAGGCCCGCGTCGACATCAGCCACCGCGGGCCCGAGCACGACATTGGTCTCCCGGCCGAGCCGCTGTTCGTCGCGATGCTCTCCCAGTACCCCCACAGCAATCGCCCGGAGACCGGCCTGTACGTCGAGACCTACGACCTCTCCCGCACACGTTCGCCGGCCGAGGTCGACCAGCTCGCCGCGAGCCTCGTCGAAGCTGCGGCCCAACTGCGGGCCCTCGCCCGGCGCCTGGCCGCCATCCGCGCCGGGGGTGCCCTGTGAGCGCCATCGACGACCGGGCGCAGGACGCCCGCGACTACGCCGAAGCGCAAGCCCGCCGACAAGCCCAGACCAACCGCGACGACGCCAACCTGAACGGCCCCCGAACGGGAGGGACCCGATGACCGCACACCTGACCCGCGGGCAGACGCTCGTGCTGGCCGCCGCCACCCTCCCGATGATCGGGGCTGGTGTTGCTGGCGGCTGGGGAACGTACTCCAACATCGTGACCGAATTCGGCCGGGCGGCGACCGCGCTCGGTGTGGTCGCGGCCGGCGAGGGCGTGACCCTCGTGCTGGCGCTGGTCATGGTCGGGCTGACGATGCTTGGCCAGGCTGCGCCCACCCCGGTCCGTGCCGGCCTGTGGCTGGCCCCGATCGCCGCCGCCGTGACCGGCCTGGTCGTCGCCGACGACGCGACCGAGGCCGTCGTGTACGCGATGACCCCGATGGCGATGTCTGCCTCGGCCGAGGGCCTTGGGCTGCTGGCGCGTCGGATCGTGGTTCACCGCACTGGTGTGGACACGGAGACGCAGCGCAGGAACGCGGAGACCGTGCAGCAGCTCGCCTATCACCGGGCCCGTGCCGCTAACCACCCGAAGGCGCGCGCCCGGAGGCGGTCTGAGCTGACGTCGTGGCGTCTGGCGAAGCGTGTCGGGCTGGGGGATGCGGAGCTCGGTGCGCAGCTAGTGGAGGTGCAGCGGGAGCGGCTGCGTGATGGCGCGGACGCGGCCCTGCTGGACATGCTCACCGTCGCCTCCGGGACCGACCCGGCGCCTGCCGAGGTGACCGCCCCGGTTACCACCGAGGTGACCGTCGAGCGGGCCAACCAGCCCACGGCAGACGAACTGCGCGTCGTCTCCGACCGCGCGAAGAACGCCGCGCGGGTGGAGGAGGAATGGCGAGTCGACCCGCTCGAGGAAGTCACCTCCGGGCGCGCTGTCGAGGCGGTCGTGGAGCGTGTCGAGGTGCCCGTGGACACCCTGCCGGAGGTGACCGTCACCGCGCCGGTGGCGCTCGAGGGGCCGCGCACCGCGCCGCCCGTGGAGTCGCTGGTCATCTGCGGTGACCGGCAGGTGTGGCCCCTCGAAGTCCCCGCCTCCGACGATGGGGAGGAGGTGTCCGACACGCTGGTGGACAGGTTGCCGGCCGAAGCTGCGGCGAATGTCATCCGTGCCTGCTGGGTGTTGGGCACCTCGGTTGCCGAGACAGCCCGTCAGTCCACCCGCAGCACCTCGTATGTGAAGAAGGTGTTCGCGCGCTTGGAGGAGTCGCGTACCGCGGAGCCCCCCAAGCGGGAGTGGCCGGCGCTTGTGTGGCCGGAGGTGCCGTCAGCATGAGCGACATCGAGAAGGCCGCCCGCGAGGCGATCGAGGCGCAGGACAACGCGCAGCAGCTGGCCATGGTGATGGCTTTCCTGCAGGCGCAGAAGCTCAGCCAGCAGCAGGGCTGCCAGCACCCGCCGGCCCCGGTGCAGCAGGCCAGCAACGGCAAATGGGTGGCGCTCGCCATCTCCGGCCCGTTCCTCATGGTCACCCTGGCCATCTCGGTCATGGCGTTCGCCATCTCCGCCGTGGCGCTGACCATCTGCGTGCTGGTGCTGCGCGGCATGTGGACCGACGCGCAGAAGGGCCGCAAGCGGCGCTGACGACTGCCCGCGGCGCCCGGCACGTCCGGGCGCCAAGGGGAGCCGGGACAGCCCCGCTCCGTCGACCCGAGAGGAGCCCGTCATGGGCCGCCTGTTCAGCCGCCGCGTCCGAGACGAGGCACGCACGGAACGCCTCCTCGCCGCGGCAGACAAGGCGTTCGACAACCCCGACGCCGACTTCAGCGACGGCAGCTTCGAGGCGGTAGTCCTGCACGGCGTCGCCGCCGACCCGACCCGGCCGTACCCGCCCGCCGGCCACCCCTACCCCCGCTGACCGGCTGCCCGATCCGTTCCACCCAACCCGAGAGAGGACCGACATGACCAGTGCCGAGTACCGCAAGGAAGCCGAGCAGCTGCTCGCCCGCAGGGACGGCGGGCTGGACCCGTCCCAGCGCAGCATCGAGCAGGCCGCCGTGTGGGCGCAGCTCGCGACCGCGGCCGCCATCGAGGAGCAGGGCAAGGCGGTGCGCGATGGCGAGTGAGCCGAGGCTGACCGCTGGCGAGAAGGCCCGCGTCGCCGTGCTGGTGCTGCGGATGGCGAAGCGCGGTATCGGTGACGACCGGCTGGTCGGCCGGGTCTACCAGGGCGACCTGCAGCGCCGCATCGACCGCATCGTCGAGAAGGCCGCCAAGCGCGAAGAGCAGCAGACCAAGCGCAAGTAGCTACGCCACGGGGCGGCCGTACTGGACTCGGAATCCTCGGCCGCCCCGTGTACCCCGCACCTCAGCAGAGAGCAGGAGACACCAGCATGACGGACACCCTCGTACCCGCAGTGGAGACCCCGCCGGGTACACCCGGACCCGCTGTACCCGAACAGCCGGCCCCGCCCGTCCCCGTCGACAACCCGAGCCTTCCCGAACCGGGGGTGCGCGCCGAGAAGCGGCGCCCGATCCTGGCGGGCTGGCTCAAGAACGGCAGCGACTTCAAGGCCACCACGCGGCACGCGGCGGCGAACGTCGGGTACGCCACCGCGTATCACGGGCTGCGCACCATCAGCGGCGTCTACGCAATCCGGCTGGCTGTCCGGGCCCCGCGCGGCGCCTGCAGGTTCATCGCCTCCACCAGCCGGTGGGTGTGGGACCGCGAGGCCGCGCCGCTGCGGGACTTCGCCGTGCGCTCCGAGGACGTCGAGGAGTACATGCGCCTGGCCAAGCTGCGCGGCAGCCGCATCCGCCTGCGCGGCCTGGTCACCCTGGTCGCCGCCGTGTTCGGTCTCGGCTTCGCCCTGTGGCTGTACGTCCTCGCGCCCGCCTGGCTGTACGCGTTCGCGGCCGGCGGCGTGCTGCTGCTCGGTGTGGCTGGCCAGGAGAAGGACGCCCCGGTCATCGGCCCCGCCGTGCTGAAGACCGAGGTGCAGAAGCTCACCGGCTCTATCGTGCTCCGCGGCCTGGACGCCATCGGCAACCCCCGCATCTCCGCCGCCGTGAAGAAGGGCGGCGACATGAACGGGATGCGGTTCGTCTCCGAGATCGTGCGCGACGGGCCCGGCTACCGGGCCGACCTCGACCTGCCGTACGGCGTGACGCCCGAGGACATCATGGAATCGCGCAAGCCCCTGGCGTCCGGCCTGCGGCGCAAGCTGGGCTGCGTGTGGCCGGCCCCGGACCCCGACGAGCACGAGGGGCGCCTGATCCTGTGGGTCGGTGACAAGCCGATGAACGAGACGACGAAGCCCGCGTGGCCGCTGCTGAAGGACGGGCAGGTGGACCTGTTCCGGCCGGTCGTGTTCGGCAACGACCAGCGCATGCGCGAGATGGCCGTCACCCTCATGTTCGCGAGCGTGGTCGTCGGCTCCATCCCGCGCATGGGCAAGACGTTCCTGATGCGGCTGCTGCTGCTCATCGCCGCCCTCGACCCGCGGGCCGAACTGCACGCCTTCGACTTCAAGGGCACCGGCGACTTCAAGGCACTCGAGCCGGTGTGCCACCGCTACCGGGCCGGGGAGGAAGACGAGGACATTGAGTACGTCGTGCAGGCCCTGCGTGAACTGAAGGCCGAACTGCGGCGCCGGGCAAAGGTCATCAAGTCGCTGCCCAGCAGCATCTGCCCTGAGTCGAAGGTGACCAGCGCGCTGGCCGGCGACAAGCGGTACGGGCTGCACCCGATCGTGGCCGGGTTCGACGAGTGCCAGGTGCCGTTCGAGCACGAGAAGCACGGGGCCGAGATCGAATCGATCTGCACGGACCTGGTCAAGCGCGGGCCGGCGCTGGGCATCGTGGCCATGTTCGGCACGCAGCGCCCGGACGCGAAGTCGCTGCCGCCGGGTATCTCCGCGAACGCGGTGCTGCGGTTCGCTCTGAAGGTCATGGGCCACACCGCGAATGACATGGTGCTGGGCACCGGCGCCTACAAGGGGGGTATCAGGGCCACGATGTTCAGCCGCTCGGACCGTGGCATCTGCTGGATGTCCGGCGAGGGCGACGACCCGCGCATCGTCGCTTCGGCGTTCGTCGACGCGCCCGCGGCCGAGCTGGTCGCCGCCCGCGCCCGCCAGTTGCGCGAGGAGTACGGCAACGTCACCGGGCACGCCATCGGCCAAGGCCCGGCCGAGAGCGCCGGCATGGACGTCCTCGGCGACGTGCTGAAGGTGCTGCCGCTGGACGAGAAGGCCGTGTGGTGCGAGCGGATCGCGCAGCGCCTGGCCGAGCTGCGCCCGGATGTGTACGGCGGCTGGAAGGGCGAGAACGTCACCGCGGCGCTCAAGCCCTGGGGAGTCGAGACGGGCCAGGTGTGGGGCCAGACCGACGACGGCGAGGGCAAGAACCGGCGTGGCATCAAGCGGGCAGACCTCGCCGCCGCCATCACCCGCCGTGACGCCGACCGGGCCGCCACGTAGGCCGAGCACAGCCGCTAGACCTAGCACCCCTCGCTGCTAGGTCTAGCACCCCCGCTAGCGGGCAAACGGGGATCTGAGCTGGCAACTAGCGCCTAGCAGCCCCCACCCCCAGAAGCCCGGAAACCACCCTGCAGAGAAGGGAACACCCTGATGGTCCTCGCTAGCCTGCTCATCCTCGCAGCCCTCGGGTGCTACGCAGTGTCATGCGCGATCCGACCGTTCCGCCCCGACGGGCGGCTGTGCCTCGGCCGCCGTGCACACAACGCATGGCGACGAACCCGCGATGCTGGCATCCGATAGAGAGGTCAAGGCTCGGACGACGGCAACGTTGCCCGATGGCGAGGCGGCCGGCGACCGAAACGACACCGTGGCCTGATCTGCTCAAGAGCACGCCCATGTGGGCTAAGCCCCCATGCCTTGCCCACGACAGAGGGGTTCCCTGTTCACAGGGAACGAAGGCGGGAGACCGAGAATGGGCACTGTCCACGATGACGCTATCGCTCAGGGGTGGGTCGCAGGCGCGTTGAATGTCCTGACCCTCGATGAGCTATGGACGCATCACCTGAAGAGCACAGATGTGCAGCCCGATGAGATGCAGGCTCTTGCCGACCTTGGCGAGAGCCTGCAGTCGTCTTGGCTGCAAGTGACGGATGCGGGCGCGCTCAAGTGGCTGCGCGAATACGTCTATGCCAACGCCGAACGGGTAGCAGAGGGCGCTGCGGCGGCCGACCTACCAGATATGCCCGAGGAGTGGGCCAACGCCGATGCCGTTCGTACGAAGGCCGTGCTTCGCATCGATCAACTACTAGGGGCGAGCGGCAACGAGGATGAGCGGCTTTCTGCGAAGATCGCAACTTTGCGAGACGGTAGTTGGGTCTCGGGAGACCTATCCAGGGTGGCGGTCTGTCTACTGCTTGCCGTGTCTGCGATCACCACGTTCGCGATCGGTCAGGCTCTCATCGGTGGCTTTCTAGCCACCTGGTTCACGACCGGGGGATGCCCGCAAGCCCTCGTGTCCCCCGCATAGGGGGTGACTCCTCCTCCCGCCCCTGGCCGCTCAGGAGGTGCTACGGCTCGGGTCATGAACCGGTCTGGGGGAGTAGCCTCCGGCGCCCTTGGGGCGCCCGGCACGCGTCGTGCCCCTGGAGGTGACTCCCCCGCCCCCGGGTCGGGGCCTTCGCCGTACCCGCCCGTAGCTGCGCCAGGGTCCGCCATGCTGTCCCCTCCCGTCACGCAACGTCCTTGGGGGGACCATGCGCACCCGCACCACCGCAGCTGCAGCTGCCGTCGCTGCCGCACTGCTCCTTGTCGTCACAGGCTGCAGCTCGTACAGCGTTGAGGACTGCCAGGGCGCCATCAACGACGAGTCGACGAAGACCAACCGGCCCAAGGAGTGCGAGGACCTCAGCCAGAAGGATTACGACCTCGTCCTGGCGCACTGGGCCATGAAGCAGGCGCTCAAAGACATGGACAAGAAGGACCGGGACACCCTCGACTACTACGACGACGGCTCGATCAACGGCAGCATCAGCGGGGACTAGTTGCCCGCTAGGTAGCGAGAAGACGGCGCCCCCTGCCTGGTCCCTCGGGATCGGGCAGGGGGCGCCTTCGTCATTCCCCAGGGGGCTCACGAGAAAAGGCCCTGCCCCATACCCTGACAGTGACGAAGCTGCAAGGAGAGGGGCAAGGCCGTGCCTGTCGATGCTACCCCGGACCCATACGCCAACCCACTGGCGTTCGGACAGAGAATGCAGATCCTCCGCGAGAAGCGGGGCATGAGCCGGCCCGTCCTCGCCGGGCTCCTCGGTGTGTCCCCGTCGTGGGTGAAGAAGGTCGAGTCGGGGCAGATGCACATGCCGAAGCTGTCGATGATCCTCCGCATCGCCGAGGCCCTGCGCGTGCGGGACCTGGCTGACCTCACCGGCGACCAGTCCATGCCCGCCGACCTGTTCATCGGCCCCGGCCACCCGAGGCTCGGCGCGGTCAAGGCGGCCGTGGACGCCTTCCCTCTCGGGCAGGACCGAGAAGCGCCGCCGGCCGCGCACCTGCAGCACCGGCTCGCCCGCGCCTGGTCCGCCCGCCACAAGGCACCCAACCACCGCGAGGTCGTCGGCGAGTTGCTGCCCGAGCTGATCCGCGACGCGCAGCTCACCGTCCGCCAGGCCGACACCGCAGCAGACCGGCGCGCGGCACAGGCGATCCTCAGCGAGGTGTACTCACTCGCCCAGTTCTTCGTCGCCTACCAGCCGGACAGCGCCCTGCTGTGGCGCGTCGCCGAGCGCGGCATGGTCGCCGCCCAGGACTCCGAGGACCCGCACGCCATCGGCGTGGCGGCGTGGCTGGCTGCACAGGCCCACCGCGACTCCGGCCCCGGCCACTTCGACGCCGCGGACGCGGTGAACCTCGAGGCCCTGCGCTACCTCGAGCCGCTGCTGCCCGACGCCAGCGACACCGTGCTCGCCATCACCGGCGCCCTGCAGTTCGAGGCCGGATACACGGCCGCCCGGCGCGGCGAGAACGGCACCGCTTGGGGGTGGTGGGACAAGGCCAACAGGATCGCCGCGCGCCTGCCCGGCAGCTACTACCACCCGGTCACCTCGTTCTCGCGCGCCATCATGGGCGCCCATGCCGTCACTGTCGCCGTCGAGCTCCGTGCCGGCGGTGAGAGTGTGCGCCAGGCGGTGGCCGCGGACACGCTCACGATCCCGTCCCGGCCGCGCCTGGCACGGCACCGCATCGAGGAGGCCCGCGCCTACCAGCTCGATGGCCAGGCCGAGACCGCACTGGCCACGCTGGAGAAAGCACACAAGGCAGCACCGGAGACCATCCGCTACAACGGCTACGCCCGCCGCATCGTGCTCGAGGAAGTCGAGGCGAAGAGCCCGGAGCGCCGGCAGCGGGCCGCGACCCTGGCGACGGAGCTAGGGCTGCTCGCCGCCTGACGTCGAACGCGCGAACGAGGGGCCGGAATCCGGCCCCTTCTTCGCATGGGCCGCCAACACCCTGGTCCGAGACCTGACTTCGACCGAACCGGGGTGAGTAGCGGATGGGACCGCGCACCGTCATCAAGCTGGCCGACTGGACAATCGGCCCCGACCGCGAAGAGGGCGCCTCGCCGCCGATCCGGCAGGTCGAATGCACCACGTGTGGATGGCAGTCCCAGCCCAGCGTGCGCCAGCTGGACACTGACACGCAGGCGCTCGCGCACGCCGGCCGTACCAGCCACCCCAGCTACCGTGAGATCACCACCGCGTTCCTGCGCGTGGTCCCCGCCGACGGCAACCCGAAGGCGGTCACCTCATGATCTGTGCCCGCTGCCAGCAGCCGATCCACCCGGGCGAGGAGTACGTCGAGCTGGACAAGTTCTCGGCGTCCGGAGCGGGCGCGAACCTCGTCGTACACGAGGCCGACTGCCCGCGGCCGCCCCGCTGACTCCCGTCTGTGGCCGCCGCCGATCGGCCACAGACACCCAGCCGCCCCGGCCTGTCTGCGTCCCCCGTCGCGGACAGGCCGGGGCTCTTTCGTGTCCGGCGGCAACCAGTTGCGGGTACATTCCGGCGCATGGGAGTCGGGGCGTGGATATCGCTGATCGCTGCTGTCATCGTCTTGCTCTTGGGGGCATGGCTCGTCTGGTACAGCGAATGGGGGCCAGGCTCGGAACCGGGCCGACAGACCGACTACGGGCCGGACAACACCAGCGGCGGTGGGGGTGGCGGCTGACCACCACAAGCCGCCCCGGTCTGCCAACCGTCCCTGACAGGCCGGGACTTCCTCATCCCCGAACCCAGGCCGGCGTGCTGCATAGCCCAAAGAATCTTTCGGTCCTGCACATTCATGCAGTCATTCGCACGCGCCCACCGCACCCTCTCCAAGAGGTAATCCTGCTCCCAGAGCCACACCACAGGGAACTCCACCTCGAGCACCGTGGCCATCGGCCCACAGACGTGCAAGCGCGGATTGTCCGGGTCGGGTGTCGGCTGGTGCGGCCGGACGCGATAGACCGCGCCATTCGGGTAGACCGCAGCACACGCAACGGCCACGCCCAGTTCGATACTGCAATACACGAGATCGCTGCGCCGAAGCCAAGGCGCCTCCTCAGCTTCGGCGTCGGTGACAAACTCCGGCATGGTGTTGCAGGCACCGGTGACGGCCGGCGGCAGTAGTACGTCACCAGGCTTCAGCCCCGGCACGCCGCCGTGGAAATACAGGGGGCGTGCTGCCACCAAGACGGTCACGTCGCGAGTCATGCGGTCACCTGCCGTTCCATGGGCAATTGGCCCACTCATATGGTCCCGGAAAGCCTTGTATGAATGGGCCAATTCAGGAGCCCAACCTTTGTAGGAATCTTCCGCTTCAGCACGTCACGGCCTTGAGGCGCGCAAGGAGATCCGCCCGACCGTCCGGACTCACCCCGCCGTACGACGGCCAGACCTGCCGCCCCAGCGGATGCCTCGAGCCCATCGCAGCCACCTGCGCACCGAGCACCGACGCGAGCAGACTCGGCCCGTCAACCGGGCACCACCGCTCACCGGCCAGATGCAGCGCACCGCCGATGTCGCAACCGGTCGACTCCCCGTCCGCCAGCCGCCAGCCGCCCCCCTTGAGCCCGGCCGCCGTGTCCCGAACGAGCTGGTCATGGTCGACAACTACAGCCAGGGCGCGGGCCATCGCCTGCTGCGCCTCGGCGAGGGCCTGCACTGCCGCGTCGCGGGAGTTCGCGAGCCGCTTGGACACGGGCGCCAGCTTCTGCGTGGTGTCCCGCAGCAGGGCGGCGCGCTGCTCTCGCTCGGCCTGCTGCTCGTCGAACACAGCGCGCAGCGCGCGGGCGCGATCTGCAGCCTGCTGCGCTGCGTCAGCAGCCCGGTTGAGCTCCGAATAGTTGGAAGGGGAGGCGGAGTGCCTGGCGTATGCGCGCTGGGCTGCGAGGCGCTCTTCCTCGGCCAGCCGTGCGGCTTCCTCGGCTTCGGTCACGGCCTGCTCGGTGAGAAGTGCAGTGGTCATGAGGTCCTTCTTTCGGATCGAGGTGGGTGTGAACCGGCTCTTCAGCGGCTGCGGTCCGGAGGCTGAAACGGGGGTGGTTGGGCCAACGCACCCCGACCAACGGGGGCCATAAGGAAGCCTTATGCCTTCCGGACTATCCATAAGGTTTCCTTGGGGAAGGACCATCCGGACTCACCGGGGCCCGTCATCCGGCTCGAGCAGCCACGCCAGCACCAGCAGCGACACGCCCCCAACAGCGAGCCCCGCGGCCAGGTGCAGCACCCCGGCCGCTGCCGACAACAGCCCAAGGCCGGCGGTCTCCAGGAGCCGTGCGCGATGGGCGAGAGCAGTTGCCCGGGTCACCGGCCGGCCCCCTGCTGCTTACGCACCCCGTCAGCCGCGCAGCTGGCTGCGACGCCACCGCGACAGCCCGCCCCACACGCCCCGGAGTTGGGGCCGCTCGAGGGCGTACGCGGCGCAGGGGCCACGGAACGGGCAGCCCTGGCAGATACGGGCTGCGTCCTCGCGGCTCGTCTTGTCCTCGGCGAAGAACAATTCCGGGTCGGCGCGGCAGGGCAGGGGCGCGGCCGCGTCGTCGAGGAAGGAAGGGACGTCGTACAACTGGGCTCCCGAGGAACGCTGAGGCTGGGACTCATCGACGCCCCCGAGCCGCGAGGTGCTCGGAGTGCGCGGCCTCGGCCTGCCATGCGGCGGCACGCACGTTGAGGCCGACAGGCGCTTCGCCGCGGGAGATGGCGAGCCAGCACGACCGGTTCTCGCTGCCATCGCTGTGCACGTAGCGGTCCATCTCGCGAAAGTACGAGGACTCTGCAGAGCAGGCCGGGCAGGGCACGGCATCGACTACGGAGGACGGCCGGCTACCGCGGCGCCGAAGTACGTCGGGGATAGGGGGCCGGTCCTCGGGGTGGGGGTAATAGACGGTGGTCTCGGCCGTGTCCGGGTACTCGCGGAACAGGGCGCTGTCGAGAGTGCTGCGTGCTTCGTCGAGGGCGCGGGCCGCGGCGGCGAGCTTCCGGGCGGGGAGGCCGGGAGCGCCGGTCCGGGGGTAGGCGTTGTCCAGCCGGACGTGGCGGTGGATGAGTTCGTCGCGGATCGCGGCGAGGGTGCGACCCATGTCGGCGTGCTCGTCGGGGGTGAGGTGAGT
This sequence comes from Streptomyces sp. NPDC002889, assembly GCF_042888425.1. NCBI lineage: Bacteria > Bacillati > Actinomycetota > Actinomycetes > Kitasatosporales > Streptomycetaceae > Streptomyces > Streptomyces sp. NPDC002889. The sequence goes on from NZ_JBIAPT010000021.1 coordinate 123,405, forward strand.
CTTCGTGGCCACGGTTGCTCCGTTCGGGGGGACAGGGGGACAGGGGGGACACCGTTTGTCCCCCTCTCTCTCGCGCGCTACGCGAGTCGAATAATTAGTGATCTTGATTTTTATTTACGCAGGTCACGGAGCTACTTGCGCCTGCAATAGTTGACAAAGAAACCAATCGGGGGTGTTTCCGGGAGAGAGGGGGGGACAAACGGTGTCCCCCGTCCCCCCTTGTCCCCCCTCACGACGGGGGGACAGGGCCTGGAGTGAACTTCCCGTCGGCCTCGATGACCCACTCGCGGAGCGCCGCGTAGGCGAAGGCGTCGGGCAGGTACTTCTTGTCCCGCCCGGCAGTCCGGTCGCGTACCGCCTTGCGGGTCTGGGGCCCCTTGTCCCAGACCAGCACAGCGAGGCGGATGGCGATCCGCTCGACGGCCCTGTCTGTGCGCGCGTCCTCGGCGAGCCGCTTCGCATGGTCGACACGCACCTCTTCCTCGATGCGCGCCGTGGTGCGCTTCTCCTGCTCCGCGCGACGCTGGGCCTCGCTGTAGCGCAGGACCCCGTCCCGGGTCGCGCAAGAGGCGTCCCAGAGCAGGAGGGCAAGGCGCCAGTCCTCGGCATTCACATGCCGTCGTCCGGCGAGAATGGCCAGCAGAGAGGCGACCTTGACGCGCATGACCGGGGCCTGCGAGTCGAAGGGGTTCCGATCGTCGACGGGCGCCTGCCCCCGAGCCTTGGCAAGGTCAGCTGCACGCAGCTCCGCCTTGATGGCCTCCTCGAAGGTGACGAGGACGAAGCCGCTCGCCTCGTCGCCGGCCGGAACGGTGGCCGCCTGGCGCCACGCGGTCAGCTCGCCCGGCCACGAGGGCTGTTCGTCGGGGATGGACGGGTCGATGACCTGCACCCACAGGAAGCGCTGCGGTGTGCCCTCGGCGACTTCCTCGAACAGCGGGGCGACCGTCTCCGGTTGAAAGCCGACGAGCAGACCGAGGCTGTAGGAGCCGCTGGGGATGTAACGGCTGGTGTCCTTGCTGGCGTTGGTCTGCCCCAGGGTCTGGCCCACGGCTGCGCTGCGGAGAGTCTCACCCAGCGTGGACCCGGAGCGTTCCTTCATCAGCCGGGTGAGAGTGGCGCCCTCGTCGACGTAGAAGAACGCGTTGTGCCGTACCTGCTTGCGGACCTTCTGCGTCACAGGCGTCTCAGTGCCGCCTCGCCCCTTGCGGATCTCGCCGGTCTCTTCCTCAACGGTGTCCATAAAGATCTCGGCCAGCCCCTCGCCGGAGCCGATGGGCAGCCCGTCGCGAAAGTCCAGCCTTGAGGGTGCGGGCATGAGGCGGTCGGCGACCTCTACACCGGTGGACTTGCCGATGCCAGATGGGCCGATGATCCCGCCGAACAGGTTGAGCGAGGCGAATCCGGCGACCCCGGTATCGGCACGGATACGGTGCGAGACGATGCCCGACAGCCGGGTCAGCACGGCCAGCAGGGCGACGTCCCCGGATCGGTTCCGCGAGTGCCCGGCTTGGCGGATGTGCCGCAGCTCGGGGCGCGCAGCGTAGACCTCTTCAGGAATCAGGCCGGGGACAGGCTGCGCGTCCGTTTCTGGCTCCACCTTCGGCTCGCTCGGTTCGGTGCTGTGAGCGATGAGCGCCGCGTAGTCCGCCCCGTTGTAGCCCTGGGAGGAGCGGGATACCGGGGGCCGGGGCTGCGCCATCCCTGCGCGGAGCCCCGACTCAATCGTGGCCAGCGCTCGGCCTTCAGGGTGGTTGCCGGCGCGGGCCGCGGCGAGCAGGTGCTCACGGGCCTCGGCTTCGCTCAGGGCTCGGGCGCCAACGAGGGTGCCGAGGCTGAACGCCGCCGCATTGATCGTGTTGTTCTGGTCTCCGTCCGGGGCGCTGGTGATGGCGTCGCACTCGCTCTGGACGACCTTGCGGGTGTACGCGTCGTGGCGGTCCGCGGGGATGGTGATGCTCGTCGCCGGGGCGACCCGGGCCGAGGCGCGCGTCTGCAGTGCTTCGAGCAGCCATTCCGGAGCGGACACAGGCGGCTGTTCGGGGTCTTCGAGCGTGTAGATAACCCCGGTGGCGTGCACGGAGCCGGGACCGATGACGTACGCATTGCCAGCGCGTACGTCCCCATCGAACTTGCCCTTCAGCGCGCCGAGTCCGTTGCCGAGTTGGGCATCGGCAGGTGCCCAGTAGAAATCGTGGTGGCCCTTCGCGGTGAACACCCGCATCGTCGGTGTGTGCGGGTGACCGAGCGCGGCAGCGACGTCCTCGAGGGCTCCGGGACGGTCACTGTCCATGGCGAGCAGCTGCTGCCCCTCGGGACCGCGGCAAGCTCCCACGAAGACGGCGACGTTGCGGAGCTGGCGGCCGAACATGTCGCGCAGCTGGCTCTCGTCGCGCAGGCGCGCTTTCGTGAACTGCTCCGCAGGATGCTTGCCGCGGTCTGTGCACGTCGCCGGATCGTGTCTGCGCCCGATGCCGGCGCACTGGTCCAGCCCGGGGTGGTCCGCGGTAAACGCCACGAACTGGTGCTTTGCAAGCCACAGGGCGCCTTCGAGGGGCGTCATGCTGGCCGCACCGTCGTCGGGTTGAGTCACGTTGTGCGCTCCATCGGGCATGCTGCCGGCCCCGCGCGAGGGCGGGAACGGCGGCGGGGGAACGGTGGTCAGCATGCGGCGCTTCTCCGGACGATCGCCCTGGTGATGGCCCTGTCGAATTCAGTGCAGGTCTGCGCGACGCCATCCGGGTCGGTGCCGATGACCTCGATCTCCGCGCAGTCGAGGAGAGCGCCGACGATGAGGGCAGCCACTTCGTCGGTGCAGCCGCGGGCATCCCCGATGTCGATGCGCAGCACGGTGCCGCGCGGGTACGGGAGGATGCCGCCGTACTGCTGCGTGGGCCCCGGCATGTAGACGGCTCCGTACAGGGTGGGCAGGCTGAGCCGGGTGACTCCGCGCACGGTCGGGCCGGGCCTGGTGTAGGCCAGCCGCGGGCGCTCGTTGCTGGTACGGGTGCTCATCCCACGGCCCTCATAAGCCGGACCGCGCGAAGCGCGGCGCGCACCCGGTTTCGGGCCGGAGCAGCCGGGTCGTAGAGCGCGGCTTTACGGGACGTGCGTCGAACCCCAGCGCTACGGGACCGGTACCCGTGGCGGCGCCTCACCGGCCAGCCCTCGCGATCCGGTGGGCCAGCAGCAGCGTTCCGCATCCGTCGGCGACAGCGATCGCGCGGCAGAGCCTTCCGCGCAGCTGCTCCGTGGAAGCGCTCGGCATCGGCCGGTCCGGCGTACGACGGAGCGCGGCGGCCTCTGTGGGCCTGCGCAGGAAGTACGGCATCATGGTGGACATACGTCCTCCTCTTGGTTCGAGAAGACGTGGCCCCGGATCTGCTTGGCGGTTGAGCCGGGGCTTCGTCATTGGCGGGCGTCGGGCCCCTCTCTCGTCGGCACCGCTAATGCCGGCGCGAGAGGGGTCGTCTCATGCGCCCGGAAGGGGGTGGATCACGACCGATTCCCCAACCCTGCAACCGCATTGAGACTGCGATTCCATGGGTGTGACCTGTGAGAATTCGGCGTGTTGGCACTGTGATGGCACGGCCGGGTTTGCGCGCTGAGCGGGCACCGCAGCCGCCTCCGGGGCGTACAGAAGTGCGATCAGGTCGCGAGTGGGAATGCGGATCTTCCGGCCGAGCCGAAGCACGCGGGTGGCCGTCCACTCGTTGCGCCGGATCTGGGCGTAGACGGTGTCCTTGTCGACGTCGAAGATCGCGGCCGTCGTAGGAACGTCGGTCGTCGGACCGAGGGCCTCAATCGCATCGCGCGTCCAGACGGCAGTCACTGGGCCCCCTCAGTGAATCCGCACTGTGCGAGGAACTGGCGGGTCCGGACGCGGACCGCTCGGCCGGTGCGGACGACGGGCCATTCGCCCCGCTGCGCCGCGGCGTACCCGGTTCGGCGCGCCACGCCAGCGATGCGCGCCGCGAGCGGCACGGAGATCGTGGGGCACTCGTCAGGGTTCGGGATCTGCACCCGGACAGTGCAGATGGCATCACTTGAGCGATCAGAATGATCCTTCACGAGATCCATCGTGCACCCATTCAGGATTGTGCGTCAAGCGCATCGAGTGCAGCTTGTGCACGCATCATTTTGATGCCACGCTTCTGGACGTGGCAGAGAAACCGAAGAGCTCCCTAGGGCCAGCCGGCGAGACGCTCCGGCAGAACATCAAGCGCATCAGGGAGGGGCAGCGGATCACCTACGTCGAGCTTTCCGAACGGCTCGACAGCGTGGGCCGGCCAATCCCCGTCCTCGGCCTGCGCCGTATCGAGCGCGGCGAACGACGAGTGGACGTGGACGACCTGCTCGCGTTGGCCTACGCACTCGGTGTACCGCCTGTCGACCTGCTGGTACCTGGAGACCTGACCAGTAGCGAGCCGTACAGCATCACCCCGGAGGTGCACACGCAGGCCGGGCCGGCCCGCGCCTGGATCCGGGGCGACGCCTACGTGCCCGATCACCTCGGCGACCCCGGAGACCCGTTCGGCATCCCCGTGCCGACTGCGTGGGAGGCGGACCCGAACATGACGGTCCGATGGATGCCGCGAGGGCGCAGCGACCAGCTCCTGCAATGGATGATCTCGAGCATCCCCATGGAGCCGATCAAGCCCGATGAGTCAGGGGAGGGTCAGTCATGAAGCCATACAAAGCGTGCTCGTGCCGCGACGCCGCGACCAAGCGGCTCCTCGGCAAGCAGTGCCCGGACCTCGGCAAGAAGGGACACGGCGGCTGGTACGCCAGGTACGAGGCTCCGAAGTCCGCGGACGGGAAGCGGCGGCAGCCCCGCATCGGCCCGTACGACACCGAGCGCGAGTGCAAGCAGGAGCTCGGCAAGATGCTCGGCCAGGCGGCGAACCCCAAGGCCCTCGACGAGCGGAAGACCACGCTCGGCCAGTACCTCGAACGCCGCTACACCTGGCGGACTTCCGAGGCCGAGACCGGCGAGGGACTGAAGAAGAGCACGCTCGATGCCGAGCGCGAGGCCATCGACCTGTACCTGAAGCCCGGCCTCGGCCACATCAGGGTCGTCGACCTGAACGACGAACACATCCGCGAGCTGTACGCTGCCATGCGGAAGATCAACCGACCCGAGGAGCGCGAGGAGCGCACGGAGATCCTGCGCCGCCTGCAGGAGGTGCGCGCGACTCGAGATGGCAAGCGGCTGCACAGCCGGCCAATCTCGGAGTCGAGGATCCGGCGCGTCCATGCGGTGCTGCACGGCGCGCTCACGGACATCGTGAAGCTGTCGAAGATCCGGCCGGACAACCCCGCTGACGGGGTCTGGCGGTCGAAGGGCGGGAAGAGGAAGCAGGGCCGAGCGAAGCCTCTTCTGTGGACGGTCGAGCGTGTCGAGCAGTGGGAGAAGAGCGGGCTCGTCCCGGCGAAGGTGATGGTCTGGTCGTCCGACCAGTGCGGCGCCTTCCTCGACTTCGCCGAAGCCTCCGAGGAACGCATGTACCCGGCGTTCCATCTGGACGCCTACTACGGGCCGCGCCGCGGCGAGCTGGTCGGTGCGGAAGAGCAAGACCTCAGCCTTGCCCGGCGCCGGCTGCACGTCCTCCAGGCGCAGTCGGATGACGAACTCGACGACACGAAGACCGAGGCCGGGTACCGACAGATCCCGCTCGACGACGAGACGGTCCGCGTCCTCAAGGCCTGGCACAAGCGGAAGCTCGAGGAGCGGCTGCAGTGGGGCGAGGCGTACCAGGATGCGGGTCGGGTGTTCTGCTACGAAGATGGCTCAGCGATGAAGCCGGAGTATCTCTCGAGCCGGTTCCGGATCCTGATCGAGCGGTACGGGAACATCCGGGCGCGGCACTTCGAGGACGAATGGAGCGCCGAACGGATCGCGCGGAAGTACCGCACGACGGAGTACGCGGTGCGCGTGGCGTTGACGATGCCGCTCCCCCCGATCCGCTTCCATGATTTGCGTCACGGTGCGGCGACGATGCTCCTCGCGGCCGGTGTGCCGATCAAGTTCGTCAGCGAGATCCTCGGCCACGCATCCGTGGCGTTCACGATGGACGTGTACGCGGTCGTTGCCGAGGAGATGGCAGCGGACGCGACGCGGAGGATCGCGGCGTTCATCCCGCGCCAGAATCGCCTTTCGGCGGTTGGTGCCAACAGCGTGCCATCTGGGGGCTGAAAGTGGCTCAGAAAGCGACTCAGGGAGCCCAGCCCGATTCGGCTGAACTCCCTGGTCATAGGGCGGAGGCGGAGGGATTTGAACCCTCGATGGGCTTTAAGACCCAAACCGCATTAGCAGTGCGGCGCCATAGACCGGACTAGGCGACGCCTCCAGACACACCCGCGCGGACGCGAGTGGTGCGTGCAGATGATGACACAGCCCAGCGGGCTGTCACCAATCGCTGTCCACGGTACTAGGACCCCGGGGCGCAGAGCAAAGCATCTGCGGTTGCGCAACGCCGCGGCTCGAGGAGCGTTAGGGATACCGGGGCCCACGCGGCCCCAGACGGACCCGTGACTCTTCAGGAGCTTCCATGCTGCGCCACCTCGTCCTCACCGCCATCGTGTCCGCCGCCGCGCTGACCGGCGCCGCGCCGGCGGCGGCCGCCGGGTCTCCGCTGCCGCTGCCCCTAGAGCCGGTGCTGGACGGCCGGGTGCCGGACAGACTGACGCTGGTCGTGGCCGCGACGGGGAACCCCCGGACGGACGGAACGTACGAGCTGGAGTGCGGGCCCGCGGGCGGCAGCCATCCGTCGGCGCAGTCCGCGTGCGCGCGCCTCGACCAGCTGGCGCGGGAGGGGCGCGACCCCTTCGCACCGGTGCCCGAGCGCCAGATGTGCACCCAGCAGTCCGGCGGGCCGGCCAACGCCCGGATCACCGGAACGTGGCAGGGGCGACACGTGGATGCCTCGTTCAGCCGGGCCAACGGATGCGAAATCTCGCGCTGGAAGTCCCTGGAGCCCGTACTGCCGAACACCAGGTCATAGGCCGCAGGCGTACGCCTTGTGCACACAACCTTGGTGAGAGCTCCCCCTCATCCGCCGCCACCGGCGTAGCTGCTGCGCTTAGACTCGCTGCAGTGACAGGTCGGGTCCCGAGGGGCAAGATGGGATCGGCCGTCCGCAATACGCAGTAGGTCAGGGAGGAACCGTCGTCGTGAGCAGCAGGCCATCCCGAGGCGCTGCTCGCCTCGCAGCCATACTCGACGCCCTCCCGGACGGGCTCGTCCTCGTCAACGCCAACGGCACGGTCGTCAACGCCAACACCATCGCGCTCGAACTCTTCGAGACGCCCGGCACGGCTCTTGTCGGCCGCGGGCTGCTCGACCTGGTGCCCGACTTCGACTCCCGGCTGATCCCCGGCTCGATGCGCCGGCCCGACGCCGCCGACGAGCGCGGGCGGACCAAGCCGACGCGGATGATCGCGCGGCGTACGGACGGCAGCGAGTTCCCGGTCGAGGTGACCAGCGCGAGCCTGGAGGACGGGCGCGAGGCGTACGACTCGTACAGCGGATACACCGGCGACGAGTTGCTGATGCTGGTCGTGCGGGACCTGTCGGGGACTGTGGACACGGAAGCGGAGCTGGCGCGTTCGCAGCGGCAGACCGAGATGATCCTGCGGGCAGCGTCCGAAGGGGTCGTGGGCACCGACACCGACGGGCGGGTCGTCCTGGTCAACCCGGCGGCCGCGCAGATCCTCGGCTTCCGGGCCAGCGACCTCGGCGGGCAGGAGCTGCATCCGCTGATCCTGCACTCGCGTGCGGACGGCGAGCCGTTCCCGTACGAGGGGTCGCCGCTCGCGGACACCCTCAAGTCCGGCCGCAAGCACCGGGTGCGCGGGCAGGTGCTGTGGACGAAGAGCGGCTCCAAGGTCGCCGTCGACCTGACGACCGCCCCGGTACGCGACGGTGACCAGCTCGTCGGCGCCGTGATGACGTTCACCGACCGGCGCCCGTTCGAGGAGCTGGCGGAGAAGCACGCGGCCGAGCTGGCCGAGACGACCGATCGCCTCACGGCGGAGGTCGAGGACACGGCGAAGCGGCTCACCGCGGAGCTGGCGGAGAAGTCCGAGCAGTACGATGCCGAGCTCGCCGACAGGGCCGAACGGTACGCCGCCGAACTCGAGGCGCGTGAGGAGCAGTACACCCAGCTGGCCGCCCGGCATGCCCAGCTGACCGCCGTGCTCGGCGAGTCGCTGCGCGGGCCGCTCGAGGAACTGCGCACCGAGCTGGGCACCCTGGCCGCCGACCCGGCCGGCCAGCTGTGGCCCGAGGCCAACCAGATCCTGCACCATCTCGCCGCCGGTTATGCCCGGATGACGACACTTGTCGACAATGTCCTCGGCTTCCAGCGGCTCCACACCGGCGCGGAGGAACTCGCCAAGACCAAGGTGATGCTCGACGAGATCGTCGCGGCGGGTGTCGAGGGCGCGGTCGAGCTGATCGGCCCCGGGCGGGCCCAGTTCGCCGTGCACGCGCCTCCGATAGAGGCAGAGGTCGACGGGGCCCGGCTGGCGACGGCGCTCGCGCATCTGGTTGCGGACGTGGCCGGGATCGACTCGACGGGCAAGGCCAGGGTCGTGCCGGGCGGCGGCTATGTGGACTCGACGGTCGTGGTCGCCGCGGCGCAGCGCGGTGAGGTCGTACGGATCGAGGTGCGGGGACCGTTCGCCGGGGGAGACCCGGTGCACGAGCCGATCGTGCGCGGGATCGTGCAGGCCCACGGCGGGGTGCTGCAGACGCACGAGGTGCCGGGGATGAGCGGCAGCGCGTACGTTCTGGAGGTGCCGCTCGGTGAGGGCTCGGGGACCGTGCCCCCGCCTCCCGTCGCAGAGGTGCCGGCGCCCTCACTGCCCGCGCAGCAGTCGTCCGAGCCTGCCCCGGTGACGTCCGGCAGCGGCGGGCGGCGGCGGGCCAGGCGGGCTTCCACGGACGCGTTCCTGGAGAGCCCCGTCGCCATGGAGGACCCGGTGGCCGCCCAGCCGACCGGACGGCGCCGGGCGACCCAGGCGGAGCAGCAGGACCTCATCCCGGCCCAGGACTCGGGTGAAGGCAGCAACGGTCGCAGCGGCGGGACCGGACGGCGACGAGGCCGGCCCAGCCCTGCCGAGAACCTACCGGCCGTCGCGGCTGCCGCAGCTGCCGTACAGCCCGCCGAAGGCGCGGTGGTGACGGCCGCGGAGGGCGCGAGCGGACGCCCCGCGCTCGGCGAGACCGTACCGCCGCAGGGTGTGCCGGTCGACGCACACGGTCTGGGAGTCGCTCCGGCGGGACGGCGGGCCCGGCGGGCTGTCGAGAGCGGGCTGCCGGCGCTGACATCCGCTCCATCCGCTCCTTCTGCCCCTTCCGTGCCTGTGCCCTCGCCGATGTCCGCGCCGGGGTCCGATGCTCCGACGACCGGGCGGCGGACCCGGCGGGCCCTGGCGTCCGCGCCGGCCGACAGGGCGGAGGCCGCCCGGGCGGAGGGAGTCGGGCGCGCCGTGTTCGCGCTGCCGCCGGCCGAGGCCGACCGGGTCGCGGCGCCTGCGGAGGCGGCGGACGCCTCCCTGCCCGACCGTCATGACCCCGTGGTCACCGAGCCGGGCACCCAGCACCACACACCGCCGCAGCCGCACCCCGCACCGACGGGCCGCAGGCGCGCCCGCACGGAGGCTCTGCCGGCGACGCCGCTGCCCGAGCAGGCAGAGGGAGTACCGGCCGCGATGCCGATGCCGGCCGGTCCGACGACCCACGGCGAGGCCGCCCTGGTCCGGGAGGGCACTTCGGGCGGCGGCCGGCCCGCACTCGCTCCGGACGGCCGCCTGACAGGCAGCCCGGCGGGCAGCCCTGATACCGGTGCGAGCGCCGGGACGCACGCCGGCTCGGGCCTCGTCCCGGCCGACCAGCACGCGACGACCACCGACGAGAGCACCGGCCCGGCCGTCCCCGGCGGCCCCGGTGCCCCCGGCTCCGCTCCCGCCGCGCCCCAGCAGGCCGGTGGGACCGGCTCCGTACCGCTGCCGCTGCCCCTGCCGTTGCCTGCCGCCGAGCCGGCGCGCCCGGCCGCGCCGCGGGTGGCGCAGCCGCTGCCCGCCGAGGAGCCGGTCGCCAAGGACTCCACGCAGGGGCGGGCGTTCAGCGTGCGCACGCTCGGCCAAGGGGTGCCGTTCGCACAGCACATCGCCCAGCAGCAGAACCAGACCCAGTCGCAGACGCTCGGCTCCGGCCGCCGCCGCAAGCTGGCCACGCCGCCGGGCGGGGAGCGGACCGACCCCGCCGCGCGCCCGCATCCGCAGCCCCAGGCCGCCCCGAACCCGACCCCGGAGCCGCCCGCGGGGACGGGGCCGGTATCCGCCCCGGCCCCGGCTTCGGCGGCCGTCCCGCCGACTCAGGGGGGACCGGCGACGCAGGGGGGAACGCGGCTGCCCGCAGACCGTGCGGACGCCCGTAGCGAGGGCCGTGCCTACGCGATAGGCGCACCGGACGAGGGCGCCGAGGGGCCGCAGCCACTGGACGGCCCGGGCGGTGCGGTCGAGGTGGCCAACCGGCCCCAGCCGCAGCCCGTCGACGACGAACTGCCCCCGGAGCCGCTGGACAATCCGCGCAGGCTGCTGGTCTGGCCCGCGCCGGACATCTCCACGCAGCAGGCGCTCAGCGACCGCGGCTACCGTCCGGTCGTCGTGCACTCGCGTGAGGAGGTCGACGCACAGATCGCCGCGTTCCCGGCGGCGCTCTTCGTCGACCCCCTGACCGGTCCGATCACCCGGACCGCGCTCCAGTCGCTGCGTCAGGCGGCGGTGGCCGCCGAGGTGCCGGTGCTGGTGACCGCAGGGCTCGGGCAGGCGACGCGGGAGGCCGCGTACGGCGCCGATCCGGCCGTACTGCTCAAGGCTCTGGCCCCGCGCGACAGCGAGCAGCACCCCTCGCGTGTGCTGCTGATCGAGGAGCAGGAGGAGATCGCGCTCGCGCTGACGGCCACGCTGGAGCGGCGCGGGATGCAGGTGGCCCGCGCGGGCGCCGATGCCGACGCGGTCACGCTGGCCACCCAGATGCGACCGAACCTGGTGGTGATGGACCTGATGCAGGTACGCCGCCGGCGCGCCGGGATCATCGACTGGCTGCGTGCGAACGGCCAGCTGAACCGCACTCCGCTGGTCGTCTACACCTCGGCGGGACTGAACCAGCAGGAACTGCCCCGGCTGTCGTCGGGGGAGACGGTGCTCTTCCTCGCGGAGCGGTCCACGAGCGACGAGGTCCAGGCCCGTATCGTCGATCTGCTGGCGAAGATCGGCACCAACTGACGGCGCGCAACTGACGCGAAAGGGCCGGCGGTCACCACCGCCGGCCCTCTCCTTACCTCTGCTGCATCGGCTACATCGGCTACATCAGGGTGACGTCCAGCTCACCCGCCGCGTACTGCCGGCGGATCACCTTCTTGTCGAACTTGCCCACGCTCGTCTTCGGCACGGCAGGGATCAGTGCCCACCGCTCCGGCAGCTGCCACTTGGCGATCTTCTCGCCGAGGAACGCCTTGAGCGACGCGTAGTCCGCGGTGGATCCCTCCTTCAGTACGACCGTCGCCAGCGGGCGCTCGCCCCACTTCTCGTCCGGGACGGCGACGACCGCGGCCTCGGCGACCTCGGGGTGGGCCATCAGGGCGTTCTCCAGGTCGACGCTGGAGATCCACTCACCGCCGGACTTGATGACGTCCTTGGCCCGGTCGGTCAGCGTCAGAAAGCCATCGGGGCTGATCACGCCGACATCGCCGGTCTTGAGCCAGCCGTCCGCGCTGAACTTGTCCTCCGGCCGGAAGTCCTCGCCGCCCGCGCCGCCGTAGTACGCGCCCGCGATCCAGTTGCCGAGGACCTCCAGCTCACCCGCTGACTCGCCGTCCCAGGGCAGGATCTCGCCGCCGGGTCCGACGAGCCGGGCCTCGACGCCCGCCGGGAAACGGCCCTGGGTGATGCGGTACGGCCACTCCTCCTCGGCGCTCAGTCCGGCCGGCGGGTGGGCCATCGTGCCGAGCGGGGAGGTCTCGGTCATGCCCCAGGCGTGGCACAGCCGTACGCCGAGCTTGTCGTACGCCTCCATCAGGGAGGGCGGGCAGGCCGCGCCACCGATGGTGACCTGCTTCATGGAGGACAGGTCGCGGGGGTTCGCGGTCACCTCGGCGAGCAGGCCCTGCCAGATGGTGGGGACGGCGGCGGCGTGCTCGGGCCTCTCGCGCTCGATCATCTCGGCGAGCGGACCGGGCTGCAGGAAGCGGTCCGGCATCAGCATGTTGATGCCGGTCATGAACGTGGCGTGCGGCAGGCCCCAGGCGTTCACATGGAACTGCGGGACGACCACGAGAGTCGTGTCCTTGTCGGTCAGACCCATCGACTCGGCCATGTTGACCTGCATGGAGTGCAGGTAGATGGAGCGGTGGGAGTAGACGACACCCTTGGGGTCACCGGTGGTGCCGGAGGTGTAACACATGGCCGCCGCGGTGCGCTCGTCCAGCTCGGGCCAGTCGAACGTGGTCGGGCGGCCCGCGATCAGTTCCTCGTACTCGTGCACCTGCGCCTCGGTGTCGGCGAGCAGTGAACGGTCGCCGGGGCCGGAGACCACGATGTGCTCGATCGTCGGCAGATGCGGCAGGAGCGGGGCGAGCAGGGGAAGCAGGGAGCCGTTGACGATCACGGCCCGGTCCACGGCGTGGTTCACGATCCACACCAGCTGTTCGGCGGGCAGCCGCAGGTTGAGGGTGTGGAGCACAGCGCCCATGGAAGGGATCGCGAAGTACGCCTCGACGTGCTCGGCGTTGTTCCACATGAGGGTGGCGACGCGCTGGTCGCCGTCGATGCCCAGCTCGTCGCGCAGGGCGTTGGCCAGCTGGGTGGCCCGGCGGCCGGCCTCTGCGAACGTACGGCGCTGCGGCTCGGGCTCACCTGTCCAGGTGGTGATCTGGGACTTCCCGTGGATCGTCATCCCATGATGAAGAATGCGGGTCACAGTCAGCGGTACGTCCTGCATGGTGCTCAGCACGGCGTCCTCCCGGTGGGCGCTAGCGCTACATGGCATTAAGGGTGGGAAGATTCTGCGCACATACCGCGCGGTATGTCACTACCCGGAAGTAATCAAATCCCGGCACATCACCGCGCACCACCGCACACATCTCGGCACAGAACCGCACTCGCCCCGCGCATGCCCCCGTTTACGCCCCCGTGCGCCCCATGAGGTCATCGGACCGGGGTGAGCTCCGGATCCTCACGGAGTTTGCGGAGTGCCCGGGACACCGCGCTCTTGACCGTGCCGATCGAGACCCCGAGCACGTCCGCGGTCTGGGCCTCGCTGAGATCCTCGTAGTAGCGCAGCACCACCATCGCCCGCTGCCGGTCCGGCAGCCTCATCACCGCACGCCACATCGCGTCGTGCAGCACCTGCTGCTCGGCCGGGTCGGGTGCAGGTGCCGTCTCCGGCTCCGGCAGGTCGTCACAGGCGAACTCGTCCACCTTGCGCTTGCGCCACTGTGAGGTGCGCGTGTTCATCAGGGCCCGGCGGACATAGCCGTCCAGCGCCCGGTGGTCCTCGATCCGCTCCCACGCGACGAACGTCTTGGTGAGCGCGGTCTGCAGCAGGTCCTCGGCGTCGCTCGGGTTCGCGGTGAGCGACCGTGCGGTACGCAGCAGTACGGGCCCCCGCACCCGTACATACGACGAGAACGACGGATAGGACGTGTACGACGGCACCGGCGCGGCGGCCTTCGAAGCGCTCGTACAGACTGGCGTGGTCATGTCTCCACGCTAGGAGCGGGCGCGGGGTCGCGGATCGGCCCCAGGTCCCGAAGCCTTGTCCCTCTCAGGTTGTAGGGCCGGCACCGGCCGAACCTCCTGAAGGTGGAGGCCTCCTCAGGGTCGAATACGGGCGACGGCCGTCCGCAAGGCGCGTCCCTGCTCCGGTCCGCGGCGCGTTCATATGTCATCCGCGCCGAGGATCAGCCCGGAAGTGGGGACACCCGTGCCCGCGGTGACCAGGGTCCTTGCCACACCCGGTATCTGGTTCGCGGACGTGCCGCGCAGCTGTCTGACCGCCTCCGCGATGCCGTTCATGCCATGCAGATAGGCCTCCCCCAACTGTCCCCCGTGCGTATTGAGCGGGAGGGCGTCCGCGGCCACGAACTCCGCCGCCTCGCCCGGCTTGCAGAACCCGAACTCCTCCAGCTGCATCAGCACGAACGGCGTGAAGTGGTCGTAGAGAATGCCCACATCGATGTCGCCGGGCGTGAGTCCCGAGGTCCGCCACAGCTGCCGGGCGACCACTCCCGTCTCCGGCAGCCCGATGAGATCGTCGCGGTAGAAGCTGGTCATCTGCTCCTGCGCCCGGCCCGCACCCTGCGCGGCGGCGACGATCACCGCGGGCGCGTGCGGCAGATCGCGGGCCCGCTCGGTGCTGGTGACGACGATCGCCTGACCGCCGTCGGTCTCCTGGCAGCAGTCCAGCAGCCGCAGCGGCTCCACGATCCAGCGCGACGCCGCATGCTCGGCGAGGGTGATCGGCCTCCCGTAGAAGTACGCGGCGGGGTTGTTCGCCGCGTACCGGCGGTCGGTGACTGCGACATGGCCGAACGCCTCGGGCGTCAGTCCGAACGTGTGCAGATACCGCTGGGCCGCCATGGCCACCCAGGAAGCCGGCGTGAGCAGTCCGAAGGGGAGGTTCCAGCCGAGCGCCGCACCTTCGGCGGAAGGCTCCCGCTGCTGCACCCCGGAGCCGAAGCGCCGGACCGAGCGCTCGTTGAACGCCCGGTAGCAGACAACTACTTCTGCTGTCCCGGTGGCGACTGCGAGCGCGGCCTGCTGAACGGTGGCGCAGGCCGCGCCGCCGCCGTAGTGGATTCGGGAGAAGAAGGAGAGCTCACCGATGCCCGCCGCCTGGGCGACCGTGATCTCGGGGCTCGTGTCCATGGTGAAGGTGACCAGGCCGTCGACGTCGCAGGGGGAGAGGCCAGCGTCGTCGAGCGCGGCCTGCACCGCCTCGACGGCCAGCTTGAGCTCGCTGCGCCCGGAATCCTTGGAGAACTCCGTCGCCCCGATACCGACGATGGCCGCCCTGCCACCGAGGGAGTCCCGACTCCGGATACTCATACGCCGTCCTCCGGGAGGATCACGGTCACCGTGCCGGTGACATGGTTGCCGACGCCGTTGGTCCCGATGACCCGCACCTCGGCCGTCGCCCCGTCCATGGCACTGACCGCGCCCCTCAACACCATGGTGTCCCCCGGGTAGTTGGGTACCCCGAGCCGTATGGCGACCTTGCGCAGCACGGCATGCTCCCCCAAGCAGTCGGTGATGTATCGCCCGACCAGGCCGTTGGTCGTCAGGATGTTCATGAAGATGTCCGGCGAGCCCTTCCCTTTCGCGAGTTCCGCGTCGTGATGGACATCCTGGTAGTCCCGGGACGCCAGGGCCCCGGCGACGATCAGGGTGCGGGTGATGGGGACGGTGAACGGCGGCAGCTCCATACCGATGTGAACCGCACTCACCGGGGTGCCCGGTGGGTGTCCCGTACTCATGCCGGCTCCTCCCTCGCGATCAACGCCCCCAGCTCCGACAGGATTTGACTGCCGCAGCCCAGATAGGCGTCCAGTTGGCGGCCCCACAGAAAGTGCCGGTGGACGGGATGGTCCAGGTCCGCGCCCGTACCGCCGTGCAGATGCTGGCCCGCGTGCACTACACGCTTGCCGGCCTCCGACGCCCACCAGGCCGCGGTGAGCGCATGCGTGGCGTACGGCAGCCGCTCGTCGCGCCGCCAGGCCGCCTGGTAGGCAGTGACCCGTATCGCCTCCGTGTCCATGTGCGCGTCGGCCGCGCGCAGCAGCACCCCCTGGTTGGTGGACAGGGGCCGTCCGAACTGCTCACGGACCGACGTGTGTTCGACGGCACGCGCGAGGGATCCCGCGCACACCCCTGCCTGCAGTCCGGCGAAGGCGACACGGCTCATGGCGAGCACGTCGTCATACGCATCGGGCCCGCCGACGCGCTCGGCTCGTATGCCGTCGAGCACGAGCCGACCGGCCGCCCAGGGAGCGGTCAGCTCGACGGGCTCGACGCTCAGCTCCGCCGTTTCCAGCAGGAAGCAGCCGGCGCCCGTGCGAAGCCCGCCCCTCTCGGACTCGGCCCGCTCCGGCCCTGCCCGGAGCGGTCCTGCCCGCCCGGACTCGATCGCGGGGACCAGTACATGGGTGGCGTCGCGCATCCAAGGGACGTACGGAACGACGCCGGTCAGCCGTCCCTCCGCGTCCGCCCGCACGGCTGCTCCGCACAGCGGAAACGCCCCGGCCACCACCGCCGTACCGTCGCGCAGCCCCGGCAGCAGCCGCGCCCGCTGCTCGTCGGAACCATGGGCCGACACCGCCAGCAGCCCGTACACGCAGCTCGCGGCGAACGGTGTCTGCGCCGTCGTCCGTCCCTGTTCCTCCAGGAGCAGCACCAGCCCGAGGAGGCCGGTCTCCTCCACCGCACCCATCAGCCCCGCGGTGCTCAGCGCCTTCCACAACTCGGCGTCGCTGCCGCTTCCCGCCGCGGCCAGCCGCTCATGGGTCGCAAGATCCCCGAAGATCCGCGCAGCCAGCCGCCGCGCGGCCTCCTGCTCGTCCGTGGGTGTGAAGTCCATGTCAGCTCCCGCCTCCGCCCAGGTGCGCTTGCGCGCCCCGGAAGACCGGGAGCTCCCACTCCTCGTCCACCCTGAGGAACTCCACCTCGACCGGCATGCCGACGCGCACCTTGTCGTACGGCACCCCGACGACGTTGCTCACGATCCGTACGCCCTCGGCCAGTTCGATCAAACCCACTGCATAGGGCGGATCGAAGGCCGGGAAGGGCGGGTGGTGCATCACGACGTACGAGAAGACCGTGCCTGCTCCGCTCGCCTCGACCGTGTCCCATTCGAGCGATCCGCAGGCCACGCATCCCGGCAGCCAGGGGAACCGCAGGGTCCCGCACCCCTCGCACCGCTGGATCAGCAGCCGGTGGGCGGCCACACCATCCCAGAATCCGGCGTTGTCCCTGTTGATCACCGGCCGGGGCCGCTTGCCCTTCGCTTTCCGGACGGCCGGCGCGTACTTGAGGATGCGGAAGCGGTGCGTACCGGCGAGCCTGCCGTCGGCTCGCACGTCCATCCGTGTGGTGACGAAGTATCCGGTGCCCAGCTTGGTGTTCTTGCGCTCGGACACCGACTCGATCACGGTGTCGAAGGTGATCCGGTCGCCGGGACGCAGGGGTCGCAGATACTCCTGCTCGCAGTCGGTCGCGACGACCGACGTGAATCCCGCTCCGTCGAGCAGCTCGAACAGCTCGTCCTGTGCGGCGGTCCGGCCGCTGTGCCCGGACAGCCCGCCCATGGTCCACGCCTGCAGCATGGTCGGCGGCGCGACGGCATCCGGACCCCGGTACGCCGGGTTCGCATCCCCCACCGCCTCGCACCAATGCCTGATCATCGGCTCGTTGACCAGGTCCTTTCCCGCGCCTTCGGTGACGGCCGCCCGCCCCTCGTACGCCCTGAGCCGTCCGTACAGCGTCTCGGCATCCGTGCCGGTGCCCACGCCGGCACGGATTGCTTCCGCATCGGTGCGGGTCACCTCTTCCCCCTCTTCATGCCGAGCCGCATCGTCGCGACGATCTCCTTCTGCACCTCACTCACGCCGCCCCCGAAGGTGTTGATCTGTGCCGCTCTGTTCATCCGCTCCAGCTCCCCCTCCTGCGGAGTCCCGATGCCGAGCGAGCCGGGTGACCCGGCCCGGATCAGCCCCGCCTCCCCCGCGATTTCCTGGCACATTCGATACACCTCGACCGCGGATTCGGTTCCAGCGAACTTCACGCCGCTCGCCTCTCCGGGCGTCGCCCGAGCCGCCCCCACGTCCCCCACCTCCCCCACCAAACGCCAGTTGAGCAGGCGTGTCGCCGCCAGCCGGGCATGCACTTCGGCCGCTCGGAATTGCACCCAGCACTCGTCAATGCGACGAGCACCCGTCGCTGGATCGGGCGTACGCGCCCGCGCGAGCGCCGCCTCGTAGAAGTCCTCGGCCTGCATCCCGATCGCGGCCAGCGCCACCCGCTCGTGGTTGAGCTGGTTGGTGATCAGCCCCCAGCCGCCGTTCTCCTCCCCGACCAGGTTGGTGGCTGGCACCCGTATCCCGTCGTAGTACGTCGTGGTCGTGGTCAGTCCGCCCACGGTCTCGATCGGGGTCCAGGCGAACCCCGGCGCATCCGTCGGCACCAGGATGATCGAGATGCCCTTGTGCTTGGGTGCGTGAGGGTCGGTGCGGCAGGCGAGCCAGATCCAGT
Source organism: Streptomyces sp. NPDC002889 (assembly GCF_042888425.1). NCBI lineage: Bacteria > Bacillati > Actinomycetota > Actinomycetes > Kitasatosporales > Streptomycetaceae > Streptomyces > Streptomyces sp. NPDC002889. The sequence goes on from NZ_JBIAPT010000021.1 coordinate 141,720, forward strand.
CCGCGTTCTGGCCGTTGCTGGTGAAGACCTTCTGCCCCTCGACCACCCAGCTGTCGCCGTCCCGTACGGCGCGGGTGCGCAGGGAGGCCAGATCGGTCCCTGCCTCCGGCTCGCTGTAGCCGATCGCGAAGACGACGTCGCCCGCGAGGATGCGGGGCAGGAAGAAGGCCCTCTGCTGTGGGGTCCCGTATGTCATCAGCGTCGGTCCGACCGTGTTCAGCGTGACCATGGAGACAGGGGCACCGGCCCGGTAGGCCTCGTCGAAGAACACGAACTGCTCGTCGGGTCCGCGGCCCTGGCCCCCGTACTCGACGGGCCAGCCCAGCCCGAGCATGGCGTCGGCGCCGATTCTGCGCAGCAGCCTCCGCTGCGCTGCGTGGTCCTCGGGGGGCGGGGGCCCGTCCGGCATCACATCGTGGAAGTACGTACGGAGTTCGGTGCGCAGCTGCTGCTGTCGCTCCGTCGGGGCGAGGTGCACGGCGGCCGCCTCCCAGGCGCACGGATCAGAGGTTTCTGACTGTCCGTCAGTTCTGGGTTCCCTGTCAACATGCAAGCGCCTGCGGGACGGCACCGAAGTGCCGCCGCGCAGGCGCTCGTTCCCCCTTACCTCACCCCCTCGGGCCGGCGGTCACCACAGGGGGGAGAAGTTCACAGCCAGGCTGTCCTGGTCGAGGGCCGTGAAGCCGAAGCCGTTCACGCTTGCCGTGTTGTTCTGGTTGCTCGCGCCCGAGCCCGTCGCCACCTGCTGGGTGGTGGTCGAGTTGCCGCTGTTGCCGGCTCCGACACCGCTGCCGACGAGCGTGGCCACCGCCACGTCCGACCCGTCGTCCGCGACGCCACCGAGGTCGGCCTGGGCGACTCCGGTGAACAGTGCGGCAGTGAGAGGCAGAGCGGCGAGAGAGGCGAGGATTCGAGCGGGACGGACACGTGCCATGATCTTTTCCTCCAGGAACCGGTACTGCTCAAGTGCGGCTTTTCAGGGCAGTTGGCCGACCGCCCCGGATCTTGGTCTCGACGTCGCGAGATCAGAATTGCCCACGCGATCCCCGTGAACCACCTTGGACTCCCCGATTCCCCCTCAAGCGTGAGGACAAGTCGATAAACCCCCTCCTTGTCCACAGAGCTGCACCCAGCCGCAACAGACACCTGGACATCGGGCACCGCAAGAGGTGAAGCGTTACGGCGCATTCCGCTCACCCCCTCCGCCCACCCCGACCCCCTTCCTTTCTTCGAACGTCTGTACGAAAATAATTCCATGGCCATCACCGACCGGCAGACCGCCACCCTGGCCCTCGCCCACGCTCTGTGTGCCGCCGAGCGCGGTCTCCCCGTGATCCCGCTGTCCCCCACGAAGCTCCCCGCCCTGCGCTCTCCCCACCGCGACGCCCCCGAGCCGGTCCTGTGCCGCGGCGAATGCGGCCTCCCGGGCCACGGCGTCCACGACGCCACCAGCGACCCCGCGGGTGTGCGCGCTCTCTTCGCGGCCGCGCCGTGGGCCACGGGCTACGGCATCGCCTGCGGACGGCCCCCTCACCATCTGATCGGCATCGACCTCGACACCAAGTCGCCGACCGACTCCGCGGCCGCGCTCCGGCATCTGGCGCTGCAGCACCTGTTCACGATCCCCGAGACGGTCACGGTGCTCACCCCGAGCGGCGGACGCCACCTGTGGCTGACCGGCCCGCCCGACGTCGTCGTCCCGAACTCGGCGAGCCGACTCGCCCCCGGCATCGACATCCGCGGCGCCGGCGGCTACCTCGTCGGCCCGGGCTCGGTCACCGCCCACGGCGCGTACCGGCTGGCCGCCGGCACTGCCGAACTGCCTCCCGCGCCCTGCCCGCGCGCGCTGCTGCGCCTGATCACGCCCCCAGCGCGCCCCCACCACCACGTGGCACCCCCACGCCCCACCGCGCGTCAGGGCCAGGGGCTCGTCCAGTTCGTGCTCGCGGCACAGGAGGGCCAACGCAACACCCGTCTGTTCTGGGCGGCCTGCCGTGCATACGAGAACGGCTTCGGCGATGCACTCGCGGATGCCCTCACCGAGGCGGCGATCCGAGCGGGCCTCACGGAACACGAGGCGCGCGCGACGATCGCCTCGGCCGCCCGCCTCAACGCGGGACATCGCGGATGACACGGATCACGCACGGCGGCGCCGTCGAGGCGCCGCCCCTGCCCCTTCAGGCCGCGGCGGCGCCTCGTGTCTCTGCTGCTGCGCCTCCGGCCCGCGCATCGGCCCGCCGCTGCGTCGGCCATATGGCGGACGGATCGTGCGTGCCTCGTTTCTGCCCGCTGCCGAACGGGTCAGTGCGGGCCCGGTCTCGCCGGCACACGCGTACCCGCGACGTACGTTGTGCACGGCACGCGTCCGCTGTCCGCGCCCTCCCTGTACTTGCGTGCCACGGCAAGCACTGTCCTCACGGCCGAAAGAGGCACCTGAGATGACGCGCACGCCCGAGCGACGCCTGTTCACGACGAAGGCATACCGCCGGATCGCGGTGGCGGCACTCGCCGCCGCGGGGCTGCTGACGTTCACGGCGTGCACCAGCACCTCGACGTCCGCCCCGCCGGCCGCGGCAGCCGCGACATCCGTGAGCCCTTCTCCCAGCGCCTCCGTGCGCAAACTGACTCCCGCGGTGTCGGACCAACTGGACAAAGCCGTCACCCGGACGATGCGTCAGGCGGGGGTGCCCGGCGTCATCGTGGGGCTGTGGGTTCCGGGAAAGGGCAACTACGTCCGCGCGTTCGGTGTCGCCGACAAGAGCAACGACACCGCCATGTCGGACGGTCTGCGCATGCGGATCGGCAGCGAGACGAAGACCTTCACCGTGACCGGCGTCCTGCGCCTGGTGGATGCGGGGAAGGTCGGTCTCGACGACCCGGTGTCGAAATACGTGGACGACGTCCCCAACGGAGACCGGATCACCCTGCGCCAACTGGCCGAGATGCGCAGCGGGCTGTTCTCGTACAGCGAGGACGCCGATTTCGACAAGGCCTTCCTCTCCGACCCCGACCGGCGCTTCACACCGCAGGAACTGCTCGACTACAGCTTCAAGCACTCCCCGAATTTCCAGCCGGGGGAGAAGTTCGAGTACTCCAACACGAACCTGATCCTGCTCGGCCTGGTCGTGGAGAAGGCGAGCGGCCAAAGCCTTGCCGACTACCTGGAACAGCAGGTGCTGGATCCGAGTCACCTGGACCACACACTCTTTCCCACCGGGACCGAGTTCCCGGATCCGCACGCACACGGCTACACCAACCAGACGCTGAACGGCAGGGTCGCGGACGCGACCGACTGGGACCCGTCCTGGGCCTGGGCCGCCGGAGCGATGATCTCGGACCTGTCCGACCTGCGCGAGTGGGCACGCATTGTCGCCACGGGCACACTTCTTGAGCCCGCCACGCAGGCCCAGCGACTGCGTACTCTGCCCACCGGCTACCCCGGGACCGGATACGGCCTCGGCATCTTCGACAATCACGGCTGGCTCGGGCACAACGGTTCGATCCCCGGCTACCAGACAGTGGCTGTCTACCTGCCCGCGGCGAAGGCGACCCTGGTGGTGCTCAGCAACACGGACATTCCCTACCAGGGCAACGAGACCAGCACGCTCTTCGCGAAGGCCATCACCACCATCGTGACGCCCGACAACGTCTACAACCTGCCACCTGCGCCGCCCGCCTCGGCGTCCCCCTCGCCCTGACGGCCCACCACAGATCCATCGTGACGACCTGGCCGTGGGCGCCTCCGCGTGAGTGCTTGCTCCCATGATTGCGGGTGCCGGCCCTCAACTGGGGTCTTCGACGCCTTCGCAACCCGATCGTTCGGTGTCCCACCAGGCGGCGTCGGCCGGGCGCGCATCGGTACGCACGCCCAGGTGGGCGTGCCCGTAGCGGGTGGCGCGCGGCGCAGCCCCCTGATCCTCCACGCCGGGTCGGCCCAACCCCCCGCACCCTGGACACCTCCAGCCCGGTCGGCGGCTGCTGTCCCGGGAACATGCACAGCCAAGCAGGGGGCAGGAGCGACATATGCGTTTTCGTCGCTTGTCGGCGGACCACCTTCTGGAGCAGCCATTGCGCCGCGGGCTGGTGGCGATCCCGCTCGCGCTGATCGCTGTAGGTCGCTGTGCACCGCATAGGCCTGGTCATGGTTGCCAACGGCGGCGTATGCCTGGGCCAGGTAGTTGGCGGCCCACCAGGTGTGAGTGTGGTCGGAGTCCAGCAGCGCGGTCCATGTCTGGTGGAGTTCTCGCAGCCGGGGCAGGACGGCCTGGGTGCTACCGCGGTTCAGGAGGTACAGGCACGCTTCACATGCTGCATAGCGGGCGTCGGCGGTGGCCAGGTCGGCCGGGTCGATGGCCAGCAGATGGGGCAGAAGGTCGGGCCAGCGAGGCCAGGCAGCAGGGTCTATCCCACTGCTGGGAGATGCCGCGGCCAGCAGGACGCCGGCATTGCGTGCAGCGGCGGCACATTCCTCGGGGGAGAGTTGGTCCTTGAGAACGGCCTGGGTGAGGCGGTGCAGTTGCAGATTGCCGGCCGACACGCGGGCCAGCCCGTGCTGGTGCAGCGTCGACAGGATGCGGTTCCTCGTGCGCAGCTCCGCCAAAACCCGATCCATGGGTGACGTGTCCTCAGCCTCCTGCGCGGTGCATGCGTGCAGAGAAAAGGGCTCGGGAGCCAGCAGCGCGCAGGCATCCAACACGTCAGCCGCTTCCGGGTCCTGAGCGCGCAAACGTCGAGTGCTCAGCCGAATCTGAGCGGCCAGCGAGCGCGGATACCCCAGCGGGGTCCCCCATCGGTCGCCTCACTGGCATTGTTGACCAACAGGCCCAGATACGAGTCCACGGTCATCGTTGTCAGGAGTTCGGCTGCCTGGCCAGGGCCAGCGGCAGGTCGTCCCAAGGCCTCGGCCAGCCGCTTCGCATCCGCTTCCGACAAGCCCGGCGTCCGGGTGCGCAGCAGGGTCACAGACTCCCGACGCGCGAGCACGTCAACGCCCAAAGGGGAGGCCAGGCCGTACCAGCGTGGGTTGCGGGAAGTGATCAGCACATGCCCCGGCCCGGACGGCAGAAGATTGGCCAGCTCCGCCGGGTCCTCGGCGTTGTCGAAGACGGTCAGCCAGCGGGCCCGGGAGCGCAGCTCCGCCCATAGTGCCTGCACCGCATCCTCAGCAGGCTCATCCCGCTGCGCAGCGCCCGCAGCGACGGCCAGCCGGGCGAACTGGTCGGGAATCAGAGCGGGATCCTCCGCCCGCACCCACCACACCAGCTCGTACTCTCCACAGAAGCGGTGCGCGTACTCCGTGGCCGGCTGGGTCTTGCCGACCCCGCCCCGGCCGTCCAGCGCCAGCACCGCCACCGGCTGGCCGCCCGCAAGCCGGGTGCGGACGTCGACCAGCGTGCCGTCGCGTCCGACGAACCCGGCGTTGCGGGCCGGCACGTTCCACACCCGGGGCAGGGTTCCCGGCAGCCGTGGGCCTTTCGCCCCCATATTGCGCAACCGCCCTGTCCCGCCATCGCCCGGAAACCCCGGGGACACTCTGGGAGGCACGGGCCCGGTCACCGCGGTCAGCAGCGCTTCGCGGGCCTTCTCTTCGTCCAGTCCGAACAGTGCCGGCGCCACCAGGGGCCGGAGGATCAGTGGTGCGGTGGCGCCCTCGATCCGCACGGGAATCAGCCTCCCCTTCTCCCTGCCGGCCAATACCGCCGTCCACTCCTCAGTGGTCCACCGCTCGGGATCGAAGTAAGCGACCGAGAACAGCGCCACCATCCGGCCGCGCTCCATGGCCTGGTTCATGCGCAGGACGGCGTTCGCCCCCGCCTCCCAGTGCCAGGCATCCAACTCAACCTCATACCCGGCATCCTGCAACTGCCAGGCAACCCATTCCGCCCAAGCCCGGTCTGCCCCCGCGTAACTGACGAACAACCGCACCCCGCCCGCGGCATTCCCGCTACCCGCCACCCCTAATGCCCCCGTGTAACGCCCCTGCGCGTGCCTCACGTTGCCCCACCCGCCGAGGCTAGAACCCGCCCGGGGCTGTGCGCTCCTACTTGCCGCAAACCACGCCGGGACGGTACGTAAGCTGGCACAAAGACATGGTCAGTCGCGAGGGTTGTTGTAGAGCAGGGCGTGCGAGTGCGCGAAGTAACAGATTCTCAGCTCGCCTGAAGCGGAAGGTGGCCGGCCGTCCTGTCGATCCTCGACCGCTACCCGGCGGTTGGGCCTTCGCCGCGATGGCTGAATCCTCGCGAAGGAGCTGCGCAAGGCTGCAGGCCTGAGCTGGCCCACAGATGGCCCACACTCCCCTGACTCCGCCACGCTCGCTGGACTCCTTTCGGGCGGTAGGCCGCGGAGTGGCTCATCTCCGCCGGGGACACCCAAACGGGCGGCTGGATGCAGCCGCCGAGGCCGCTGACGGGAGGAGCTGGGTTGGCGGACTCAGTGAGCTCCTTGGACGGCAGCACGTACACGATGGTGGGGGTCAGGAGTCCGTCACCGTCTCCCTCCTCACCGTCCCACCGTCCCACCGTGTGCAACGTGCATTGATAGGATTCGTCAAGTCACCGATGTGACAACGGAATTGATGGCGAGGGGGAGCAGCTTATGGAGGAACCCAGACTCCGAGCATCCAATGACAAATTGACCGTCCTCGCCAATGATCTCGACGATATGCAGAACTACCTGAACAAACAGGTCAAGCGCATGGACGAAATCGTCGACGTCATCGAGGCGGGCTGGCGCGGTCCCGCGGCCAAGGCCTACCGGGCTCTCCACCGAGGGGTCGCGGAGGACGCCGTACGCCTCCGTGAGGTGATGAAGACACTCGAACAGGCCGTTCGTCTGAGTCGGGACGGCTTCACCGAGCAGGAGATGGACATCATGGACCGCTTCCGGCAGATCCAGAGCTCGGTCGATGTGGCCGCCGAGGCAAACGAACTCTCCACGCCGAACCCGGACGCCGGGGTGCCCGCCCCCCAGAAGCCGCAGAGCCACATCGCCGACTTGTGACATCGGGGGGACACATGTCGTCGGACGACGACCACATAGCAGTCGACTTCGCGACCCTGCGGAAGCTCTCCGCCGATCTCGAGGACATCCTCAAGAATCTCAACGAAAAGCTGGACCTGCTCTATCCGCGGGTGGAAAAGGTCGTTCTGACCTGGGACGGCGAAGCGCGCCAGGCATTTGTCGACGAGCTCGACAAATGGGATCTGTCCGCGCAGGATCTGGAGGCGGCCCAAGCCTGGCTGCACGAGATGGTGGTCAAGGGCCACCTCACCTACGCCTCCGCGCACCAGGCCGTGCTGCGCGGCTGGGGGGCCGCCTGATGGCAGGACCGCCGCCGCCGTCCCCCGCGCAGAACGGGGGCTTCGACATCCAGCCCGTGCACGTCTACCACGCCTCGGACCTGGTCCGGGACGCGCAGTTCAACCACTCCGAACGGCCCTTCGGCCTGGTCGACGTACTGAACAAGTACAACCAGTCCGCCGGGACCGGCTGGGCCGCCGACAACTTCGCCGAGGCGTACCAGCAGGTCGCCGCCAAGTTCCTGGAGGCCTGGGGCCGGGGTGTGGTCAGCGTCGGCGGCGCCGCCGTGGGGCTGACGCTCACCGCCAACCACTATGTGCTGGCCGAATGGGAGGCGAGCGGCCGCAAGGGCCCGCAGCCGACCCGGCGCCCGGAGCCGGTCGTCATCAACAAGACGCCGCCCTACGGGCCCGTCAACCCGATCAAGTGGACGGGCACCGGCGAGGACGTCGACTCGTGGTGGATCTCCGGCGCGCTCGGCGAGATCCCCGACTTCCTCGCGGACGTCATCCGGCCGGCCATCGAGGACGGCCTGCGTCTCGGCAAGGTCCACGAGATCACCCCGGGCATCAAGGAGGACGAGGTCCGGGACATGGCCAAGGCGTGGCGGAAGGTCGGCTCCGAGGCCGTGAAGTCCTCGGACGAGTTCAACGACGCCATCGCCACGATCACCAACCCGAAGGACAGGGGCGAGTGGCAGGCCGCCATGCGGGCCTTCGGCCAGACCATCTGGGGCACCACGGCTTGGGGGCGGCAGCGCGGGGAGGACGGCGAGCGGAACCAGACCGGCGGCCGCGAATGGCGGACCACCAAGGACCTCCCGCCGTCCGGTCGGCGGCCCATCATCGACGTGTTGAAGAAGACCGCGGACGCGGTCGCCGACATCCTGGAACACGTGTCCGACGTCGGGGAGAAGACCACCAAGTTCACCACACAAGCCGGCATCAACGCCACGAAGGCCACGGTCAATGACCTGATGCCGAGCTTCGACTGGAAGGAACTGACCAAGAGAGTGGTCGGCGGGATCGTCGGCACGATCGTGCTCATCTTCCGGTCCCACATGGACAAGGAGGGCGTGGACGCGGTGGTCGAGAACTACCACCGCGAGTTCAATGAGGCAGCCGGCAAACTCCGCGCCCTACTCGCGGAGCTGGATCTGGCCATTCTCAGCGCCCCGACCTACCAGGCGGAGATCGCCCGGGCCCAGGGCTTCGGCGCGCGCTCGCTCAACGAGTTCAAGAAGGAGCACAGCTGGCAGCGCAGCGGCGAGAGCCCCTTCCCGTACATGTACTCGCTGGACCTGGCGACGAACGAGGGGCTCGGGGACGGGCACACCCTCGACAAGCACGTCGGCAAAACCGATGAACAGCTCATCCAGCGCCTCGAGGACGAGAAGACTGCGGGCGGCAAGGCGAAAGTTCTCGCCGCCTCGACCTTCCCCGACCTGGAGTCGGCGCAGAAGTACACCCAGTACTGCATCCGCCAGAACACGTCGGAAATCCAGGACTGGCTGAAGAATCCGCCACCACAGCCACCTTCGAAGGCTTTCACCGTGCCGTCGGTGCCGAACGAAGGCCCGCTCGCGGGACCGACCGTGACCGGGCGCACCTCGCGCATCGTGAAAGACCAGATCTTGCCCGCCCAGGACTCCCACGGGGTGACCACGCGCCTCAGGTACGACCCCAGCCTCGACCCTCCCTTCGTCATCTACACCTCGGCGCCTGAATAATGGAGCAAATGATGGAAGACCTCGGCGCGGAGACCTGGTCGGACGCGCTCAGGCTGTACGAGCACATCTGTACGTTCGTCGGCGTCGCTGAGCGCGAGCACAACGAGTGGTGGTTCGACGTCGCGGCGATCATGCGCCTCGAGACCCTGGACCCGCGGGGCTGGGAATCCATCGATCCTCACGAGGGGGAAGACGAGAGGCGGGAGGATCCGCTGTTCCCCTGGCTGGAGACCCCCTCGACCCCCGAGGACGCCGAGCGCTTCCGAGCACGGGTGACGGAGCTCCCCCGCTCCTCGGCGCGGTCGCTGGTCGTCCTGCTCGGAGTCCTCGGCCTGGACGCGACCAAGACCTGGAGCTGGGACGAGCGCAGGCCCAACATGGAACGCTGCGCCGAAGTGATCATGTCGCGCTTCCCGGACGGTACCCGCTTCTATTCCAACATCGGCTGGAAGGGCGACCGTCCTGATTTCTACAAACAGCCCGTCACGGGTCTCGACCCGTTCAGCCACTACGGCTGGGATGCCGGTCTGATCGCCGTGAATGACACCGAAGTCGCCATGTTCTGGAACTTCCAATCCATCTGACCCGCCCACACAAACCGGGAAGACCCAGTGCTCATCCGATCCGCCACCTACCCCGACCGGGAAACCGCCCAGTGGGCCACCCAGGAGGTCGTCACCCGCAACGAGCAGGCCATCCACCGCTGGCTCGCCCAGGGCACCCGCCCCCGCCTCACCATCGAGGCCGCCTGGCCCTCGCGCACCGAGCCGGTCGGCCGCGTCCTGCTCCAGGGCATGGCCCTCGCGGGACGCGGACCCGTGGACGTGCGGGCCGCCCGGGTGGTGCTCCGGCGTGAGCCGGCGAGTGCGCTGGGGTTCGCCGTGCATACCACCTTCCCGATCTACGTGTAGAGGCCCAGGCCCGCCCATGTCCATGAAGCCCCTGGAGTTCGACCGCCGTTACGGCGAACTCGACCAGGTGATCAGCGCATACGTCGGCCAGCCCGCCGACGACACCCCCGAACGGCCCGGCCAGGCCCTCACGGCCTATCTGCGCCACACCTGGCACAGCCGCCCCTGGGCCCTGTCGATCGCGGAGCAGCAGCTCCGCACCTACGCCCAGAATCCCCCCGGCCGGCTCCGGCTCCGCCTCGGCGAGTTCTACCCGGTGCCGGACATCGGCCTGCCCGAGGCCGAGATCCAGCAATGGCTGGTCCTGCTCGCCGACCACATCCGCCGCAGCATCGAGGAGGGCGAGGTCCCGCCTCCGGCGGCGATGCCCGAGACGCACTGGGAGTGGCACGCCCGCTTCCCCGAGCTCGGCCAGTTCCTCGGCGGCTGGTTCTCGCAGGACATGCCCGACGAATTCGCCGACCACGACTCCGCCGTACGCGACTACGTCAGCACGGCCGACCGCACGCTCACGGCCCGCCTCGTCGGCGAGCTGCACGAGCTGTTCGCTCTCGGCCTTGAGGAGTCCGATTGCGCGCTCGCCGTATCCGAGTTGGGGATGGAGGTTGAACCGCCGACGTCGTACACAGCAGGCGCCTGGCTCGCACTGGTGGCGGACCGCGTCGGCGGGTTTCGGGCGGAGTACGGGCATCCAGATGCCGACGGCTGAGGTGCGCCTCCGGCTGAGAGCGAGCAGCACGAATGCGGTGATCGGACAGGTCGCGAAGAGCTCGGGCGCAGTCCAGGTCGAAGGCCCCCTCTGTGGCCGCGGCGCGCAGGCGAGTCAGCTCCGGCGCCCGTGCTGAAGCCGATGCCGATACTGTCCCAATTCCGCATGGGACACGAATCCCACACGACCGATTCAAAGCCTCAACGCCTGCATGCCGACAAGGGGTACGACTCCCTCACCTGCGGAAATGACGATGGGGTAAACGCATCGGAGTCCGTAACGCCCATAAGGGCATCGAGTCCAGCGATCGTCTCGGCCGCCGACGGTGGGTCATCGAGTGCTCATGTCCTGGCTGACCGGCCACCGCCTGGCCACAGTCTCCCGGTCCTCTTCCGCTTCCACGCGGAGATCCTTCGCGGTCAGCAGTCGCTCGCCAACAACCTCATCGGCAAGGGGCTGACCAGCGCCGACTGACGGGATCCTGGCCCCCAGATGGCCCACACACCCTGATCAGACCCCCCGCGCCGTCGTCTTCGGTGAGCGTCCAGACGGAGACCGCCTTTTGGGAGGCTCGCCGGCGTCCATGGCGAGCGCGTCGCGGAGGCTGTCCGTGAGCGAGACCGGCCGGTGGCGCTCGTGCTGATGATCCCTCAGTAGCTC